>WHTO01000197.1 GCA_009377665.1 Dehalococcoidia bacterium
CTGCTCTCCGGCGACAGCGCGTCGCTGGTCCACTCGGCGGCGGCCGCGGCGTAGGGGTTGAAGTCCTCAATCGAGATCGCGCCCAACGCCGCCCTGTCGTGGTTCCCGGCGACAGCGCGGTGGGGAAACTCCTTGAGCCGCGCGATGCATTCGTTGGGACGCGGGCCATAGCCGACGAGATCGCCCATCACCCAGAGCTCGTCCACGGGGCCCAGCTCCGCGGCGTGCTTCAGGACGGCGTCAAGCGCCACCAGGTTGGAGTGGATGTCGGCTAGCAGGGCGACGCGCACAGAACACAGCCTAATAGAGGCACGCGGGGCGCGGCCCCTTGCGCTCGGGCATCGCTACTAGACTATCGAAGTGCCCCTGACGCTCCGCACCGCCAGCGCGGACGAAACGTTCGCCCTCGGGCAGAAGCTCGGCCCCCTCCTGCAGGCGGGCGATGTGTTGCTGTTGGACGGCGAGCTCGGGAGCGGCAAGACCAGGTTCACGCAGGGCATCGCCCTCGGTTTGGGGATCACCGACCCGGTCAAGAGCTCGTCCTTTATCCTGCTGGCCGAGTACCAGGGCAGGCTGCGCCTCTACCACGCCGACCTTTACCGGCTGGAGTCGCCCCAGGAGGTCGCCGACCTCTCGCTGCCCGAGGTGGCCGCCGAGGGTGTGCTGGTGGTGGAGTGGGCGGACCGGGCCCGGCAGGAGATGCCGGCGGAGCATCTCGATCTGCGCTTCACTTACCTCGGCGAAACCGAGCGCGGACTGGAACTGACGCCTCACGGCAGAAGGGCCGAGGTCCTGTTCGACGAGTTTAAGGAGATGGCCCAATCGAGCTGACGATTGACAGCGCGTCGGATTACGCGGGAATCGGACTCACGGACGGGGGCGGGCTGGTGCACGAGCGATCGTGGTACTGCCATCGCCGGCACTCGGTCGAGATGCTGCCTGCGATCGTTGCTCTCCTTGATTGCAACGGCGTAGACAAGCGGCGGCTGGAACTGATCGTCGCCTGCACCGGGCCGGGAAGCTATGTGGGGCTGCGGGTTGGCGTGAGCCTGGCCAAGACGCTGGCCTACGCCCTGGACATCCCGGCGGTGGGGGTCCCGAGGCTGCGCGCGGACGCCGAGCGCTGGCTGCGCCGCTACCCGCGCGTGTGCGCCGTCCATCGCGCTGGCCGCTCAGACTTTGCGATCGCCGCTTACGAGCGCGCGGAGGATGGCGTTTCGACGCTTGTGGAGCCGATCCTCGTCGCCGCTGGCGACCTGCTCGGGTCAATCCCGGCAGACTGCGCCGTCGTCGGAGAGGCGCCCGCGGATCTTGTCCCCGACCGAGAGGGAGTGGTCGCGGTGGTGGCCGGCGTGGCCGGCCAGCGGCGGCCACTCAACGTTGCGTTGCTGGGGCTCCAGGCGCTCGATAATGGTGCGTCGAGGGACGCGCGCGACCTCCTCCCGGTCTATCTCCGTCCGGCGGTCCAACAGCCGCCGAATCGCTAAATCATCCAGTGCCTAGAATCGCCCAGAAGGAGGAGCCTTGCCTGAGACAGAACGGACACTTGTTTTGGTCAAACCCGACGCCGTGCAGCGCGGACTGGCGGGGGAGATCGTCTCGCGCCTGGAGCGCCGCGGCCTGCGCATCGCCGGCCTGAAGCTGCTGCAGATCTCCAAGGAGATGGCCGCCCGCCACTATGCCGAGCACGAAGGTAAGCCCTTCTATCCGGGCCTCGTCGAGTTCATCACGTCGGGCCCCGTGGTCGCCGCGGCCATCGAGGGACCCGGAGCCGTGCAGGCCACGCGCCAGACGATGGGCACGACCGACCCCCAAAAGGCGGGCCCCGGCACGATCAGGGCCGATCTGGGCCTCGACCTGGGGCGGAACCTGATCCACGGCTCGGACTCGCCGGAGTCGGCCGCGCGTGAGCTGGCCATCTTTTTCCGTCCGGATGAGATGGTCGACTACGTCCGCGGCATCGACGCGTGGATCACCGAGTAGGGACCGTTTGGGAACCCGGGCCTCAGGAGCGCCTGCCACGCTGGGCGATGCGCCTTGCCGTGCCGCGCAGACGCAGGCTGTTGAGCATGACAGAGACCGAGCTCAGCGCCATCGCCGCGCCGGCGATGATCGGCGTCAGTAGCCCCGCCGCGGCCAGCGGGATCGCCAGCACGTTATAGCCGAAGGCCCAGCCCAGGTTCTGCTTGATCCCGGCCAGCGTGGCACGGCTCAACGCTATCGCCTCGGCGATCCGAGAGACGTCGCCGTTCAGCAGCGTGATGTCGCCTGCCTCGATGGCCACGTCGGTACCGGTGCTCATAGCGATGCCGATGTCCGCCTGGGCGAGGGCGGGGGCGTCGTTGACTCCGTCGCCCACCATCGCGACCGAGACGCCCTCGGTCTGCAGCCGGCGAACCAGTTGGAGCTTGTCCTCGGGCCTGGCTGCCGCGTGGCACTCGTCGACGCCGACCGCCTCTGCCACCCGGGCGGCCGCGCGCTCGTTGTCGCCGGTCGCGATGATCACGCGCAGCCCGAGATCCTTGAGGTCGCGCACGGCCGCGGGCGCGCCCTTCTTGACCTCGTCGGCGATGCCGACGAGGCCGGCGAGGCCGCCATCGACGCCCATCAGGATCACGGTCCTGCCGACCTCCTCGAGGCGGCCGATCGCCGCGACTGCCTCAGCGTGGGGCTCCAACCCTGACTCGTGCAGGAACGCGAGGTTGCCGGCGATCACGCGCCTGCCCAGCGCCGTCGCGGTGACGCCGCGCCCCGCGTGCGACTGAAAGTCCGCCGGGTCGCCCAGCTCGTATCCGCGTTCGACAGCGGCATCGACGATGGCGCGGCTCAACGGGTGCTCGCTGCCCCTTTCGGCCACCGCGGCCAGCGCCAGCAGCTCGTCCTCTGCCAGCTCGCCGAGCGCTACGACGTCGGTGACCTCCGGCCGCCCCTGCGTAAGGGTGCCCGTCTTGTCGAGGACGATGGCCTGCAGCCCACGGGTACGTTCGAGCGCGTCCGCGTTCTTGATCAGAATGCCGCGCTCGGCTCCGACGCTTGTACCGACCATGATCGCCGTCGGCGTGGCCAGCCCGAGCGCGCAGGGGCAGGCGATGATCAGCACGGCAATGGCGGCCAGCATCGCGTCGATCGCGGGGTCGTCGCCGCTACCAAGTAGCATCCAGCCCGCGAACGTCAATGCCGCTGCGACGATGACAGCCGGCACAAAGACCGCTGCCACGCGGTCGACAAGGCGCTGGATCTCGGCCTTTGAGCCCTGCGCCTCTTCGACCATGCGAGCCATCCGTGCCAGCGTGGTTTCGGCGCCGACCGCTGTCGCCTCGGCGCGTACGAGCCCGGCCTGGTTTATGGTCCCACCGATCAGATGGTCGCCCGGCCTTTTCTCCACCGGGATGGACTCGCCCGTGATCATCGATTCGTCGATGGCGCTCAGGCCATCGCGAACGATGCCATCGACCGGCACGCGCTCGCCGGGGCGCACGACGAACGTGTCGCCCGGCGTCAGCTGCTCGACCGGCACCTCGATTTCGGCGCCATCGCGGACCATGGTCGCCGACCTGGCGCTGAGGTTCAGCAGCGCGCGGATTGCCGAGGTGGCCGCGCCGCGCGAGCGGTCTTCCAGGTATTTGCCCAGGGTGATGAAGAGGAGCACGGCGACGGAGACGTCGAAGTACATGGCGTAGTGGCGGTCGAAGACGACCACCCAGGCGCTGAAGGCCCAGGCAATCGTGGTGCCCATCGCTATCAGGACGTCCATGTTCGGGTTCAGGTGGCGCAGCGACGCCCAGCTGCCGCGATAGAAGCGCCAGCCGAGCAGCGCCTGGACGGGCGTCGCCAGCAACAGCACGAGCCACATCTGCGTGCGCTCAGCGCCGACCACCACGACGCCGGCCAGGTCCATCGCCATCGAGAGCACGATGGCCGGCACCCCGAGGAGTGCGCCAATGAGGAGCGTGCGCAGCGTGTCCTGCGCGTGCGCCTCGCGCCGCCCCGCTTGCTCCGGGGTTGCTTCGCTCGCCCCGTACCCGGCCTTCCGGAGGCGGCGACCAGGTCGCCGATCGCCACGCCGTCGCGCGTCGTTACCTGAGCCCTCTCGGAGGCGAAGTTGACGTTGGCGTCTTCGACACCTTCAACCCTGCTCAGCGTGCGTTCAACGCGGCGGACGCAGCTGGCGCAGGTCATCCCCTCGATATCGAGGGAGATGGTGGTGTTAGTGTTCGCGTTTGCCATATGGGTGTTCTCTCCGAGGCGCGTCCGCTCAGGCTTTGACGGTCGCCTCGTAACCCTCTTCGGTGATCGCCTCGATAATCGCCTGTGCGTCCAGGGCTTCGCCTTCGATGACGGCAGACTGGGCAGCGAGGTCGACGGCGACCGAACTGACGCCGTGGACCTCTTCAACCGCGCTCGTGACCGACTTCACGCAGTGGTCGCAGGTCATACCTTTTACTTCCAGATCGAGTTTTTGCTCATCGTTTCTCCTT
>WHTO01000198.1 GCA_009377665.1 Dehalococcoidia bacterium
CGCACCCGGGCCCGGCTCGACGCCCTGGCCGAGGACGAGGACGACCGGGTGAAGGGGCGCCAGCGGCGCAGGCGCGCCGACGATCGGCCGGCGACGGGTACAAGGCTGGTTCGCGATTACCAGGGCATCGAGCACTGCGTCACGGTGCTCACCGACGGGTTCGAGTATGAGGGCAGGCGGTTCCGGAGCCTGTCGGCGGTGGCGCGCGCCATCACGGGGACGCGCTGGAACGGGCCCCAGTTCTTCGGACTCAGGGTGCAGGGTAAACCCCGATGACGATGGCTGTTCCGAAGGTCCGCTGCGCGGTCTATACGCGCAAGTCCTCCGAGGAAGGGCTGGAGCAGGCGTTCAATTCGCTGGATGCCCAGCGCGAGGCGTGCGAGGCCTATGTCGTCAGCCAGCGCCACGAGGGCTGGCTCCTGGTCCCCGACCGCTATGACGACGGGGGGATCTCCGGGGGGACTCTCAAGCGCCCTGCCCTGCAGCGGCTCATCGGCGACATCGAGGCGGGGCGGATCGACACGGTGGTGGTCTACAAGGTCGACCGGCTCAGCAGGTCGCTGACGGATTTTGCGAAGCTGGTCGAGCTGTTCGAGGCGAACAGGGTGACCTTCGTCTCCATCACCCAGCAGTTCAACACCACCACCTCGATGGGGCGGCTGACGCTGAACATGCTGCTGTCGTTCGCGCAGTTCGAGCGCGAGGTGATCGGCGAGCGCATCCGCGACAAGGTCGCGGCGTCGCGCCGGCGCGGCATGTGGATGGGAGGCCACCCGCCGCTGGGCTACGACGTCAGGGACCGGAAGCTGGTGGTGAACCCGGAAGAGGCGAAGCTGGTGCAACGGATATACGAGCGGTTCATTACCCTGGCTCGATGACGCGGCTGGTCGGGGAGCTCAACGAGGAGGGGCGGACCACGAAGAGCCGGGTGACGCGGGACGGGGCGGTCAAAAAGGGCCGGCCGTTCGACAAGGGGATCATCTACAAGCTGCTGCGCAACCGCGTCTATGTCGGGGACGCGGTGCACAAGGGGACCGCTTACCCGGGCGAGCACGATGCCATCATTGACCCGGGACTCTGGGACCGGGTGGAGGCGGCGCTCGCCGCGGCGCCGCGCAGGCGCGCGAACCGGTCCCGGGCTCAGGTCCCCGCGCTGCTCAAGGGGCTGATCTACGGGCCGGGAGGCCGGGCGATGACGCCGACGCACACAAGGAAGAAGGGGAAGCTTTATCGCTACTACGTCTCGGCGCATGCGCTGCGCACCGGCTTCCGGGACTGCCCCATCGGCTGCGTGCCCGCGGCGGAGGTCGAGGGCGCGGTGATCGGCCAGCTCCGGACGCTGCTCACCGCCCCCGAGATGGTGGCCGGGGTGTGGGAGGCGCTGCGGTCGTTCGACGCGGTCTGGGATGCGCTGTTCCCCGCCGAGCAGGCGCGGATCGTGCAGCTGTTGGTGGAGCGCATCGACGTGGCCCCTGACGCCCTGGAGATCCGGCTGCGCCTCAAAGGGCTCGGTAGCCTGGTCGAGGAGCTGCGCGCGGCGCAGCCCGCACGGCAGGACGCGGCATGACGGCGGCGCAGCCTCAGCAGACAGGCGGCTGGTCGTTCGACGGCGAGGTTCTCACCGTGCGCATCCCGATGACCTTCCGCCGCCTGGGCGGGTGGAAGACGATCGTCGCGCCCGACGAGGCCGCGCCATGGGCGGCGGCGCCGCCGAAGCCGGATGACACGGTAGTGCGGGCGCTGGCCCGCGCGCATCGCTGGCGGCGGATGCTGGAGGACGGGAAGTACGCGACGCTGGGCGAGATCTCGAAGGCGGAGAAGGTGAACGCCTCCTATCTCAGCCGAGTCATGCGGCTCAGCCTGCTGGCCCCCGATGTGGTCGAGGCGATCCTCGACGGGCGGCTGCGGGAGGGCATCCAGCTCACCGACCTGCTGGAGCCCCTGCCGATGGGGTGGGAGGAGCAGCGGGAGAGGCTGCTGCGGCCGATAAGAGCAGCGGCCGTGGCGCCAAGTCCAAAGCGATGCAGTCCACCGACGTGAGAAGCAAGCATAGCGGCAATGATCAAGTGAGGATGGGGTGTCGCAGGCTCGCGAGGTGCAGGCTGCGTTTCAGCAATGACATGCAGCGTCGCCACTGCCGGTTGCGCTCCCTCTTAGAAATGGGGAACATGCCTTGCAATATGACAGGAAAGTGCGGTGGACAAGAAGATCCTCAGCGAAACCGACATCCGCACCAAATTCATCACCCCTGCCCTGCGCGCTGCCGGGTGGGACGAGATGCTGCAGATCCGCGAGGAGGTCGGCTTCACCAGAGGCCGCATCATCGTGCGTGGCCGGCTGGTCACGCGCGGGCAGGCCAGGCGCGCCGACTACATCCTCTACTACAAGCCGAACATCCCCCTCGCGGTGATAGAGGCCAAGGACAACGCACACGGCGTCGGCGACGGAATCCAGCAGGCGCTCGACTACGCCGAGACGCTGAACATACCCTTCGTCTTCTCCTCGAATGGCGACGGCTTCCTGTTCCACGACCGCACCGACATCGGCGAGCCCGCCGAGACGGACCTGTCCCTCAACGCCTTTCCCTCGCCGGCCGATCTCTGGGCGCGCTACCGCACCTGGAAGGGGCTGACGCCTGAAGCCGAGGAGGTTGTCCTCCAAGACTATTATGCCGACGGGGGCGGCAAGGGGCCGCGCTACTACCAAGTCAATGCCGTCAATGCGGCGATCGAGGCCATCGCCAGGGGACAGGATCGCGTTCTGCTCGTCATGGCGACGGGCACGGGCAAGACCTACACCGCGTTCCAGATCATCTGGCGGCTGTGGAAGGCCGGCCGCAGGAAGCGCATCCTGTTCCTCGCCGATCGCAACGTGCTGATCGACCAGACGATGGTCAACGACTTCCGCCCCTTCGGCGCGGCGATGGCCAAGCTCAGCACGCGCAGCAAGACCATCGAACGCGACGACGGAAGCAGGGTCGACCTGCCTCTCGCGCTGGACCGACGGCGGCGGATCGACACGGCCTACGAGATTTATCTCGGTCTCTACCAAGCGATCACCGGGCCGGAGGAACGCCAGAAGCTGTTCCACGAACTCTCTCCCGATTTCTTCGACCTGATCGTGATAGACGAATGTCATCGCGGCAGCGCAGCGGAAGATTCGGCCTGGCGGGAAATCCTCGAATACTTCTCCGGGGCCACGCAGATCGGCCTCACCGCGACCCCCAAGGAAACGAAGTACGTCTCCAACATCGCCTATTTCGGCGACCCGGTTTACACCTACTCGCTGAAACAGGGCATCGACGACGGCTTCCTCGCGCCCTACAAGGTCGTCAAGATTCACATCGACCGCGACGTGTCGGGTTATCGGCCCGAAAAAGGCCAGCTCGACCGCGAGGGGGACGAGGTTGAGGACCGCATCTACAACACCAGGGATTTCGACAGAACGCTTGTGCTGGACGAGCGCACGAAGCTCGTGGCGCGGAAGGTCACGGCCTTCCTCAGGGAAAACGGCGACCGCTTCCAGAAGACCATCGTGTTCTGCGTCGACCAGGAGCACGCGGCCCGCATGCGCCAGGCGCTGATCAACGAGAACGCGGACCTTGTGGCGGCGAACCATCGCTACGTCATGCGCATCACCGGCGGCGATAGGGACGGCCAGGAACAGCTCGACAACTTCATCGACCCGGAATCGTCCTATCCGGTGATCGTCACCACGTCCCGCCTGCTCTCGACCGGGGTCGATGTCCAGACCTGCCGTCTGATCGTGCTCGACCGCGAGGTGGGCTCGATGACCGAGTTCAAGCAGATCGTCGGCCGCGGAACCCGCGTGCACGAGGACACCCGCAAGTTCTACTTCACCCTGATCGATTTCCGCGGCGCCACCAGTCACTTCGCGGACCCGGAGTTCGACGGCGAGCCGGTGCAGATTTACGAACCCGGCGAGGGCGATCCGGTCGCGCCGCCCGAAGACGCGCCCCCGGCGGAGCTGGACGATGCCAGCGACCCCTATGCGCCCGAGGGCGAGGAAACCGTTCTCGACGGCGCGCCCGACATCTCGCTGTCGCCCGGCGGCGGCAAGGGAAGGAAGATTTATGTCGACGGGGTCGCCGCCGCCATCGTCGCGGAGCGGGTGGAGTACCTGGACGAGAGCGGCAAGCTCGTCACCGAGAGCCTGCGGGATTTCACGAGGACGGCGCTGCGCAAGCGTTTCGCCAGCCTCGACGACTTCCTCCGCCGCTGGACCGCAGCGGAGCGCAAGCAGGCCATCGTCGAGGAGCTGGAGGCCGAGGGCCTGCCGCTCGGCCCGATCGTGGAGGAGCTGGGGCGGGACCTCGATCCCTTCGACCTGATCTGCCACGTGGCTTTCGACGCCAAGCCGCTGACCCGCCGAGAGCGGGCGGAGCACGTCAAGAAGCGCAACGTGTTCGGAAAGTACGGTGAGCAG
>WHTO01000022.1 GCA_009377665.1 Dehalococcoidia bacterium
CCTGCTCGGTGGCAAGGGCGCCAACCTGGCTGAGATGGCCTCGCTTGACCTGCCGGTGCCGCCGGCCTTCACGATCACCACGGAGGCTTGCAACCGTTATCTGAACGAGGAGAGGCAGCTCTGGCCCGAGCTCGTTGCAGAGATAGAGCAGCACCTCGAGGGCATTGAGGAGAAGACCGGCCGGCGCCTTGGTGATCCGGAGAACCCCCTCCTGGTGTCGGTGCGCTCGGGCGCGAAGTTCTCGATGCCGGGGATGATGGACACCATCCTCAACCTCGGTATCAACGACGACACCGTCGCCGGCCTCGCCCGGCTAACGGGCGACGAGCGCTTCACCCTCGACTCGCAGCGCCGCTTCATCGATCTCTTCTCCCGCGTGGTCCTGCAGATCCCCGGCGATGCCTTCGAGGAAGTCCTCGATAAGTGGCGTAGGAAGGAGGCAGTGGCTACCGACGCCGAGCTTTCGCTCTCGGCGCTGCGGGAGGTGGTAGCGGAGTACCGGCAGATCGCCGAGGAGAAGTCCGGCGAGCGATTTCCGACCGACGCCCGCGACCAGATGAAGCGTGCGATCACTGCCGTCTTCAGCTCCTGGAACAACCCGCGTGCGATCGCCTACCGGAACCACGAGGGCGTCCCCCACGACCTGGGCACCGCCGCTAACGTCCAGGCCATGGTCTTCGGCAACGCCGGAGAAGACAGCGCCACGGGCGTGGCCTTCACCCGCGACCCGGCGACGGGAGAGAGGAGGCTCTACGGCGAGTACCTTCCCAATGCCCAGGGCGAAGATATCGTCGCCGGGATCAGGACGCCCAAGACCGTCGAGAACCTGCAGCAGGAAATGCCGGTGCTTTACGACGAGCTGGCGGCCATCGCGCAGCGGCTGGAGCAGCACTTCCGTGACGCGCAGGACATCGAGTTCACCATTGAGCGCAAGAAGCTTTACATGCTGCAGACGCGGTCCGCCAAGCGCACGGCAGCCGCGGCCGTGCGCATGGCCGTCGAGATGGTCGGCGAGGGACTGATCAATCGGCGTGACGCCATCGAACGGGTCAGCGCGGACGACATAAACAAGCTGGTCGTGCCGGTTTTCAAGGACGAGGCGAAGGCCGTCGCCGTTTCCGAAAAGCGCATGATCGGGAAGGGCCTCAACGCCTCACCCGGCGCGGCTTCAGGGCTGTTGGTCTTCGATTCCGACGAGGCCGACGCCAGGGCCAAGAGCGGCCAGGCGGTGATCCTGGCGCGCGAGGAGACCAGCGCGGATGACATTCATGGCATCTTCGCCGCGCGGGGTGTGCTGACGGCCCGCGGCGGCATGACGAGCCACGCTGCCGTCGTCACGCGCGGGCTCGGCAAGCCGGCGGTCGTCGGCTGGTCGGAGGCGCACATCGACGTGCGCAAGAAAGTCCTCTCGGTCAACGGCACAACGGTCCATGAGGGCGATCCCGTCAGCATCGATGGGGCGACCGGTGAAGTCTTCACCGGGGAGATCGAGACCTTCGTGCGGCGCCCCGAGCAGATCTCCGGTTTCGGCGAGCTGCTGGCGTGGGCCGATGGCGAGCGCAAACTGGGTGTGCGCACCAACGCCGATTCGCCGGAGGACGCCCGGCGGGCCGTTGAGTTCGGCGCCGAAGGCATCGGACTGTGCCGGACGGAGCACATGTTCTTTGCCCCCGACCGCGTCGAGAGGATCAAGGGCCTGCTGCAGAACGCCGAAGCCTTCGCCTCGCTGCAGGGCCGCGTTGAATCGCTCGAGGCCGAGTTGGCCGCTGTGCCGTCCGGCGGGCGCGCGGAGATAGAGAAGCGCCTGCACATCGCGCACATAGAGTTCGAATCGCACGCCGAGGTACGGGCCTACCGCAAGGCTCTCGCCGAGATGGAGGAGTTCCAGTGCGATGACTTCGCCGGCCTGCTGCGAGTCCTCGAAGGGCGGCCGCTGACGATCCGCCTGCTTGACGCGCCCGCACACGAGTTCGGACTGCACGAGGCCAATCCGATGCTGGGCCACCGCGGCTCGCGCCTCGGTATCACGCACCCGGGCGTCTATGAGATGCAGATGCGGGCAATCGTGCGGGCATCTGTCGAGGTCAAGCGCGAGGGGGTCGAGGTCCATCCGGAGGTGATGGTGCCTCTTATCGGGCACGTGAACGAGATGCGCGGCCTGCGCGCCCGCCTTGTGAAGGTGACGGCCCAAACGCTGGCAGAGCTCGGGGCGCCAGGACTGATTGAATTCAAGATCGGGACCATGATCGAGGTGCCGCGAGCGGCCCTGACCGCCGCTGCCATCGCTCCCGAGGTGTCCTTCTTCAGCTTCGGCTCCAACGACCTGACACAGATGACGTTTGGGTTCAGCCGCGATGACACAGGGCGCTTCCTGCCGACGTATTTGGAGCAGGAGATTCTGCCCGCCGACCCCTTCGTAACCCTGGATGTCGACGGCGTGGGCCGACTGATCCGGCTGGCCACGGACGAAGGCCGCAAGGCGAACCCCGACCTCAAGGTTGGTATCTGTGGTGAGCACGGGGGGGACGCCGCCAGCGTGCTCTTTTGCCAGGACGCCGGGCTGGACTACGTGAGCTGCTCGCCCTATCGAGTCCCCGGGGCGCGGCTGGCCGCCGCCCAGGCTGCGCTTTCGACGGGCGGCCGCCGCGACGTGTAGTCCGCTTCACCGGGGACCCACGCGGTCCCGCACCCGGCGATGGTGAAGGCGCTCGTGAGTGACTCGTGAGTGATGGGAAGCGCGATGCAGGCGACCTGCCGGTGATCGCCGCCGTCCATGATCTGCCCGGCGCTCACTACGTCCACTACAGCCTGCGCCAGACCAGGTGGGGCACGCCGATCCTGTACATCGACGGCGTCCAGATGCACGTGACGGCTGTTGGCGACCCCATCGAATACACGATGCGGTTGGCGAAGCTGGTCGTCCCGCGGAGCGAGGGCTCGCGCGTGCTCGATACTTGCAGCGGCCTCGGTTACACCGCCATCGCCTGCCGCACGGCTGGCGCGGGGGAGGTGATGACGATTGAGGTCGATCCGGGCGTCATCGCTATCCGTAATGTGAATCCGCTGAGCGCCGGTCTCGAGGACCCCGCGATCACGCAGATCACCGGCGATGCGGGTGAGATGATTCGTGATTTCGAAAGCGAGAGCTTCGACGCCGCCATCCACGACCCGCCGCGCCTATCGCGGGCCGGAGAGCTCTACGGCCAGGCCTTCTACGGCGAGCTGTTCCGCGTACTGAAGCCGGGCGCCCGCTGTTTCCATTACACGGGCGACCCTGGAGGACGATCCGGGAAGGACCTCGCCAGGGGCGTCGGGCAGCGCCTGAAGCGGGCAGGATTCACGGTGCGCCCTATGCCCGACCTGCAGGGGATCCTCTGCTGGCGCCGCGGGTAGCGCGAACGGCCGAGAATGGCCATTCCACATCGCGGGGTAATCAGGCGGTGGTCCGTCCCAGGAAGGAATCAAAAGCTGGTGCCTATCGCGTCGGAGATCGCCAGGCAATGCTTGTACATGTGACACTAAGTAGAGAATGCGGCCCGTTGACGACTTCACTCTGAGGGGCTGGGAGTTCGATGAGAGGAACCTTCATCACTTTGTGGAGAAAGCTGTCGGTCTCACCGAGGCCATCGTGCGAGAGGTCGCTATCCTTGACCCCGTCCTGTTCCTTGACCAGCGGGCGGGGGATCGGTCAGGAACGCACTGGCTTATTGGGCCCGACCTGCGCATTCGATGGTGAACGATCCCTATAGTTGAAGTCGACTGCGCCGATGACATATGGCGGGCCATCATTGGCTGGCCGAGCAAGCCGAAGGAATTACAGCTATGGCAAAACGTACGCTTAGCGTTGAAGAAGAAGCAGCCCTGATCGCCAGGGCCGAGAAGGATCGAGACGACGATGCCGTTGAGCACTTCGTTCCAGTCAAACCGCGAGTTGGCTCCGGAGCGGGGCCACTGGTGGATGCGGACCGACGGACGCTCTTTGGCTCTGATGCCCTGGTCTGGTTTGACGAGTCCGAAGAAGCTTTCGAGCAAGCGCTTCAAGCTCTGGAGATCGCGCTGACGAATGCTGTCGAGCAAACATCGGACATCGAGGGCGACGGGCCGCTTGAGTTGGTCGCTCTTCGTCGGCAGAACGTTCGACGACTGCTCCTCCGTGCCCTGTGGGCGACAGAATATGGAGCTCAGGCGGCAGAGGCTACGGGACGTGGCGCTGGCGCCGGTCGCTAATGCTCCTTGTGTAGAGGCGCATCGCAGTGAGGCGAGGATGCTACGAGTCCTGCGCTCCATTGACTACCGGCATGATCTCGCTGGGCGCCACATTCCGTGCATGAGCCCGCGCCAGGCGGGACGACGGTTTGTCTCAGCGGAATCACAGGTGCCAGGGCGTGACGGCGTTCCCGGGTGGCGTCGACGCTGCCTTTGCTACGGTTTCTTGGGCGGCAGCTGCCGTTCGACACCGATAACCGGAGACAGGTGGATGGAAGAGTTCGGGATCGATCTCGATGAGGTCTTTCGGGTAATCGACAATGCGGAGGTGCTGGTCGTGCGCTTCGCGCTTGTCGACGACAGGTTGCTGCTCGATGCCAGGGAGGACGGCACCGGCGCGGTCCTCAAGGTGGTACCGAAGGCGGGCTCGGTGGAGGAACGCTTCCGCACGATCAAGGAGCTGCGTCCCGGCCTGCCATTACCGGAACGCATCATGTCCTTTCAGTGGCCCCGCGGTCTGCAATCGTTCCGTGCCGCCGGTATCTGGGGACGGCTCGAGAGGCGCTGTGCCGCTGTGGCCAGCGGCGATCCCGGACTGATGTGCGATGCGGCCTGGAAGCGGCTGGAGGGCGCCGAACGTGAACTCGTGCGCGGGGCAATTCGGGGCGGCGAAGGCTTCCAAACGCTCTGGCCACGCGGCTGATCGCCGCCACCCTGCGAGAAGCGGTTTCTAAAGGCGCGGCGGGCTATCCTGCGATCACTGCACCCGTCCTGGGAAGAAGCCGATGCCACCCACGATTGACCTGCGCAGCGACACCGTAACGCACCCAAGCCCGGCCATGCGCGAGGCGATGGCGACGGCCGAGGTTGGCGACGACGTTTACGGCGAAGATCCGACCATCAACCGCCTCGAAGCGCTGGCCGCGGAGACGATGGGCAAGGAGGCCGGTCTCTTCGTGTCCTCGGGCACGATGAGCAACCTGGTCGCGGTCATGACCCACTGCCAGCGCGGCGAGGAAGCGATCCTCGGGAGCGAGGCGCACATACTTCAGTACGAGGTCGCCGGGGCCGCTGGCGTCGCCGGCGTCCAGCTCCGCCCCGTGCCGAACGATGAAGGCGGCCGCCTTGACCCGAGCCTTGTCGAAGCGACGATACGCGGTCAGAACCTGCATTTCCCGCAGACTGCGCTGGTCTGTCTTGAGAACACCCACAACCGCTGCGGCGGCGCCGTGCTGACCCCCGAGGAGACCCGTGCGGTAGCTGACGTCGCTCACGCTCGCGGCGTCAGGGTCCACATAGACGGTGCGCGGATCTTGAACGCGGCCGTCGCCCTGGGTGTGCCGGCTTCCGACCTCGCCCGCGAGGCTGACTCGGTTGGTTTCTGCCTGTCCAAGGGTCTCGCTGCCCCGGTCGGCTCGGTCCTCTGCGGCAGCGCCGAGTTCATCGCCAGGGCGCGCAAGAACCGCAAAATCCTGGGTGGGGGTATGCGGCAGGCAGGCATCATCGCCGCCGCGGGTGTGGTCGCTCTCGAGTCGATGGTCGAGCGGCTGACGGATGATCACGCCAACGCGCGCTGGCTGGCCGACGGCCTGGCTGGCCTCCCCGGCGTCGTGCTGCGGCCCGGGTCGGTCCAGACGAACATCATCATCTTCGCCATCGAGGGGCAGGACGCGCCGACCCTCGCCGCGCGCCTGCGCGAGAGCGGACTCCTGGCAACGACGCTCGACGCGAGGCGAATTCGCATGGTCACGCATTATGGCATCGAGCGCGCCGACGTCGAAGAGGCGCTGGACCGTGTCCAGGCCGCGCTCGGGGCGGTGGCCGCCTGAACGCCTGTTGAGGACATCACCGCGCGCCGCCCTCCTGGCGGCATTCCCGCTGATCCTGTTGGCTGTTGCCTGCCAGGCCACCGAGGCCCCGGAGGTTGAAACCCAGGACGTCGTCAGCCAGGTCCCCTGGCAGGACGGCGAGGTCTCCACCTATCACCTTGAGGACGACTCCGGCGAGGAAGCCGGCTCAGGGACGCTGACTGTCGAGACCGAGGGAGATAGCGTGGCCCTGGCTCAGAGCTTCGTTAACGAGGACAACAGCGACCGCTGGCGGATAAGCGCGGGCGCCGATGACCTTAAGCCTGCCGAGGTGGTCCGCGAGATCCACGACGGCGACGAGTGCCTGGAACTTGAGGTGCTCTACGCGGGTGACTTCGTCGAGTATGTCTTCGCCTCGGGCGGAGAGGCCAGGACCGAGGGCGGCGACGTCCCGGAGAATGCCTATGACAGCCTGAGCGAGGTGTTCCTCGTGCGGACGCTGGCGTTCGTGGATGGCCTCGATCTGGCGGCCAACGCCGTCTTCGCCGCTCGCCCCGACGGTCAGCCAATCAATGACTTTCCCCTGTTCTTCGGAGTCGCAGGCCCCGAGACGGTGGAAGTTCCGGCTGGCCGGTTCGAAGCCTGGCGCATCCTTGTGCGTGGCGGTCCCGGCCATGAGCGGATCGCCTGGGTCAACGTCGAGCCACCGCACCAGCTGGTGCGCTTCGAGTTCGTCGACCAGCTGACGTACCTGTTGACTGAGTTCGAGGCGGGGGGGTCGCCGGAGGCGGCGGCGCTGCCGGACGAGCCCTGCGGGGACTAGTATCCGGACTGCCCGCTGCGGCGGGCCAGCTCCTGGAGGATGAAGGGGTTGGTCCTGCGCTCCGTCTCGATGCGGGTCTCGTCCATGTGGCCTGGCAGCACGACGGTGTCGTCGGGTAGCGCCAGCAGCGTGTCGACGATCGACGCCATCTCCTGCTGGAGGTCCCCGCCCGGGAGGTCGGTGCGGCCGATTGACCCGCGAAACAGCGTGTCGCCGCTGAAGAGCATTCCGTTGCCGAAGTAGGACAGGCTGCCGGGGGTGTGGCCGGGGGTGTGCAGGACCCGGAGGCTTACACCGTCGACCTCGATCACGTCGCCGTGTTCGGGAAAGTGATCCGGGTCGGGGGGCTGCTCGACCTCCCCCATGAAGTTGCGCGCCTTGGCCGCCGCGCCCCGGGCGATCTCGAGGTCCCCCCTGTGGAGGTAAAAGTCGGTGTTTCCGGCGGCCTTGATCCCGGGAACGCCGAGGATGTGGTCGATGTGGGCGTGT
Organism: Dehalococcoidia bacterium; assembly: GCA_009377665.1. Lineage (GTDB taxonomy): Bacteria > Chloroflexota > Dehalococcoidia > WHTO01 > WHTO01 > WHTO01. The sequence goes on from WHTO01000022.1 coordinate 7,327, forward strand.
GAGTTGGCGATGACCTTGATCTTCACGCCCATCTCCGCTGCCATGTGCAGGATGTCGTCAGCCTGGTCGCCGGGGTCTATGCAGATGGCCTCGCCGCTACGGCGGTTGCCGATAACCCAGCAGTTTTCCTGGAACAACCCGACAACGAGTCCACGGACCAGCACCTCCGTGACGGCGGGCTCAGACAAGCCGGATCACCGGGCTCACTCCTTGCCTTCGTCCTCACGCTGCGAGCGCAGGAACTTCTCGAGGTCGGCGACGAGGGACTCGCCGCTGGGCAGGTCCTCGGTCACAACGTGGGGCTCGTCTTCCTCGCCCACGCGGCTCTCGAGCTCGCTCACGTACTCGGCGACCTCAGGGTTCTGGGAGAGGCCCTGGCGGATCTGTTCGTCGAACTCGGCGGTACGCGAATCGAACTCCGAGAGGTCGAGCTCGAGGTTGAGCAACGAATTGACGCGTCCGAGCAGGGCCACGGTGGCACGCGGGTTGGGGAAGGCCGGTATGTAATGCGGCACGTTGGCCCAGATGCTGACGCAGGGGATCCCTTCGGTCTTGAAGTGTTGATGGAGCACGCCGAGGATGCCGGTCGGGCCTTCGTAACGGGATGGCTCGAGCCCCACGATCGATGTCAGCTCAGGATCGGTCGAGGTACCCGTGATTCTCACAGGCTGGGTGTGCGGTACTTCGGCCAGGAGAGCCCCCAGGCAGACGACCAGGTCGACGCCGGCGCTGCGGGCCACCCCGGAGACCAGCTGGGAGAACGTCCGCCAGCGCAGCTGGGGCTCGACGCCTCGAAGCAGGATCAGGTCGCGGCCATCGCCCTCGCGGTGGGCGTAGGAGAAGTGGGAGTCGGGCCATTGAATCTCCCTCACGTCCTCGTTCAGCTTCACCATGGGCCGCGTCTCGGTGAAGCTGTAGAACTCCTCCGAGTCAAAGGCGGCGAAGCGGCGGGCTCCCACGGTCCTGCCGAGGAATTCTAGCGACCCTGAGGCCGACTCGGCGGCGTCGTTCCAGCCTTCGAAGGCCAGGACTAAGGCGGGCCTGTTGAGATCGGGGATCTGTTCGAGCCTGAGGTATTCGACCACACGTTAATGGTACGAGCCGTTGTCGAACAAGTCAGGAACTGCGGTCAGCGCAGAGGAGGCCTCTGTGAAGCCCAGGGGAAAGCCTCTTCGTAGGCGGCTGCTGCGCGCAGCACGACGTGATCCTGGAACGCCGGACCGACGAGGTGGAGGCCGATTGGGAGCTCATTGCTGTCGAAGCCGACCGGCAGGCTCGCCGCGGGCGCCCCGGTGAGGTTGAAGGGTGTGGTGAAGGGCGACCAGGCGAATGGTGCAACCTCCTTGCCCGCGATGCGGCCGGGCGGCGCGCCGTGGGGGAAGGCGGTGACGGCGAGCGTCGGCGTCAGCAGCAGGTCGTATTCACGGAAGAAGGCGGTGAGCTTCTCCCAGAGCTGGGCGCGGATCTGCTGCGCCCTGATGTAGTCGGTTACGGTAACGTTTCTCCCGGCGTCGATGACGCGGATCGTGTAGTCCATCATCTGGTCGCGACGCACTTCGAGCAGGTCCTCGAGGCCGGTCAGGGTTTCGGCGCTGGAGATCGTGGCGAAGGGATTGAGAGGTCCCGCCAGGTTTGACCAATCGGGCGCCGCCTCCTCGACGATGCAGCCGAGTTCGGCGAAGCGCAGGGCCGCGGCCTCTGCCACCTTGACGACCTCGGGTTCGACGGTGGCGTAGCCCATGCCGGGAGACCACGCTATGCGCAGGCGGCCTATAGGCTTCGCGATCTCTTCCGAGTAGCTGGCGACCGGCCGGTGGTACGAATAGGCGACGCCGGGCTCGTACCCGGCCATCGCGTCCAGCATCAGCGCAGCGTCGGCGACCGTGCGTGTCATTGGTCCGGCGTGGCTGGTGGTTGGCCATCCCCCTTGCGAGCCTGGCTTGGCGACCAGGTTCCACGTCGGCTTGAGGCCGAATATCCCGCAGAAGGAAGCGGGGATGCGGATCGAACCTCCGCCGTCGGTACCGACGGCGAGCGGCCCCATGCCCGCGGCGATGGCGGCGCCCGCCCCGCCGCTCGACCCGCCCGCGGTCCGCGAGGTGTCCCACGGATTGCTGGTCCTTCCGAAGACGCGGTTGTCGGTCCAGCCGACCATCCCGAACTCGGGACTGTTGGTCATGCCGATGAAGACCGCGCCCTCGCGCAGCAGACGGGCGACGGCCGGCGAGTCGGCCATCGCGATGCTGTCCTGGTAGACCAGGGACCCCTGCGTGCTGCGGACGCCTTCGATAGCCAGCAGGTCTTTGATCGAGACCGGCAGGCCGTGCATGATGCCGAGGTCCTCGCCGCGAGCCAGGGCGTCGTCCGCGGCACCAGCCATCGCCATTGCCCTGTCGTCCATCCTGGTGACGAAGGCCTGGAGTTGGCCGTCCAGCTCATCGATGCGGTCGAGGATGGCGCGGACGATCTCGCGTGAAGACACCCTTTTGGCGCGGAGATCGGCGGCAAGCTCCGTCGCGGGTGTGTGGGTCAGGTCTGCGCTTGTTGCCACTCCGGTCTCCCCTGCGCAGCTCTAGCGGGGCCGATAGCCCGAGCCGGCCAGCGAGTTTCGCCGGGCCTGGAGCTCTACGCTTTGCGCCTGTAATGGGAAGTACTCGGCGTAGAACTGGGCGTCGGAGATCTTGCCGCTATCCCGCTTGCGGGACAGGGCGTCCATCTTCTTCGCGAACTCGTTCAGCTTCCTGTCGATGTCCTTAACCGCCGCCGCGTTGGCCGCATCGCCGTGCGTCTGCAAGAGGGCTCCTCCCATCGAAGTGCTTGGTACGGTCAGCATAGGATCCTGCTGGCGAGGGCGCATTCGAGGCCGGGGAGCGATCAGGGAGAGCGGGCGATAAGATCGGGCGCATCGGGCGAAGCGAAAGGACCTGGAACGTGACGAGCATTCAGATATCGACCGAGATACCGGGACCACGCAGCCGAGAGCTACTTAGACTCACCGAGGAGCACACGCCGCGCGGCCTCGGCCACAACACGCCGATCGCGGTTGCCCACGCGGACGGGGCGCTTCTGACCGACGTCGACGGCAATACCTACATCGATTTCGCGGGCGGCATTGGGGCGCAAAACTCGGGGCACCGTGCACCGGGGATCGTCGAGGCGATCAAGCAGCAGGCCGACGACTACCTGCACCTCTGCTTCATGGTGACCCTCTACGAACCCTACGTGAGGCTTGCCGAGAAGCTGAACCAGATCACGCCGGGCAGCTTTGCGAAGAAGACCATCCTCTTCAACAGCGGTTCCGAAGGCATCGAGAACGCGATCAAGATCGCGCGGGCGTACACGGGACGAACGGCGGTCATCGCGTTCGAGCGCGCGTTCCACGGCCGGACGATGCTGGCGCTGAGCCTGACGGGCCAGGTCCGTCCCTACCGGGAAGGCATGGGGCCGTTCTTCCCTGAGATCTATCGTTTGCCCTTCCCATACGCGTATCGCTGCCCGGACTGCCGGGAGTCCAGTTGTCACGCGCATTCGCCGGAGGCGATCTACGACATCTTCCGGTCGCAGGTCGCAGCGGAAAGCGTGGCGGCCGTGATCGTCGAGCCGGTGCTCGGCGAAGGAGGATTCGTTATCCCACCGGCGGATTATTACCGTGGCCTCAAGGCCATCTGCGAGGAGCATGGCATACTCTTCATCGCCGACGAAGTGCAAACAGGGTTCGCGCGGACCGGCAGGATGTTCGCCATCGAGAACTTCGGAGTCGAGCCCGACATGGTTGTGCTGGCCAAGTCGCTGTCAGGCGGGACGCCGCTGAGCGCGATCACGGGCCGCGCGGACGTCATGGATGCGCCGCCGGTGGGTAGCCTGGGGGGGACCTACGGCGGCAACCCTATCGCCTGCCAGGCGGCCCTGGCCGCCATCGAAGTGATCGAGCGCGACGGGCTGATCGAGCGAGCTCGCGAGATCGGCGACGCGGTGCAGGAGCGGATGCACAGGATCCAGTCGCGGCACGCCATCGTGGGTGACGTCCGCGGGCTGGGAGCGATGTGCGCGATGGAGCTTGTCAGGGACCGCGAGAGCAAGGAGCCCGCCACCGCTGAGACGGCGCAGATTCAGAAGGCTTGCTACGAAGGCGGGTTGATTGTCATGAAAGCTGGCGCAGGGGGTAACGTCATCCGGACGTTAATGCCGCTGGTAATCAGCGATGAGCAGCTCGATGAGGGCTTCTCGGTGCTGGAACGGGCCATCGAGTCTCTGTCGGGTTAGGTACTCTGCGAGTGCCTCACCCCCGACCCTCTCGTGAGAGGAGCCCGGTTGAAGCGATTCAAGGGGTACCGCTTTTCGAACTCGCCATGGAGGTAGCCTCGCGGGACTCCCGGGTCCGCTGGTGGAAGCCATTAGCCCGCCTTTTCGCCAGGCGAGCGCTGTTGGGGCCACGGCGATCTTCCGATTCTTCCCGAAAGCCATCTAAGGATTCGTCTTGCATCTACCCCGGGTGCGCGTGAGCCTGGCGCTCCAGTTTGTGGTCGTTGCCCTGGCCATTACGGTTGCGCTTGGATACGCGATGTTTCTCGTTGTGCGCGATGTCGTCTCGGACAGCGCGGTACAGGCAGTCGAGGGCGAGGTTTCAGGTAGCATGGCCGCCCACGTCGGGTCGCAGTTCTCCGACGCCGACCTCCAGGGCGGTCTCAGCCCGGCGCGGGTCATCGAGCTGGGCGCTCTCCTCAACGGCGGCGTCATGTCGGACACGATCCGCGGCGTCTCAATCTGGAACGCCGCTGGGCAGGTCGTGCTGGGCGCTCCGGCAGACGGGAGCGTCTCGGCCCCCGCTTCAGTCGAGGATGCGTTGAGGGGGGAGGTCAGCTCGAATCAGAGGGAGGCGGACGGCTCCCGCGTGTTGAACGTCCTCGCGCCCCTCAATGACCCGCTCACCGGCGAGGTGCGCGGGGCGATCTCGGTCGACGTAGCGTTCGAGCCAATTGCCGCAACCATCGACACGGCCATTGACCGCATAATCATGACGCTCGGGTTGGGCCTGGGAGGTCTCTTCGTCTGCCTCAGCGTGGTCGCCTTTAAGGGCTCACAGACCATAGGCCGGCAGCATCGCTACCTCGAGGCGGCGTTCGAGGACAAGGCCAAGTCGGAAAAGAGCAGGGCGCGCCTCGAGGATCGCCTTGTCCACCTGGCCAACCACGATCCCCTCACCGAGCTGTTCAATCGGCGCCGCTTCGAGGAGGAGCTAGATCGCCAGATGGCCCAGGTACGCCGTTTTGGCGGCACCTCGGCTCTGCTCTTCATCGATCTCGATGGCTTCAAGCAGGTCAACGACCACTATGGGCACAGGTCGGGGGACGATCTGCTGACCAGCATCTCCGGCGTCCTGCGCAACTGCACCCGGGAGGTCGACACAATCGCGCGCGTGGGTGGCGACGAGTTTGCCATCCTGCTCCCGGAAGCAGACGAGACGCAGGCACGTACCACCGCCGAGAGGCTGGTCAATCACATTCGGAGGCATAGCCTCTCGATCCAGGGGGAGCCAATCACGATTTCGGCGAGCATCGGGATCGCGATCATGCCTGCGCACGGCGCTACTCCCGACGAGATAATGGCGAACGCCGACGCCGCGATGTACCAGGCCAAGGCCAGCAGCGACAACTTCCGTTTTTACAAGCCGGGGGCCGCTCGCAGCGCCCGCCGCAACTCTCAGCGTGATTGGGAACAACGCATTCGCGAGGCGCTTGAGAACGGGCGCATGCTGCTCTATGCCCAACCGATCCACGAGGTGGGCCGCGGCGTCGCGCAGCACGAGCTTTTGCTCAGAATGGTCGGTAAGGAGGGCGAGCTTCTGCTACCGGGGCAGTTCCTTGCCTACGCCGAGCGCAGTGACCTGATCCATGAGATAGACCGCTGGGTGATCAAGGCGGCGATCCGCGCGATTGCCTCAGGACGCAGCGCCGGCAAGGACCTGCGACTGGCCGCCAACCTTTCGGCGAGGGCGTTCGAGGACAAGAAGTTGCTGCCGCTGGTCCGCAAGGAGCTGCGCGATAGCGCGATCGAGGCCGACCACCTGACCCTGGAGATCACTGAGAGCGCCGCGATCAGGGACCTGACCAGCGCGCTGCGCTTTATCACCGCCCTCAAGGCTGTCGGTACGCAGTTCGCCATCGACGACTTCGGCGTCGGCTTCTCGTCCTTCTACCAGTTAAAGCAGCTTCCCGTGGACCTTCTGAAGATCGACGGAAGCTTCATCAGGAACCTTCCGCACGACCCGGTGGACCAGCACCTCGTGAAATCGATGGTCGAGATCGCGCGTGGCCTGGACAAACGGACCGTTGCCGAGTTCGTATCCGACGCGGAAACCGTCACGCTGCTTGGTCAGTTTGGCGTGGACTACGTACAGGGCTACTTCATCGGTGAGCCGAAGCCACTGTCACAGATCGTTTCGAGGGCGTCGCCCGTGCCGCTCCTCGCCAGGCAGACGAAGCCGGACCCGCTGACGATCCGGAGTTGACCGCCGCGGTCAGCCAGGATCAAGGTCGATGAAGACCATGATCGCGTCCTTGTTCTCGCTCAGCTCGCTGATAAAACGCTCGTAGGATTCGAGGCCGGACACCCTGGTGGTGAGGAGCCGGGCGAGCCACCCCGGGTATACGGCCTCGGCCTTCACCATGTCGTCGACGCCACGTATGAAGTGGTCGCGGGAAGCGTTGACGGTGCCGACCATGACCTTGTTGCCGAGCACGAAGCCCTGGTTGATGGCGTCGGTCCTGGTCTCCGCCGTCCGCTCGCCCGAAGTCAGGCTGGCCAGGATGAGGACGCCATTCGGCCCCAACGCCTCGGCTGCCTCGAAGGCCAGCGGGCTGAATCCCGTTGCCTCCAGGATGAGGTCGAACGGGCCGTGAGCCGTCGCCACCTCGGCAAATGAGCGCTCGCCAGAGCTGACGTACCTGACGTCGATATCGCCGAGAAGAGCGCTCTTGGGGGAAGGCGCGCGGCGTTTCGAGTAGCAGGTCACCTCGAGTCCGCGCAGGCGGAGTGCCAGGGCGCTGAGCATGCCGATGGGGCCCGCGCCCAGGACGGCCGCCCGCTGCGGTCGCCAGACCTGGAGACGGCGCTGGATCGTATAGGCCTGTTCAATCCCCTTCTCGCACACCGACATGGGCTCGAGCAATACGCCGACTCCGCGGAGATTACCGGGAAGGGGGACGACGAAATCCGCCGAGTCCACGTACCGTTCGCTGGCGAACCCGTGCAGCAGGCTGATTCCGCGCTCGTGGTATTCGTCATCGGTTGTCAGGTCCTGGCGGCCGATCAGGTCGTAGATACTGCGCCCGGGCCGTCTGACCATGGCGACGACGAGTGTACCGGGCGCGAAGTCGACGGGGACGCGCGGGCCGGTCTCGATGACCCGTCCCAGGTTCTCGTGGCCGATGACGAGAAAGTCGGAACCGCGTGGGGCGCGTCCATACTCGCCGGCGTTGATGTCCAGGTCGGTCCCGCAGCCGCCGACTGCGAGCATCTCAACGAGGACGCCGTTGCCGTCGGGCACGTCGGCGAGCGTGGGGTTTGGGATGTTCTCGATGTGAAGGGAGTTCGGCTTGCCGGGATACAGCGCGAGGGCTTTCAATGCCTGGACACTCCCCTCAACGCTCGAGGAGCATGGCGCGGGCGGGCGCGCCATCACAACCGGCTACCGCCAGCGGCAGGCATACGAGCTCGTAGTCACCCGGTTCGACTTCCCGAAGGTCCAATCCCTCGACTATGACCACTCCGGCGCCGAGCAATGCAAGGTGGGTCGGAACTGGGTCGGAGGCCGGGGCGATCGAGAGGTAGTCGATACCCACCAGCCGTGCTCCAATCTCGACGAGGTAGCGCGCACCGTCCTCAGCCAGGCCGACATAGTCCGCTGAGAACGCCTGGCTTGACCACAGGCTTGAGTTGCGCGTCTTCAGGATGATGCGCTCTGGCCCCCTCACTCCGAGTTGGATGAGCGCATCACGGTCGATGTTCGTGGTCAGAGCGGTGGCGTCGATGACGGAGGCCGGGCCAACGAGGGCATTGAGCGGGATCTCGTCGACGCCGGGCGCTCCTTCTATGAAGTGGCGAGGGGCGTCGATGTGGGTGCCGGTGTGCGAGCCGATCTCCAAACGGCTGACATTGCAGATGTCGCCGGAGGCGATGGACGCCGCGACGGAGACATTAACGTCCGGGTCGCCCTCATAGACGATCATCCCCGGCCTGATCGGCACGCTGATGTCGAAAACTCGCCCGGGTTGGCTGCTCACGATCTCAGATTAAGCGTCACGCGGCGCTTTTTATCCGCTTGCGATCTCAGTAGGGTGTCCTTAACAGGTCGGCGACCGGGCGAGGGCTAGCGTTGGCCAGTAATGGGAGGTGAGTTCATGACGCAACCGGGGAAGCGGCTGGAAGGATTACGCGTGGCGGTGCTGGCCACGCATGGGGTCGAAGAGTCGGAGTTGGTCGAGCCCCGGAAGGCGTTGATCGAAGCTGGCGCCCGTGTGGACGTGTTGGCCCCCGAGGCCGGTCAGATTCAGGCGTTTCAGCACATGGACAAGTCACGGATGATCGACGTCGACCGTTCGCTGGCGCAGGCCTACGCCGCGGACTACGACGCCGTGATGCTGCCCGGCGGTGCGGTGAACGCCGACAAGATACGCACTCAGACGACGGCGCGCACCTTCGTTAGCGACGCCCAGAAGGCGGGCAAGCCGATTGCCGCGATCTGTCATGCACCGTGGCTGCTTGTTTCCGCGGGCCTGGTCGAGGGGCGAAAGCTGACGAGTGACGAGAGCCTGCAGGATGACATTCGCAACGCCGGCGGCGATTGGGTAGACCAGGGGGTCACGGTGGACGGCAACCTCGTGACGAGCCGCAAGCCCGACGACATTCCCGCCTTCAACCGCGAGATGACCGAGGTTTTTGCCCGGACGACGGCGGACCGCGAGAGGGAAAAGCAAGCCGCCGCCAACTCGACGCCTGTCCCACGATGATGGCGACGCGAGCGTATCGGAAGGAGATAGACCTGGTGAGGGCCGGGCCGCGGCGGACCCCCTCGCCCGCGGCGACCCAAACCCTCGGGGGTCTTCCGACCCATGGTAAATACGTACCGACCGGTTCCCCGGTTCCGACCGGCTCCACGCCGGCCCGGACGGGGCGGGAATCTGCGTGAACCGGGACTCGTATCTCGCCTCCATAAGATTTCCCGTCACGCGCGAGCAACTGGTAAACGGGCTGCTGGTCGGGAAGACCGACCGGGGCACGCTCGCGCTGTTCGAGCGCCTGCCGCGCCGGTCGTACGAGAGCAGCGCCCAGCTTGAAGCTGACATCGCCGAGCTCTCCAGGCTGGACGCTGGGGAGGCCGAGGGCGCAAGCTCCTTCGCCGCGCTGCTGGATGTCGTGGTCCGCAACGCCGGCGACGTTGACCACGTGACGAAGGACGGCTGGAACGCACTTGTCGACGCCGTCATCGAAGGCGCGGGCGTGGAAGATGCGGGCGGCGAAAGACTCGCGGAGGACTTCCGCGAGCGTTTGCGGGCGGCCTACGTGGACTTTCGGCATCCGATGTCGGAGACCTTCGACTACAGCGCCCCTCGCGACCCTGAGCTCGACCGACCGGAATCCGCCACGCCCTGACCGCTGCGCCCTGCGAGAATGCCTGCTGTGGCAGGCGCGGCCCGCGCGGCGGGAGGACGTGAGAGCGGAAGCAGTGTTCCCACGGCGTACGTCGTGGCCGTGCTGGGCATCGCCTCCGCCGCTATCTACCTTTCTCTGACGATCCTCATGTCGTTTCTCGAGTTCTTTCCGGGGCCGGGGATCACGCTTGACTTTGTGAAGATGCTGGGCCCGGACTGGCAGGCCAACAGCGCGCTCCTCGTCTCGTCCTCCGCCGCGCTTTTCGTCTTCTATGGCTTCGCCGTCTACTGGCTCCGAGCCGGCGAGAGGCCACCCCCGCTCATTGTCCTCCTCGCTTTCCCGGTTGCTTTCGCGGTGATCCTGTCCTTCATGTATCCGCCGATGTCCGTCGACTTCATCCACAACGTGTCCGACGCGCGGACGCTGTTTGTATTCGGCGGTAACCCGATGGTGACGCCGCCCGACGCCCATCCCTTTCCGGTGGGACAGAGCTACGGCAGCCTGCCTGCGCCGTACGGGCCGTTGTGGTTCCTTTTACTGTTTCCGGTGGCGTTGGTGGGCGAGGGGGTAGACGCGGCCCTGCACGTGCTGAAGTTCTACACGAGCCTCTATTACCTGGCGTCGGCGGTGCTGGTGTATCTGATCGCGCGGCGGGTGACGCCTGGCCGGGAGTCGCTTGCGCTGGTCCTTTACGCCTGGAATCCGTTCATCGTCCTGCGCATCGCCGGCAACGGTCACAACGACGTGACGATGCTCTTCTTCGTTCTGCTGGCCCTCTGGCTCCTGGTCGAGCGCCGTTGGCGCTTCGTGTTGCCGGCGCTGGCCGCGGCCGCCCTCATCAAATACATCCCGCTGCTGCTGGTGCCGCCTTTCCTGATGGCGGGGTTTTTGTTGGCAGCAGACCGGCCGCAGTTCTGGAGGGACACTGCGATCGGGGCATCGCTGGCGTTGGGGCTGGCGGCGATCTCGTTTGGCATCTTCTGGGAGGGCTGGGCAACGCTCGATAGCGTCCGCGAGCAGGGGGAGGGCTTCATCACCTCCACCCCATTGGTGCTGCGCGAGCAGCTGATCTGGCGCTGGTCGATGGACGAGGAGTCGGCGTCGAGCCTGGCCAGGTGGGCCGGGATCGGGACGTTCGCCGTCCTCTATGCCGGGCTGCTGCTGGCGTTCTGGCGGTCGCGGCGGACGGCCTGCGAGCTTGCTGCCTGCCTGGCGCTGATCCTGCTGGCCTTCGCCGTGTTTGGTGTCAGCTGGTATCGCCCGTGGTACATGATCTGGCCGCTCACGTTTTTGGCGCTCGTGCCAGGGCGGTGGACGCTGCTGCTGATCCTGGTCACATCCATCTCGGGGATGCTTCCGGACATCATCGAGCAATACCGCGGCCAGCTGCAGTTCTTCAGGGAGCATTACCTGTGGGCGGTCGCCGCTCCAGTCATCGTTGCCTTCGTGCCCCCGGCCGTGGCGCTGGTTGTGGGCTGGATCCGGACGCGGAGCGTCCTGATGACCGACGGCCTTTCGCCCGCAACAGCACGCCAATAGGCTGTGATCGTGTCCGGCAACGCCCTCCTGGCGTTCTTAGCGGTGCTGCCTATCGCTGTCGGCTGCTCCCGCAGCGACGACGCCGGCCCCTGGCCTCCCGCGCCGACCGACTCTGCGCAGCCGCAGGACGCAGCGCCTCTGCCCGGCGTAGCGGATGTCCAGGGCGAGGGTTGTGCGCCGGCGCCTTACGACTCGCCCGACGATCTCGGGCGTCTCTTCGTGGCGACGGTGAACGGCAGCGAGCTTACGCTCGCCGAGATCGACGCGCTGAGCCGACACCGGCCGGCCGGAGTGCTGATCCGCGACCACAACGTGACAGACAGGGCTCAGTTGCAGGAGTTGATCGGCGCCGTCCATGGCAACGGCGAGACCCTTGCCCTTGTCGACCACGAAGGCGGGACCGTGCAGCTGCCCACGGTGCAGCCGCCGTTGGGCTCGGCTCGTACGCAGGGCCAGGGCACGCCTGAAAGCACCAGAGCAGCGGCAGCCCTCGTTGGCGCCGACCTGCGAGCGCTGGGTTTCGACGTGAACCTGGCCCCCGTGGCCGATGTCGAAAACGCGGCCAGCGGCGAGATCGGCAGTCGCGCCTTCGGCGCGGACCCGGTGCACGTTGCCCAGCACAGCGCGGCCTTCGCCCAGGGCCTGCAGGACGCAGGGATCATCCCGGCATTCAAGCATTTCCCGGGTTACGGACGCGCTGCCGACGACGCGCATCTCGCGCTGAGCTCGGTTTGGACAGGAATCGACGAGCTCAGCGGGATAGACCTCCCGCCGTTCGTCGAGGCGATCGAGGCGGGCATCCCGCTGATCATGACCTCTCATCTTCACTACGCCGCCTTCGACGAGCAGGTCAGGCCAGCGACGACTTCGGGGGCGGTGATCGACGATCTCCTGAGACGCGACCTCGGTTTCCGTGGTGTGGTCATAACCGACAGCCTGGGCATGGGCGCCGTAACACGGATCACCGGCTCGGAGGGCGGCGCCGCGGAAGCGCTGGTTGCCGGGGCTGACCTCCTCCTGACAACGCACAACGTCGCTCAGCTGCCGCGGTTCATTGAGCGCATTGAGCTGGGAATCCTGAGCGGTGAGATCCCGCTTGAGCGCGTCAATGAGGCGTTGGGACGCGCAGCCGCCCTGCAACGACTCGCTGCGGGTGGCGACGCATCGTGCCTGATGCCGCTGCCCGAAGATGCTGCGGGTGGCAGCTGAGAATCCTATCCTGAAGTCGATGCGCCCCGACTGCCACCGCTGCTCACAGCCCATCGAGGACTATTCACTGGCCGGCCGCCTTGGCAAGCAATGGCTGCACAAGGATTGCTGGCTGGCGATGTGGAGGGAAGAGCGCGTGCGCGGTGTGGACCTTCCGGTCCTGACGTCGCCCCTCGCGGCGCCGCCGCGCGAGATGAGCGTGATGGTCTTCGCGCTGATGTTTCACTTCGGGATCGCGCTGGCGATGATCGCCTGGGTGTTCATCACGCAGGAGGACGATACGGGTACTGGCCTCGCCTTTCTCGTGCCCGGGGTCTTGATCCCGATGGCCGGAGTGCTCGGGCTGGCCTTGTCGGTTTACAGGCGGCGCAACTTCGAGGTCATGCTGCACGACCTTGGCCGGCCCGGCGTGTGGTCCGCCGTCCCCAATCCCGAGCGCTCGCGGGACTGATCTTCGCCCCAGCGGCTCTTGATACAGGTTTGCGACGACCAGAGCGGGCTATGCTCCCACGCTTGAGATTGCCGGCGGCGATTCTTTGCTGGCACCTCCAGCCAGCGAGAACTCGTAAGGACGTGAGATGAAACTGGGATACGCGATCGCCAGCGAAGAGCACCAACCCCGTGACCTCGTGCGCTACGCGCAGATGGCGGAGGAGGCGGGCTTCAGCTTCGCCCTGATCTCCGACCATTACCACCCCTGGATCGACCAACAGGGTCACAGTCCGTTCGTGTGGAGCGTGATCGGGGCGATAGCTGAAGCGACGAGCCGGATCGAGCTGGGCACGGGCGTAACGTGCCCGACGACGAGGATTCACCCCGCGATCATTGCCCAGGCGGCGGCCACGTCCGCTGTTATGATGCCGGGCCGCTTCTTCCTTGGTGTCGGCACGGGCGAGGCGCTGAACGAGCACATCCTGGGCCAGCAGTGGCCGCCGGCGAACAGGCGGCTAGAGATGCTGGAAGAGGCCATCGAGGTGATCAGGCTGCTCTGGCAGGGCGGCTACAAGAGCCATTACGGGCGCTTCTACACAGTGGAGAATGCCCGCATCTACACGCTTCCCGAGAGTCCCCCGCCGGTGGTTGTTGCTGCGAGCGGCCCAGAGTCTGCCGAGTTGGCGGGCCGTGTTGGCGACGCCTTCTGCTCGACCTCGCCAGACGAGGAGGTCGTGCGCCGCTTCAACGACACAGGCGGCGCCGGCAAGCCGCGTTACGGCATGGTGACGGTCTGCTGGGCCAGCGATGAAGCCAGCGCGCGCGTCACGGCCCTGAAACAGTGGCCGAACGCGGCGATCGGTGGGCAGCTTTCGCAGGAGCTGGCCCTGCCGCTGTTCTACGAGCAGGCCGCCGAGACGGTGACCGAGGACCACATCGCGGAGTTCATCGCCTGCGGCCCGGACGCGGAGAAGCACATTGAGATGATCAACAAGTACGCCGCGGGCGGCTTCGACCACATTTGCGTCCACCAGGTGGGGCCGGACCAGGAAGGCTTCTTCGGGTTCTACCAGCGCGAGATCATGCCCGCGTTGGACCTGGTGCCGTCGGGCCTGCAGCGGGTGCGCGCGTAGACGCTCTGCGTCAGGATAGGGTTGTGGGGGTGGAGAGGTCCATCGCGGCCAGCTCCTCAGCCGTCTTGTCCAGGTAAACCGACTCGCCTTCCACTCGCGCGATGAAATCCCGTGGAACGTAGGCTTCCACGTCGGTGAGCGCGTTGTTGGGGACTCGCACCTGTAGATAGGTTTCGGCCTTGTCCCTGACGGTCCCGTACTTTTCGCCATCGGCCGTGTAGACCTCGGAGCCCGTGGTGAAGTCGGTTTCCTCGATCGGCATGGACCCTCCTCGTATCTGACCGGTGATGCTCTTAACATTGTAGAACCGGCCTGTAGGCCCCGGTCCGTCGCGCCAGCCGCTGGATCGTAGACCACGTGGAGGTCCTTCCCGAGTGGAACTCGACATAGTCATACCGATTGTCCTCGCAGTCTGCATTGGCGCCGGCACGCTGGCGCTGTTTCTTTTCCTCGCCAGCCGTTACCCGGTCGACTGAGAAGCGGTCGCTTTGGGGGGTGATTTCCTGCTCGCGGGCGGTGACCTGAGCTGGAGCGCCTGGACTTTCGAACCCACCGTCCTCTTCGGGGTGGCGCTGGCCGGTGGACTCTACACGGGTGGTGTCTTCGCAACCAGGCAGCGCGGCGATGGCGAGAGGCTCGTGTGGTGGCGGCCGCTGTCGTTCGTGGCGGGGCTGGCGGCGGTGCTGGTTGCGCTTACCTCACCTATCGATCGCGGCGCCGATACCTACCTTCTGCTACTGCACATGGTCCAGCACGCGCTGCTTGCGACGATCGCGCCGCCCCTGCTGATCCTTGGCATAGGGCCGCAGCAGGCCCGGCGGCTCTCCGAGCTGCCTGGAATCGGCCGCCTGCTGCTGCTGGCCCATCCCCTGGTTGCGATCCTCCTGTTCGTGGTGAACATGTGGTTCTGGCACGCGCCGCCCGTGTATGGCGCTGCTCTCGATAACCTATGGCTCCACGTCGTGATGCACCTGGCCTTCTTCGTGTCGGGCCTGCTCTTCTGGTGGCCGCTGCTGCAGGAGTGGCCGGCTGCCATTCGCATGAGCCTGCCGGCGCGCCTGTTGTACCTGGTGGTGAGCGGGTTCCCGATGGGGTTGCTGGCGGTGTTTCTGTTCGCGTCACCCGACGTGCTTTACGCGCATTACGAGACCGCGCCGCGATTGTGGGGGATCTCTCCGATGGCCGACCAGCAGGTCGCCGGCCTGGTGATGGGCGGGCTCGGCGAAACGGCCAGCTTTGTCGCCTTCACTTACTTCTTCGCCCGGCTGATGGCTGAATCCGACTCCCCTTAACTTTGTGAAGTTTTACACTTACTCTTGGCTCTGGAACCGCTGAGGTTCAACGCTAAAGAGGCGAGGTGGTATGGCGGACTCTCCGACGGGTGGCGACTCCAAGCAGAGCATGAGGACAGTCTTCGCACTCGTCCTGATCCTTGGGCTCGCGGTAGCGACGATCGTCGCCAGCGTCACGGTTCTTCAGTTCCCCACGCCGGTCACCGACGAAGCCGACGACATCAACTGGTTGTATAACATCACCCTCTCGCTGGCGATGCTGGTTTTCGTCGGGGTCGAGGCGCTGATAATCTGGGTCTGCCTCCGCTACGCCCGCCGAGCCGGCGCCGATGAGCCGGCCCAGGTGCACGGCAACAACAAGCTCGAGTTCGGGTGGACGGCGATCCCTATCGTCATCCTCGTCGTCCTCTTCGCCCTGGCAGCCCCGCAGGTTGTGGACCTGAGATCTGCTGTGAGCGCCGACGAGAGGGACCTCGAAGTGACGGTCATCGGCAGGCAGTGGTTCTGGGAGTATGACTATCCGGAGCAGGGCATCCACATCCAGGAGATCCCTGACTATGAGGACCCGGACCCGCCGGCGCTGGTCGTGCCCGAGGGCGCCAAAGTGCAACTGAACATCGAGAGTGGCGACGTAATCCACAGCTTCTACGTGCCGAAGTTCCTGTACAAGATCATGGCCATTCCCGGCCAGGTGAATCGCATGCACTTCACGGCCAACGAGCTCGGGCGCTTCTCGGGCCAGTGCGCACAATTCTGTGGCCTTTCCCACGCCCAGATGCTGCTCGTGGTTGAGGTCGTGACCCAGGAGGAGTTCGACGCCTGGGTGGCGGAGCAGCAGGCGGCTGAGCCCGAGCCGACGCCCACTTCCGAGCCGGATGGCGACGGGGACGGCGGCGACGGGGCGCCCGCCCCGCTGGCGATTACGTCGACCGATAACGAATTCAACACAGATGAGATGAGGGCGCCCGCCGACCAGGACGTGACCGTCGAGCTGAGCAACCAGGGGGTGGCGGCGCACAACTGGGCACTGACCGGCGAAGAGGTCGCGACCGGCCTGATCACAGGCGGTGAAATGGCGGCCGTGACGTTCAACCTGCCTGCCGGCGAATACGAATTCCTCTGTGATGTCCATCCAACGGAGATGCAGGGGACGCTGATAGTCGAATGAGGGCCGCGCAATGAGTTCTGTCCCGATAGCACACGCCGGACGGGGCGAAGAGGGTGTCAGCAGCGGGATGCTGGGAATGGTCCTCTTCATCGCCTCCGAGGCGATGTTTTTCGCGGGCCTCTTCGGTGCTTACTTCTTCATCAGGGCACAGGCGGATTCGTGGCCCCCGGAGGGCTTTCACACCCTCGAGGTGCCTTTCCCGCTGGTCAACACGGCGATCCTTCTGCTCAGCGGCGTCACCGCTCACTTCGCCACGGTTGCCCTGCGCCAGGACCGGCGCAAGGGATGGGATGGGTTTGTCTCGCTGACGGCGTTGACGATTGTGCTGGGCACGATCTTCATCCTGGGCCAGGCCTACGAGTATTCGATCCTCGACTTCGGTCCAGAGGACGGCGCCTTTGGCTCAACATTCTTCATCACGACCGGTTTCCACGGCGCCCACGTGCTGGGCGGCCTGGGAATGCTGGTGTTCGTGCTCGTGCGCGCGCTCTACGGAGACTTTTCGTCGCGACGCAACCTGGTGGTGGAGGCCACGACGGCCTACTGGCATTTCGTCGACGTCGTCTGGGTTGCCCTGTTTGTGGTTTGGTACCTGACATGAGTGAAGAGAACGTTACGGAGGTCCAGGGAAAGTGACGACGCTAGCGACTCCATCGTCTCCTTCCACGCCCCAGCCGCATCCCGGTGGCGGGCTCTGGAGTTGGATAACCACCACCGACCACAAGAAGATCGGGATGATGTACATGATCACCACCGTATTCTTCTTCCTGGTCGGCGGCTTGATGGCCCTCGTCATCCGCAGCCAGCTGGCGACTTCTGAGTCTGACCTGGTCTCCCAGGACTTCTACAACCAGATATTCACGATGCACGGGACGACGATGATCTTCCTCTTCGTCATCCCGGCGGGCGCGGGCCTCGGCAACTACGTGGTGCCGCTGATGATCGGGGCGCGAGACATGGCCTACCCGCGGATCAACGCGCTCAGCTTCTGGCTGATTCCACTCGGCGCGGCGCTCATGTACAGCGCGTTTCTTTTCGGCGGGGCAGCGGACGCCGGTTGGACGTCATACACACCGCTCAGCCGCGAGGAGTTCTCAAGCGGCCCGGGCATTGACCTCTGGATCATGGGTCTGCAGGTGCTCGGCATCTCCTCGATCGGCGGCGCGGTCAACTTTATCGTGACGATGCTGACGATGCGGGCGCCGGGCATGAAGTTGCACCGGATGCCGATTTTCTGCTGGACGATCCTGGTGACGTCGCTGCTCGTGCTGGCGGCCACGCCGGTCTTCGCCAGCGTCCTGGCGCTGCTCTTCGCCGACCGCTATCTCGACACCGACTTCTTCAACGCGGCGGAGGGCGGGAACCCCCTGCTCTGGCAGCATCTCTTCTGGTTCTATTCCCACCCGGCGGTGTACGTGATGATCCTGCCGGCGATGGGGGTGGTTTCGGAGGTCTTGCCGGTGTTCGCCCGCAAGCCCCTCTTCGGGTACCGCGCGGTGGCGTATTCGAGTGTCGCCATCGGTGTCTACGGCTTCACGGTCTGGATGCATCACATGTTCACGACGGGTTTAAGCGTACCCCTGACGCTGTTCACAATGGCGACGACGATGGTCATCGCCGTCCCCTCGGGCGTCAAGATGTTCAACTGGATAGCGACCTTGTGGGGTGGGCAGATCCGCTTCACCGCTGCGATGTTGTTTGCAATCGGCTTCCTGGCGATGTTCCTGATCGGTGGCGTCGACGGTGTGTTCAACGCAATCGTGCCAGTCGACTACGCGATCAACGACACCTACTGGCAGGTCGCCCACATCCACTACGTGATCTTTGGCGGGTCGGTCTTCGGCATCTTCGCCGCCATCTTCTTCTGGTTCCCAAAGATGACGGGCAAGTTCCTCGACGAAGGCCTGGGCAAGCTGCACTTCGCCCTGATGTTCATTGGAATGAACCTGGCGTTCATGCCTATGCACTTCCTGGGCATCGCCGGCATGCCACGCCGTATCGCCACCTACCAGGGGGGCCAGGGGTGGGAAACACTGAACCTGATCTCCACCATCGGCGCCTTTCTGATCGCCACATCGATCCTGATCTTCCTCTTCAACTTCTTCAAGAGCTTGATGGGTCCGAAGATTGCCGCCGACGATCCGTGGGAAGGCAACACCCTGGAGTGGGCAACCACCTCGCCGCCACCG
>WHTO01000023.1 GCA_009377665.1 Dehalococcoidia bacterium
AAGATTAAAGCCTTCAAGAGCGCGGAGTTCGTGATCGCGGGCTACACCGAGGGCCAGGGCAACCGGGGGGGACTCTTCGGTTCGCTGGTCCTGGCCTACAGGGATGACGAGGGCAGGCTGGTTTGGGCGGGAAACGCCGGCTCCGGCTTCGACGACAAAGGCCTGCGCGCGATGAAGGCGCGTCTTGATGCGGTCAAAACAGCCGAGATGCCTTTCGACGTGGCGCCCGATTTCAGCCGCATCCGCCAGCCCTGGGTGCGCGGCCGCGGCAAGGAGCGTATCCAGTGGGTCGACCCCGTCCACGTCGCCGAAATCAAGTACGCACAGTGGACCGACGGCGGGAACCTGCGCGCCCCCGTTTTCCTGCGCCTGCGCCCGGACGTCAAGGCCGAGGACGTCCGCCGCGGACCCGATCGTCCGCTGGTGTCCCCGGCGGCGGCTCACCGCAACCCCGACATCCCGGCCGCGGCGAGCACAGACAATCCCGATGACGGCGTTGACGAGGTGCTGGCCCAGCTCGCCAACGACAGGGAGAAGCTGACTCTGCAAGTGGGCGCGGAGCGGGTCGCGCTGACCAACCTCAACAAGGTCGTTTGGCCGGCGGCCGGGGACCACCGGGCCTACACGAAGCGCGACCTGATCAGGTACTACGCCCGCGTGTCGCCGTGGTTGCTCCCGCACCTCAAGGACCGCCCCAACACACTGGTGCGCTACCCCAACGGGATCGACGGCCAGTTCTTCTATCAGAAGCATGTGGAGAAGACCCCGCCCTTCGTCGAGACCCTGCGGCTCTTCTCATCGCACAACGAGGGCGACCAGGAATACCTGATGGTCAACAACCTTCCGACCCTGGTCTGGCTGGCCCAGATCGCCGACATCGAGATGCACCCCTGGCTGGCACGCTACGCGCAGGAGCCCGACGCCACCCATGCCTCGATGGACGCGACCGGCAGCGACGAGCAGATCGAGAGCAGCGTCCTGAGCTACCCGGATTTTCTCCTTGTCGACCTCGACCCCTACATCTATAGCGGCGACGAGAGGAAGGGGGAGGAGCCTGGCCTGAACCGGGCGGCGTTCGCCGCCGCCGTTAACGTCGCGCAGCACGCCCGCGAGCTGTTCGCGAGCATCGGGCTCTCGGCTTTTATCAAGACCACCGGCAAGACCGGCCTCCATCTATTCGTGCCGGTCGTCCGCGAATACACCTATGACCAGCTGCGCAGCGTCGCCGAAACGCTGGGGCGCCACCTGATGCAGGAGCATCCGGACCTGATCACGATGGAGTGGTCGACGCGCAACCGGACGGGGAAGATCTTCTGGGACCACAACATGAACGTCCGCGGCAAGAACCTGGCCAGCGTCTACTCCGCCCGTCCCACCCAGTGGGCCAGCGTTTCCGTCCCCGTCAGGTGGGAGGAGCTGGAGGACATCTATCCGGCGAGCTTCACGATCGAGACGGTTTTCGAGCGGTTGGACGAGTTGGGCGACCTGTGGGCGGATATCCTTGAGGCGAAGCATGACCTGGCGGCCATCCTGGAACCGCGGAACTGACCGGGCGTCCCGCGTCCGGATGGGGTGAATCCAGCGAGAGGTCCTCCCCCTCGCGTGTTCCTTCTGCTCGCCGGGCGTCAGTGCCCGCCCGCGCGCTCCCTCCAGAAGATTAGTTTCCTGTCGAGCAGCTCCAAAAGCCCGAACATCAGCACCGCGAAGATGGCGATGAACATGACCGTCGCGTACAGCGAGTCGGTGCGCAGCAGGTAGGCGTACTGGTTGACCAGGAAACCGAGCCCGAACCTGGCGCCGAAATACTCGCCAACGATTGCGCCGGTGATCGAAAAGTTCATCGAGGTCTTGAGGCCCGTGAAGACCAGGGGGAGCGCTGTCGGCAGACGCAGCTTCCAGAAGATCTGGACGCGGCTGGCGCCGAGTGAATGCAGCAGCTTGAGCCCGTCGGGGCGGCTCAACGAAAGCCCGGTGAAGGTGTTGACGTAGGTCGGAAAGAAGGCGATCAGCATGACGATTGTGATCGTCGAGCGCATGCCCAGGCCGAACCAGACCACGATGATCGGCAGCAGGATGATCTTCGGGATCGACTGGAAGGCGACCACGAACGGGTGGATGATGCTGCGGAAGAGCGGGAAGGCACTTGAGACCCAGGCCATCGCGATAGCAGCGCCGGTGCCAATGGCGAACCCGGCAAAGATCTCGCGCAGCGTGTACGACAGGTGCTCGTGGAAGAAGGGCTCCTGGATGATCTCGACGAAGCGGTTGAAGGTATCGGTCGGGCTCGCGACGACGACAGGATGCACGCGTTCGGTCGCGGTTGCCCACTCCCAGAGGGCGATCAATCCGACGACCGCCACGGCCGTGCCCAAAAAGTACGAGCGATCGAGGATCGGACGGTACCACGGGACCTGCTGTGCAGCCGGCTTCGCTTTTGCGGCTGGCCAGCCCGTACCGCTGGTTGTTTCGGTCGCCATCGCTCTACCTCCTAGGTGGCGTTGAGCAGGACACGAGCTTCGAACACCATATCCGTGAATTCCTGGCGCTTCATCATGGGGATCTGGCGCGGTCGCGGCAGCGGGACCTCCAGCACCCTGGCCAGCGTCCCCGGCCGAGGCGTCATTACGAAGACGCGATCGGCGAGGAAGACTGCTTCCTGGATGTTGTGCGTGACGAGAAGCATGGTCTTGCCGCTGCCGCCCCAGATGTCGAGCAGCTCCATGTTCATCGACTCGCGGGTGAACTCGTCGAGGGCGCCGAACGGTTCATCGAGAAGCATCACCTCGGGGTCCTGCAGAAGCAGCCTGCTCAGCGCCGCGCGCTGCTGCATGCCGCCGGAGAGTTCCCGGGGATAGCTGTTCTCGAAGGCCGAAAGCCCGGTCAGCGCCAGCAGCTCGCGCGCCCTGTCGACGTAGTCCTTGCGGTTCTCCTTGCGGACATCGATCGGCAACAGCACGTTCTGCAGGGTGGTCCGCCAGGGAAAAAGCACGGGCGCCTGGAACATCATCCCGATTTCCGGACGCGGCTTGAGCGTCTCCTGGCCACGGAACGTGGCCGAGCCCTCGGTTCGCGGTATCAGCCCGCCGAGAATGTTGAGGATGGTCGACTTGCCGCAACCACTCGGGCCGACGAGCGAGACGAACTCGCCCTGGCGGATGGAGAACGTGGCGTCCTCGAGGGCGACAACGGGCTCCGCCGCGCGCCGGTAGTAGGTCTTACCGAGTTCGTTGGTGCGGATGATGATCTCGTGGCCGTCTTCATGCATGGCCTGTTTCTCAGCTGTCTGCGTCTGCACTAGCTTCCTCCGGACCTAGAGTTCACTTCAGGCCACTTCCTGCCTGGCTTCGCATTGAATAACAAACTCTCGCAGCAGGTTGTTGAAGAGGTCCGGCCTTTCGACCTGGATCGTGTGGCCGCTGTCCTCGACAACCTCCAGCCTCGAGTCATTGATCAGCTCGTTCAGCTTCTCTGCCTCGGCGAGCGGGATCGACGCGTCGGCGCGAGCGTGGATGATCAGCGTCGGCTTGTTGATCTTGGCGATGTCATCGCCCTGGTAGGCCGAGTTCATCGCCTCGCGCACGTCGTACCAGCCCCTGGATTCGTTCTCGGTCGCCATCGCGATGTAGCGCTCCATGAACGCCGTCTCGCGCTCGACAAAGCCGGGCGAGAAGGCTCTCTTGACGTGGTTAGGCACCTCCTGGGGCCCCCTGATCGCGGCCCGCAGGGGCGCGCCGCCGGGCCGCGTACTGCAAAGGACCAACCCGCGCACCACAGTTGGATGCTCGATGGCCAGCGCCTGGGCGGTCATCCCGCCCATGGAGAAGCCCAGGACATAGGCCGACTGGACACCGATGTCCTTGAGCAGGCCGGCAACGTCGGACACCAGATCCTTGATCGACAGCCCCGTGAGCTTTCCCTCGGAGCGTCCGAAGCCGCGCGTGTCGGGCATGATCATCGTGAGGTCACCGGCCAGGGGCCTCTGCTTTGCCCACGAGCGCGAGTCGACCAGGCCACCGTGGATAAATACCAGCGGCGGCCCGGAGCCTTCCTTCTCGCAATAGATCTGCGATCCGTTGACGCTGGCGAACTGTCCCATCGCGTTCTCCAATATCAGCGTGCCGTCGCCGTTCCAGCCTTCCGCAGGAGCGGGACGACCTCGGCGGCGAACCTGTCCATCGAGGCCATGATCTTCTCGTGCGCGAGGCCGCCGAAGTGCACGAAGAAGATGACCTGCTGGATGCCGAGCTCCTCGATCCGGCGCAGCATGGACAGGCACGTCTCGGGTCCTCCAAAGACAACCGCATCACGCAGGCTGTCGTGGTCGAAAGGATTGTGCGCGAGCTGCTTCCCTTGCGGCGATGCCGCCAGCTTCGTCGCAAGCTCGCGGAAACGAATATAGGCGTCGCCCGCGTCGGCCCACGCCTGCTCGTCGCTGGGGGCGACGTAGAGGGCGCGCGCCAGGAGGATCTTCTCGGCGTTAAATGGTTTGCCGGCCTCGGCCAGCACCTTGCGATAGCGCCCCACCTGCTCGCCGACCACATCCATCGAGCGTCCTTGTGGGAGCATCACTCCCCAGTCCTCTTCGGCGCAGCGGCGCAGGCCCTCCTCGCTGTCTGTCGCCACCCAGATGGGCGGCCGCGGCCGCTGTACAGGCTTGGGTTGTGGGTCGATGTCGCCGTAGCGCCAGAATCTGCCTTCGTGCGCGAAGGGCTCGCGGGCGTCCCAGGAGCGCTGGATCAGGTCGATGGACTCCTCGAAGCGGTCGGCGCGCTCCTCCATGGGGACGCCAAAGCCGTGGAACTCGCCCCACTGGTAGCCGCGGCCGACCCCGAAGTCGAGACGACCGTTGCTGAGAACGTCGACGGTCGCGGCGGCCTCTGCCAGGCGGACCGGGTCGTGGAAGGGCAGGACCGCGACGGCCGTGCCCAATCGAAGATTTGTTGTGCGCGCGGCCAGGTGGCTGAGCACGTTAAGGCTGTCGGAGACGATGCCGTGGCGGCTGAAGTGGTGTTCCGTGAGCCAGACCGACTCGAAGCCCACCTCTTCGGCGTGGATCGCCTCTTCCAGACCCTCGCGGTAGCGCTGGCGCTGATCGCTGCCCTCGGGCCACTGGACCGAATGGAAGAGCCCAAACTTCACTCGTCTACCACCTCATCCTTTTTATGCCCATCCCAGCCGATATGCCTACAGGTTTGTCACTTCGACGTCACCCTCGCCGGTCCAGAACACGACCTTGCGCTCGATGAACTCGACCAGGAAAAAGAAGAACGCCCCCAGCCCAGCCAGGATGATCGTGATGGCGTACACGAAGTCCATCTGCAGGTTGTTCTTAAAGGTCAGCACCAGGAAGCCGAGGCCCTTGTTGATGGTCAGCAGCTCGGCAACTATCGCCCCGATGAAGGCAAGCGTCAGCCCGATGCGGAGGCCGGCGAAGATCGCCGGCAGAGCCGTTGGCAGCTGGTGCATCTTGAAGTGCTGCCACGTGTTCGCGCCCATCGAGTGGAGGAGGCGCCGGCCGTCCTCGTCGTGTTCGGACAGGCCGCTCAGGGTGTTCAGGAAGATCGGGAAGAAGGCGAGGATGGTGACGACCGCGATCTTCGATGCTTCGTCGTAGCCGAACCAAACGATGATCAGCGGAATCAGCGCCACCTTCGGTATAACCTCGAGGACGATGATCAGTGGCATCAGCGCCAGCCGCAGGAAAGCGGAGAACGAGAGGATGATGCCGATTGCCAATCCCGAGACCACCGCGTAGGTGTAGCCGACGCCGATCTCGTACATCGTTGCCTGGAAGTGGGTGAAGAAGTAGTCTCGGCTGACGACTTCGAAGAAGGCGGGAAAGACCTCGGTCGGCCAGGGGAGAATGCGATGGTTGACGATGTCCAGGCGTCCGACGGCCTCCCAGGCGATCAGGATCACGGCGAGCAGCGTCAGCGATCCGATCGCGCTGATGTGGCGGCTAATGAGCGATCTGACCCTCTTGCTGGTGGCGTTCTGGGGAACGCTTCGCCCGAGTCGTTCTCCCTGGATGGTGGCCATCGCACTTCTCCCTTCGTGCGTGGAGTCTGGGGCCTTCGCCCCGCTGCACAGCGGCTTCGCCGCGCAGCGGGGCTAGCGGCTAGAGCTCGTCGGGGTACTCGTAGGCCTCCGCAAACTGCACAACCTCGTCGAAGTCGAAGTCGTTGATCTCGTCAATGAGGTCGTTGTTTACGATTGCTTCCAGGTCGACCGGCTCCTCGAGGCGGATACCTTCCTCGTCGACGACTGCCCCTTCGATCAGGAAGGTCTGGTAGTCGTCCCAGTCCTCGATGAACTTGTAACCGATCCTGCGATAGGCCGGGGACTCGGGGTCGTCGAAGTAGATGCTCGCGGCTCGCCCGAGCAGGCCGTCGAAGACGCCCACCACCTCGTCGAGCGTGAGACCTTCGATCTGCTCGGGAGCATTCTGGGCGCCGATGTACGATGCTGCGCGCGGGTTGTGGTGATAGAACACGACAGCCTTGGAAAGAGCGCGGCAGTACTTGACCACGTTTTCGCGGAACTCCGGGTCCTCCATGTCTTCGCTCAGGACCGTCAGGCAGTTCCTGGGGAAGGCCTCGATGTCGGCCGGCGTGATGATCCGCAGGTCTACACCTCGTGCCTGCAGCGATGTGAAGTCCGGGTAGGACCCGGCGAACACGTCCACGCGTCCGGACTCGATGGCCTCCGCCGTCTCGGCACCACCGCTGCCGATCGGGATGAACTCGATGTCCTCGCCCTCGACAAGGCCCAGGCGGGCAAGCGCGCCGCGCGTGATCGGCATCTCGCCCCCCGCGAACTCTGAGATGCCGACGTTCGTGCCGGCTATCTGCTCAGTGGTCCACTCCGTGATCGGGCTGTCGGGCAGCACGGAGAAGCCGAAGAAGCTGCCGGCGCCCGTTGTCCACAGCGCCTGCACCTCGAAGCCCTGGCTGCCGGCGTTGATGATTGTGCCGGGGTCGGGCTGCGCGCTTTGCGCCTGTCCGGCAACCAGCAGTTGCATCGTCCGCGGGGTTGAGCCGGGGAAGTCGAGCTCGACCTCGAGGCCCTCTTGCTCAAGGAACCCGGCGTCCCTGGCGACCCACACCGCCGAACCGGACACGCTCGGGCCGGACGCGGCGCTCAAGTCGTGCCAGGTGGTCAGCTCACCGTTGCCGCCTTCATCGGACGTCGCGTCGCCCGATGGCGCCGCGGAAGTGGCCTCGCCCGATGGCGCGGAAGGCTCATCGTCATCGTCGTCGTCGTCATCGCCGCAGCCAACCAGTGCCATGCCCGCCAGGCCAACACCACCGACGGCGCCGGACTTCAGGAGCCTCCGCCTGCTGTACTTGCGCCGTTTGAGAGCCGCAATGCACGGATCCTGTCGCGGCATCGCGACCCTGATGGTTTTCAACCCCACCGGTACCCTCCCTTGTCAGATGCTTCCCCTCTTAGTTAGGCGAAGATGACTGAGCGAGCGCCCACTGTCAAGACGGGCAGGCCAATCTGTAACGAAAACTTAGTGCGCCCGCCTCGCGGGAGGAGGGGGTGGCGTGGTGGGCGTTGTGGGGCGGTAGTGGTTGTAGGCAGAACCGTCGAGCAACAGTCCGTCGAAGAGGATTCCAAGCTGGTGATCGAGGAAGTCTTCGAACGGGACGCGCGGCCAGATCGCCCAGCCCTTGAGCGCCCACATGTGCGCCAGGGCGATGAAGGTGTGGCCGTAGAGGTTGGGGTCGACCGGCTTGAAGGCGCCCCGCTCGATCCCCTCCCGGATCAGGTCGGCGAATACCTTCTCCGAGCTGAGCTCGCTGCGCCTCAGCTCCTGGCGATGCTCCGGGGCCAGCGAGGCGGACTCGCGGTAGAGGAGCTTCATCTCACGGCGCATGTCGCGGACGGCGGCGAAATAGGCCTCGGCGGCCTTGCGCAGCGCCAGCGCCGGGTCCGGTTCGGGCGGGAGCCGCTGAAGGACCGCCGAGAAGGCGTCCATCATCGACTGGGTGATCAGGTAGAGGACATCTTCCTTCTTCGATATGTAGAGGTAGAGCGTTCCCATGTGCCAGCCGACCGCGCTGGAGATCTCGCGAATGCTTGTCTGGTGGAAGCCTTTGCGCAGGAACAGTTCGCTGGCCGCGGCGATGATCTGCGCGCGTCGCTCGGCCAGGATCTCCTCGTTGAGGATCTTGGACTGGACGAGCGGTCCGCTGCCGGCTGAGCGTTCGGGTTCTATCACGGTCAAATCCTAGCCGAGGCTACCGGCGAGCACGGGCTCGGCGGCCGCTTCGAAGGGGGCATTACATCGAGGGCCGGATCACGACCTTTGAGAGGTCAGATCCGGAGCCGAGCTCCTTGATCGACCTCTCCAGGTCCTCGAGCGGTCGCTCTGCCGAGATGATATCCGGGAGGTCAAGCCCATTGCTCATCAGGTCGAGCGCCGCGTCGTAATAATCGTTGTAAGCTCGCGATCCGATGACCCTGAGCTGGGTCGCCTGGATCGTCCTGGCGCTGATCGTCACCTCCCGGTCGCCGAAGCCGACGACCATCATTGTCCCGGCCGGCCGCAGCAGCTCTAGCGCCTGCCGGAAGGCGGTCGGGTTGCCGCTGCATTCGAAGGCATATCCGATCCCCAGCGGGCCCACGATCCCGCGCACTTCCTCATCGAGGTCGGCTTCGAGCGGGTCGAATGCGTGTTCGACGCCGATCCGGCGGACTTCTTCACGCCTGTAGGGCGAGACTTCGGATGCGATCAGTGGGCCTGCTCCCATGTGACGCAGGACCACGAGCAGAAGCAGGCCGATCGGGCCACAGCCGGTCACGAGCGCGCTGTCACCCTCTCCAATGCCGGAGAGCGCCACCGCGTGATAGGCCACCGCCAGCGGCTCGACCAGCGATCCAGCCCGCGCGTCGAACTCGCCGAGCGGCACCGCCATCGTCTGCTCGACGGCAACGTACTCGGCAAATCCGCCCGGCAGCGTCCCGAGCCCGACCTTCTCGTTTGGGCGCAGGCAGAGGTTCATAAGCCCGCGCTGGCAGCTGTCGCATTGATAGCAGGGCAGCAGATGGAGGACGACCACGTTCTCGCCGATGCGGCTGCTGTCGACATCGCTCCCGACGCCGGCGATCTGCCCTGAGAACTCATGGCCCATGATCACGCCCTCGGGTGGGACCTTGTAGGGGGGCGCCTCGGCGTGGTGGAGGTCCGTGCCGCAGATGCCGGCGTACTCAACCCGCACCAGCACCTGGTTGGCCCTGGGTTCGGGCTCTGGCCGCTCTTCGACCACGAACCTACCCGGACCGTAGAACACAGCGGCTTTCATCGCATACCCTTCTCTGAGCCGCACCAGCACGCCCACGCCTCAGCCGATCGCAAGCTGGTGCACGGGACCTGAGCGGGCGCTCAGTGGCCCATGTTACCTTAGATGCTGCATCCGGTCGCCGCGCCGGCGGCGTTGTCTCCGGTCCGCGACCCCTGCACAATTGGCGTGCACCCTGCTGCGCCCGTCGCCGGCTGGTGGACACGAACCCAACACGCACCCGAATGGAGTACACATCATGCGAGAAGCACTGATCTGCGGAGCTGTCCGCACTGCCGTCGGCAGATATGGCGGGGCGGTGCGCACCGTGAACGCCGAAGAGCTCGCGGGCCGCGTTGTGGCCGCTGTCGTCGAACGCTATGAGCTGCCGGAGCAGTCGATCGATGACGTGATCTTTGGCCAGTGCTATCCGAACGGGGAAGCTCCCGCGATGGGACGCCTGGCCGCCCTCCGCGCCGGCCTTCCTATTGAAGTACCGGGATTCCAGGTCGACAGGCGTTGCGGTTCCGGGTTGCAGTCCGTCTGCCTGGCCGCCATGGAGGTGCAGACCGGCGTCGCCGACCTGATCCTCGCCGGCGGAGTTGAGAGCATGAGCAACACCGAGCACTACACCCTGGACATGCGCTGGGGCCCCACCCGCGGCCACGTGACGATGTACGACCGGCTCGACCGCGGACGGGTCACCGTCGGCTGCGAGTCCCGCTTCATGGTCGAGGGCGGCATGCTCGAAACCGCCGAGAACTTGCGCGCTCAGTACGACATCTCCCGCGAGGAGCAGGACGAGTACGCGCTGCGCAGCCACCAGAGGGCGGTTGCGGCGCTCGACGAGGGTAAGTTCAAGGACTACATCGTCCCCATACCGGTGCCCCAGAAGAAGGGCGAGGACGTCATCTTCGACCGCGACGAGCATCCTCGACCCGGAACGACCATGGAGACCCTGGCCGCGCTGAAGCCCGTGCGCGCGAAGATGGACGCCGACGCCACCGTGACCGCCGGCAACGCCAGCGGTGAGAACGACGGCGCCGCCGTCTCGATCATCGCCTCGCCCGAGGCCGCGAAACGCTTCGGCCTCAAGCCGCTCGCCGTACTGCGCTCGTGGAGCGCCGCGGGTGTACACCCGGCCTACATGGGCATCGGCCCCGTGCCGGCCGCGAAGAAGGCGCTCGACCGCCTCGGCCTATCGCTCAAGGACATGGACCTGATCGAGCTCAACGAGGCCTTCGCCTCGCAGGTGCTGGCCGTGACGCGCGAGTGGGGGTTCGGCGCTGCCGACTTCGAGCGCATGAACGTCAACGGCAGTGGCATTTCGCTGGGACACCCGGTGGGTGCGACCGGCGTGCGCATCCTGGCCGACATGCTCGCCGAAATGGAGCGGCGCAACGCCCGCTATGCGCTGGAAACGATGTGCATCGGCGGTGGCCAGGGTATCGCAGCCGTCTTCGAGCGCGCTTGAGGAGCAACTCAATCCGCCCACGGAATGGAGGAACGGATGCCATCGTTCGACCCGGACAAGCTGCCCAGGTTCGCCGACCTGCCCGTCAAGAGCGGCGCCCCCGCGGACTCGACGTGGGGCGTCTTCGGCGAGCAAGACGAGCTCGGCTGCCTGAACTTCCTGACGCCCGAGGGCGTGATCGCAGCGGCCGGGCTGGTGCGCAAGGGGATGGTCTTCAGGCTCGACCAGCCGATTGGTTACGCCGACCCGCCGCTCTTCGAGCGCAGTCCCGTCAAGCACACGAGGATGTCGCGTCTCCCCTTCCGCAACGACGATAAGCTCGACGACTACAACACCCAGGAAGGCAGCCAGTGGGACAGCTTCGGACACGTCGGCCTGCCGCACGAGGAGTCCTTCTATAACGGAGTCAAGGCCGGTGAAGTCGGCCCGGACTCCGGGGCGCGCCGACTGGGTATCCATCAGTGGGCCAACAGGGATGGTGGGCCGCGCCGTGCTCGTCGACGCGTTCAAGCTGCGCGCCGACGACGGACGTCCCCTCAATCCCCTGGACGCCGAGGAGTACTCGGTGGCGGACCTCCAGGGCGCCATAGATCGCCAGGGTGTGCAGCTCAAGCCAGGCGACTTCCTGCTCGTGCGGACTGGCTGGCTGAGCGCCTACCTGGCTTCGTCGGCCGAGGACAAGGCCTTCATGGGCAAACGCGACAACCTGAGGTCCTGCGGCATCGAGCCCACGCGCGAGATGGCGGCCTGGCTCTGGGACAGCCGCGTATCGGCGATCGCCATGGACTGCCCGGCAGCAGAGACGTGGCCCTGGGACATGGAGCGCGGCCCACTGCACTACCGCACGCTGGGCCTCCTCGGCCTGCCGCTCGGTGAGCAGTTCAATCTCGAGGAGCTGGCCGCCGACTGCCACGGCGACGGCGTCTACGAGGGCATGCTCGTGTCCGCCCCGCTGAACCTGCGTGGTGGGATAGCGTCGCCGCCCAACGCCGTCGTCATCAAGTAGTCGGCAGTCCTGAGAGATCGCTGGTCCCCGGTGCTCGGCCGGGCTGCATGAGATTACATGTTTAGCCCGAACTGACGATTCACGCGTCTTCGTCAATGCCCCACGACTCAGTCGTTTGAGTGGCAGCAGGCGCCTCGCTCGGCTCCTGTTCTTCGAAGAGGTCCAGATACGAGGTGTAGCGGAAGATTCGGTTGCGCTTGCGCCCCGTGATCTCTTCTACGAGGCCAGCCGCTTCGAACCTCCCAATCAGCTTGGCCGCTGTTAGGTAGGCGACGCCGAGCCGGTCCTTGACGAAGTTCACGTTGACCAATGGGCTCCGAAGGAGCAGATCAATAAGCCGCGGGCTGTCCGCGCCGAATCCCCTGCCGGCGGCGATTTCGGTGTGGGCAGACCGCAGGGCGAGTATGTTCCCCGCGGTTACGGTCGCCTCCGAAGCAGTTGCGGCCACGCCTTCGAGGAAGAAGACAAGCCATTCCTCCCACTGTCCGCCGTTTCTAACCGCCATCAAGCTGTCGTAGTACTCGGCCTTACGCCGCTTCAGATAGTGGCTCAGGTAAAGCAGGGGTCTGTGGAGAACCCCGCGATGGACCAGCAGGAAGCTGATTAATAGCCGTCCCACGCGACCGTTGCCGTCGAGGAAGGGGTGGATGGTCTCGAACTGGGCATGGGCGATTCCTGCATGGATCAGCGGTGGAAGGCCTTCTTCTCCGACCAGGAAACGCTCGAAGTCGTGGAGAGCCTCGGTCATCTCGAATGGAGGGGGCGGCACGAAGGTGGCCCGTGACAGTGGGGAGCCGTCGGCGCCGATCCAGTTCTGCGTCTTGCGGAACTCGCCCGGCTGCTTCTCAGAGCCCCGAACGCTATCGAGGAGTTGCGAATGAATCTCACGGATGAGCCGTAGCGAGAGGGGAAGCGTAGCCAATCGATCGATTCCATAGTTCATAGCTGCCACGTAGTTAACAACCTCGACCACGTCTCCGGGGATATCACGTCCGGATCGATCGAGCTCGAAGCTCAACACGTCATCGAGAGTGCTCTGTGTGCCTTCAATCTGAGAGCTGAGAACCGCCTCACGTCGCACAAACATGGCCACGAAGAGATCAGGGTTGGGAATGGTGCGGCTTATGCCATCCAATCTGCCCACAGCCTGATCGGCTCGCGAGAGTGCATCGAGCACGCCCGCGCTGTACTGAATGGACGGGTTCGGAGGTAGCGGCGCTGGAACGAAGGCCCGGTAGCCGGTGGGCTGCCTTACGTAGCGTCCTGCCCGCTGTGCAGTTGTCATTCAGCGATCTTATTTTACGAAACGGCTGATCCGCAAAATATGGCTCCGTCAGTGCCCGACTTATCACGCGAGCGCGAAATAAGAGGGCAACGGGCCAGGGTGAAGCGTCCGCTTGACCATAGTGGCCTTATTTCACGAAAGGGCCGATTCGCAAAATAAGACGGGTGTTCGAGCGGCTATATTTCGCTGGCGCGAAATAACGGGGCCGACTCTAGCTGCCGGGTCGGGGGCGCAGGCGGACGAACACAGCATTGGATGTCGCGCACACCCGGCCCTCGGATTCGAGCCGCGCCTCTATCGTGAAGCGGTCATCCTGTGACTCCACGACGCGGGCGACGAGCTGGAGGGGCTTGCCGACGGGCGTGGGCCGCAGGAACTCGATGCTCAGGCGGGCCGTCACGGGTGAGGTTGCAGGGTCAGGCCAATCGCTTGTGGCCTTCTTGATCGCCCACGCTACGGCAGCCCCCGAGTGGCAATCGAGCAGCGTGCTCACGATCCCTCCATTAAGGACGTCGACCACCGCGCCGTGATGGCCTTCGGGCTGCCAGGTGCACAGGACGTCGTCGCCGTCGGCGAAGCTTCGTATGCGCAGGCCCTGGGGATTGGCGCTGCCGCAGCCGAAGCAGATGCTCTCCGGATTCCATGTCTCCTGGATGCTCAGTCCATCCACGCCATCAATGTAGCCCTCGTCGCGCTGCCGCTTCCAGCGTTCCGCCCTGGCGCCACGACGCCGCCTATCCTCGTAATGTGGGCCTACCGCCTCTCCCGGGGCGAGGCCACTGGAGGTTGGGCATGCGGGTTGGAGTACTAACCGGCGGCGGCGACTGCCCCGGTTTGAACGCCGTGATCCGGGCCGTCGTGCGCAAGGGTGAAACCCAGTACGGATGGCGGTTCGTCGGCTTTCGCGACGGCTGGCGAGGCGTGGTCGAGAACGAGACGATGGCCCTCAACGTCGAGGCCTGTCGCGGCATCCTGCCCCGCGGGGGCACCATCCTCGGGACGTCACGCACGAATCCCTACTCGCGAGATGGCGGCGCAACGACGGTCCCGGCTACGCTCCAGGCCCAATCGATCGACGCCCTCGTCGCCATCGGCGGCGAGGACACGCTGGGCGTCGCCAGCCGGCTGAGCAACGAAGGCGTGAAGATCGTGGGCGTCCCCAAGACGATTGATAACGACCTGGGCGCGACCGAGGTCACCTTCGGCTTCCACACCGCTGTGCAGATCGCCACCGACGCCATCGACCGCCTGCACACGACGGCCGAATCCCACGACCGCGTGATGGTGGTTGAGGTGATGGGGCGGCACGCCGGCTGGATAGCGACCTACGCCGGGATAGCCGGCGGCGCCGCCGAGATCCTGGTACCAGAAGAGGAGTTTGATATCGCCGCCGTCAGCGAGCGCCTGCGGCGTCGCCACGAACGCGGGCGCTTCGCCTCCATCGTCGTGGTGGCCGAGGGCGCGCGCCCGGCAGACGGCAGCATGGCGGTTGCATCGGAAGAGGTCGATCAGTTCGGCCACATCCGGCTGGGCGGGATTGGCAACCTCGTGGCCGGCGAGATCGAGAAGCGCACGGGCTTCGAAACCCGGGTCACGATCCTCGGGCACGTCCAGCGCGGCGGCACGCCGACCGCCTATGACCGCGTGCTCGCGACGCGCTTCGGGATCGCCGCCATCGAGGCTGTGCGTGATGGCGCCTTCGGGCAGATGGTCGCCCTGAGCGCCGGCAGCATTGTCAGGGTGCCGCTGGCCGACGCTGTTCGCGCGCCGAAGACGGTCGACCCTGGACTCTACAACGATGTGGCCGCGACCTTCTTCGGTTAACCTCGCAGGCCGAGGTGTCAGCAGGGCCGGTGCACCTTAACTAGAATCAGGACGTATATCTCTTGTAGGCCCGGCTGCCCAGAACGCCGGGGTCAAGGTTAAAAATGGCACTTCTGCAACGATTCCTCGGCGACCCCAACAGAAGCTCCTCGACAAAGCAGTACTGGCCACTCGTCGACGAGATCAACGGGCTGGAAGACGAGTTCCGCGCCCTCAGCGACGAGCAGCTTCGCGCGAAGACCGACGAATTTCGCGCCGAGCTGGCCGACGGGGCCTCGCTCGATGACATCCTCCCAGACGCCTTCGCGGCGGTCCGCGAAGCCCACCGCCGCCTGATCAATCAGCACGCCCACGACGTGCAGCTTATCGGCGCCGCCGTGCTCCACAACGGCAAGATCGCCGAAATGAAAACCGGCGAGGGCAAGACGCTCGTGGCCTCCATCGCCCTCTATCTGAACGCGCTGACGGGGGAGGGCTGCCACCTCGTCACCGTCAACGACTACCTGGCTCGCCGCGACGCTCAGTGGTATGGGCGGTCGCTGCGCAAGATGCTCGGCGTCACCGTCGGCATCATCCAGCACGACGCGTCGTACATCGTCACCGAGGAAAAGGTCTCCGACGCGCTGGGCATGGAGTATCTGGCGCCGATCAGCAAACGCGAAGCCTACGGCGCCGACATCACGTACGGCACGAACAACGAGTTCGGCTTCGACTACCTGCGCGACAACATGGTCCAGGACGAGGCGCGCAAGGTGCAGCGTGGGCACCACTACTCGATCGTCGACGAAGTCGACAACATCCTGATCGACGAGGCACGGACGCCGCTCATCATCTCTGGCGCCGCCGGCGAGAGCGCTACCCTCTACCAGACCTTCGCCCGACTGGTCCCGCGTCTGCAGGCCACCACCGACTACGAGGTCGATGAGAAACATCGCTCGGTGACCCTCACTGAGGAAGGCAACGAGAAGGTCGAGAAGCTCCTGGGCATCGACAACATTTACAGCCCCGAGAACTATCGCCTGACGCGTTACCTGGAGGCCTCGCTCAAAGCCCAGGTCATGTACCAGCGCGACGTCGAGTACGTCGTACGCGACGGGGAAGTCATCATCGTCGACGAGTTTACCGGGCGCATGATGCCTGGCAGGCGCTATTCCGAGGGCTTGCACCAGGCCATCGAAGCCAAGGAGGGAGTGCAGGTCCGCCACGAGACGGTCACCCACGCCACGATCACCCTTCAGAACTACTTCCGCGTCTACGACAAGCTCGCCGGTATGACCGGCACAGCGGTCACCCAGGCCGAGGAGTTCAACGAGATCTACAAGCTTGAGGTCGTGGTCATCCCGACCAACCGGCCGATGGTCCGCGAAGACTTCAAGGACTACGTCTTCCGCACCGAGACCGGTAAGTTCAACGCCGTCGTCGAAGAGATCGAGGACGCACACGCCCAGGGCCAGCCCGTCCTCGTCGGTACCGTCTCAATCGAGAAGTCGGAGTACCTGGCCGATCTCCTGCGCCGCACGTCGACGTGCGACTGGGATGACTGCGCTCGCTGGCACAAGGTCTGTTCCCTCAAAGACCCGGCGGTGCTTAACGCCAAGCAGCACGAGAAGGAAGCACTGATCGTCTCGCAGGCCGGTAAGGTCGGAGCCGTCACTATTGCCACCAACATGGCCGGCCGTGGCACCGACATCATCCTGGGTGGCAACCCGGTCGGCCGGGACCAGGCTGACTGGCAGGCCGAGCACAACGCCGTGGTCGAGGCCGGTGGATTGCACGTGGTCGGCACCGAGCGCCACGAAGCGCGCCGCATCGACAACCAGTTGCGCGGCCGCTCGGGACGGCAGGGAGACCCCGGATCATCGCGCTTTTGCGTCTCGTTTGAGGACGAGATCATGCGCCGCTTCGCCCCCGAGTGGCTGCCGGGCATGATGTCGCGCCTGGGCATGACCGAAGACATGCCGCTGGAGAGCGGCTGGGTCAGCAAGGCCATCGAGACGGCGCAGAGCAAGGTTGAGGGCCACAACTTCGACATCAGAAAGCGACTCGTCGAGTACGACGACGTCAACAACCAGCAGCGCAAGCACATCTACGCCGAACGCGACAAGATCCTGGCGGGTACCGACCTCAAGTCCAACATCGTCGAAATGGTCGCCGCCGAGGTCGAAACCGTCGTCGACACCTACCTGCCGGGCCGGGACCGTGACGAGTGGGATTTCGAGGGACTCGCTGCCGAAGGGGA
Organism: Dehalococcoidia bacterium; assembly: GCA_009377665.1. GTDB lineage: Bacteria > Chloroflexota > Dehalococcoidia > WHTO01 > WHTO01 > WHTO01. The sequence goes on from WHTO01000023.1 coordinate 17,116, forward strand.
GCGGATCACCAAGCACGCCTCGACTCCCGATCAGATCGAGGCCCTCGATCGCGACGAGGCACTGGACCGCTTCATCGCCAGCTTCGAAGAGTCCTACGCAGCCAAGGAGGCCGAGCTGGAGCCCGAGGTCATGCGGGCGGCCGAGCGCATCGTCCTTCTCAAGACGATCGACTCGCTCTGGATCGAGCACCTCACCGAATTGGACGACCTGCGCAGCGGGATCGGCCTGCGGGCCTACGGCGGCGCCGATCCGGTGGTCGTCTTCAAGCGCGAGGCCCGTGACATGTGGGATCAGCTGCTGGAGAACATCCGCCACACGATCGCCCGCAACATCCTCAACGTCACGGTCACCCAGCGCCCGGCCGCCCCGCAGGCTCCGGTTGCCGCACCCGACAGCGGCGACCCCTCGCGGCTGCAAGCGGTCAAGGACCAGGCCTCCGCGACCTCGAGCACCGAGGGTACTGCGTCGGCCCCGGTCAACGGCAACCGCCGCGCCGCTGCCCGGCAACCGGTGGCGAGCGGCGTCCAGGCCGCCGATGTGAGAACAGATGGGCGCCCTCCCAGGGTCGAGACCGTCGTCTCCGGCCCCAAGGTCGGGCGCAACAGCCCGTGCCCCTGCGGCAGCGGCCGCAAGTACAAGAAGTGCCACGGCCTGAACGAATAGCCCTGGAGGCCCTTCAGGCCCCGCCATGGTCAGGGCCGTGTCCCTCCTGTAGCGGCCCGCCTCAGGCGGGCGCGAGGGTCGTAACTGGATAGCCGCCGTGTTCACCGGCTGAGACGAGGAGAAGGCAGTGCTGAGCGCTGCCACTACGGGTTGGCCGCGAGGTGCCGGCCAGCCGCCGGCCAGTCTCAGAGTTCGTAGCGCGTGCCGACGCTGTTCTGAATGAAGGCGTCGGGGAAGGCGGCGGCCAGCGCGTGCGTGGCGCGCCAGCCCGTGCAGTGCGCCGGCACGATGATCTCCGGTGCGATCTCCTGCAGCGCCGCCGCCGTTGGAGCTATGACGGGCTCGAAGCTCGGCCCGTTGAGGTGAAACCCGCCAATAATGGCGTAGACGCGCTCGATTCCCGTCAGCCTCTGCGCGTAGCGCAGGATGTTGACGACCCCGGCGTGGCCGCAACCTGTCAGGACCACCAACCCCTTATCACGCACGTTCAGGAGCACGGCCTGGTCGTCCAGGATCAGCGGGTCGGGACGCCAGCCGCCGTCGTGGAAGGCCTGGTGGACGGCGAAGCCCTTCTCGAACTCGGTTGTCCGGTCGACCTCGCCCGTGACTAGCACCGAACCATCGAGCAGGAACGACGGCTGTCGCTCTTCGATAACCTCGAAGCCCGCGCCGGCCAGCGCCGACTTGCTGGTTGATGGGATCTCGAAGGGCTCGCTGCCGGGGATTGCTATTCGCCGCCGGCTCCAGAAGTCGGGGTGGATTATCACTGGCAGGTTCGTTCGCCCCACCGCCCGCACGAACCCGTCCATGCCGGTCGTGTGGTCGTAGTGGCCATGGCTCAGCACCACAGCCTCGACGTCCTTGAGCGACACGCTCAACCGGCGCGCGTTCTCGGCCATGCCATTGGGGGTGAGGCCGGCGTCGAAGAGCATCCGATTCTGCCGGCCGTTCTTGCGCACGGTTAGCAGCGCCGAAAACCCATGCTCCGACTGCAGCGCATCGCCCGCCTCGCCGGTCTCAAGGAAGCGCGCCGCCACGCGGGCCGTCACGCCGCGACGGCCGGGGCGGCGGGCTGGACCCTGGTCGATCAGCAGCGCATCCGAAACGTTGTCCATCAGCGTCGTGATGACGAGCGAGTCGACGGGTTGCAGCGGTACCTGCAGCATGGATATCCCCCTGCCCGGCGTTTCTTCTGGCGGCGCCGTGCTGATTGTATTCAGGGGCGCATCGCGGCGCTCCCGGACCGGGCGCCTCTATAAAAGGTATATGGGTAACGCCGATGCCTACACGCACGGCCACCACGCTTCGGTGGTCGGCCATCACGCGACGCGCACCGCCGAGGAGGCCGCCGCCTTTCTTCTGCCCAGGCTGGAGCCGGGCATGCGGCTGCTCGATTTTGGCTGCGGGCCCGGGACGATCACGGCCGGCCTGGCACGCGCGGTAGCCCCCGGCGAAACCATCGGCATCAACGCAGCGGCCGAAGTTGTCGCGGACGCCCGGAGCCGCGCCGCCGGTTTGGGGCTTGCGAACCTGCGTTTCGAGGTCGGCAGTATCTACGAACGCGGATTCGAGGAAGCATCGTTCGATGTTGTCTACGCCCACCAGGTGCTTCAGCATTTGGCGCGACCGGTCGGCGCCCTTCGTTCCGCGATGTCGCTGCTGAAGCAGGGCGGGATCGTCGCTGTCCGCGACGTGGACTGGGCGACGGTAGCCATCGCTCCCGAGACGCCCGAATTGAGCGCCTTCCTGCGCCTTTACTCCGAGGTCGCCAGGAGCAACGGCGGCGAGCCCAACGCCGGCCGCTACCTGCCGCGCTGGCTCGCCGACGCGGGCTTCAAGGCTTTCGAAGTGAGCGCGGCGACGTGGACGTTCGCCGACGAGGCCGCCCGCGTCCAGTGGGGCGACGCCTACGCCCAACGCGCCGTCGAGTCGGGAGTGGCCCGCCGCGCCCTGGAGCTCGGACTGGCTACGCCAGCCGACCTGCGGGGGATGGCGAAGGCGTGGAAGGACTGGGCACGGACCCCGTACGCCTTCATGGTCATGACCCACGTCGCAGCGTTGGGCCCGCGACCCTGAGGATCACTTTGCTCGGAGCCGGGATCTTAACGAGCCGAGGCGTGACCTTTTTCGACCAGGTAGACCCGGAGCGCATCGCGCCAGTGCCGCATCGGCTCGATGCCGAGGACGCCCAGTTTGCTGTTAGCGAGCACCGAATAGGCGGGCCGTGGCGCGGGAGCGCCCCATTCCTCGGTCGTTGTCGGCGAGACATCGGCTTCGATCCCGGCGATATCCAGCGCGGCGCGGGCGAACTCCAGCCAGGAGCACTCGCCGGCATTAGTCAGGTGATAGGTCCCGTAGGCCCCGCTTGAGACCAGCTCCTCCAGCTTGTCCGCAAGATCGGCGGTATAGGTTGGCGTCAGCACCTGGTCGGCGACGACCTTCCAGGCCCGCCCTTCGCGCCCGAAGCGCAGCATCGTCTCGACGAAGTTGCCGCCCTTGCCGCTCGAACCGGCTACTCCGTAGAGCCCGGATGAACGGACCACGAAGTGACGCGGGGTCGTTTCGCGGATCAACGCCTCGCCGGCCGCCTTGGTCAGCGCGTAGGCGCCCTGCGGGTGGACGGCCTCATCCTCTTGATGCGGCTGGTCGCCGCGCCCGAAGACGTAGTCGGTACTGACATAGAGTATTGAAGCGCCGCACTCAACCGCGGCCTCGGCGGCGTGGCGCGCGCCCTCGGCGTTGACGGCGAAGGCCTCCAATGGTTCGCGCTCCGCGTCGTCGACGCGGACGTAGGCGGCATTGTCCATGACCAGGTCTGGCATATGCCTTTGCGTGGCAGCCAGCACCTGATCGCGGTCGCGTACGTCGCAGTCGGCGTGGGCCAGGGTCGTGATCTCGTGGCCTGTCCAGCGCCGCCGAATGTCCTGGCCGAGCTGGCCCGCGGCGCCGAGGAGCAGCACCTTCACGGCTCCTCGCCCTGCGTTTGCCACGGGCGTGGCTTCTCGGCCGAGTCGGGCCGGCCGGGCTCGGCCGCCGGCTCGGGTATGACGATCGGCTCTCGCAAGGGCCCGGGTTCGAGCTCGTACGAGAGGCGCACCAGCGCCCCGTTTTCCATGGCCCAGAGCGCGATCTCGAAGATCTCTTCCAGGCGGGGCGCCACCTCGGGGTAGTCGGCCAGCAGCTTCGCGACGTCGCCGTCATCGTTGAGCACGCCGAGGACGCTTCTCGCGCTTTCAGCAACCTTTTCCGGTTCCTGCCAGGCGCGCCCGAACTCACGGCGCTCCTGCACGCTCTCGAAGTCGCGGTCCACGTAACTCAGAAGCGGCGTCATATCGACGCGGTGCCGGATCTTGATCAGGTTGGCGGCGCGGGCGAGGTCGTGCTGGGCGCCGTAGCGCTCGGCGATGGCGAACGAGAGGAAATAGGCGAGCTGGTCGCTCGGTTCGCTCAGCGTAATGGGGCAGGCTTCGGGGCCGTCCGTCTCGACGTAAAACCTGGTCATCGCCGTCCGCGAGGGGAGCGGTTCGCGGGCCTCAGACGTCCAGGTTGCGGACCTGGGTGGCGTGGCCCTGGATGAACTTCTTGCGCGGGTCCACTTCCTCGCCCATCAGGTCGCTGAAGACGCGGTCGGCCGCTTCGGCATCCTCGGCTGTGACCCTCAGCAGAGTGCGCTTCTCGGGATCCATCGTGGTCGTCCACAGTTGCTCCGGGTTCATCTCACCGAGACCCTTGTAGCGCTGGACCTTCGGGGTCTTGTCCGAGTGCTTATTAAGGAAGCGGTCTTTGTCGCGCTCGGTGTAGACGTACTCAGCGATCCGCCCGGTCTGCAGCAGATAGAGCGGCGGCTGCGCGATGAACAGCCGTCCGTCTCGGATTAGCTCCGGCATATGCCGGTAGAAGAAGGTCAGCAACAGAGTGCGGATGTGCGAGCCGTCGACGTCGGCGTCGGTCATGATGATGACCCGGTGATAGCGCAGCTTGTCGAAGTTCTTGCTCTCGCCGATGCCGGCGCCGGGGGCTGTGATGATGGCACGGATCTCCTCGTGACCGAGCATCTTGTCTTCGCGGGCCTTCTCGACGTTCAGGATCTTGCCGCGCAGCGGCAGGATGGCCTGGAAGCGGCGATCGCGGCCTTCCTTGGCCGTGCCGCCGGCCGAGTTGCCCTCGACGATGTAGATCTCCGATTCTTCCGGGTCGCCGCTCGAGCAGTCGGCGAGCTTGCCGGGGAGCATGCCGCCCTCGAGCGCGCCCTTGCGCACGACGAGGTCGCGGGCCTTGCGCGCGGCCTCGCGGGCGCGCTGAGCCAGCACGCACTTCTCGATGATCCGGCGGCCCTCCTGGGGGTGCTCCTCCAGGTGGGTGGTCAGCTCTTCGAAGACGACGGACTCGACGTGCGCCTTGACCTCGGGCGTCCCGAGGCGGCCCTTTGTCTGGCCCTCGAACTGGGGCTCGGGCAGCTTGACGCTGATCACGGCCACGAGACCCTCGCGGACATCGTCGCCCGAGAGGTTGGCCTCGTTCTCCTTGATCAGCTTCTGCTTGGTCGCGTAGGTGTTCAGGGCGCGCGTCAGGGCGCTGCGGAATCCCGTGAGGTGGGAGCCACCGTCGATCGTGTTGATGGCGTTGGCGAAGGTGAAGATCGACTCCTGGAAGCTGTCGTTGTACTGGATCGCCACCTCAACCGAGGTATCGGACACGATGCGCTCGATGTAGATAGGCTCGGAGTTGATTACGCCGCGGTCGCGGTTGACGTGGCGGACGAAGCTCTTGATCCCGCCCTCGAAATAGAAGTTGACTTCGCGGTCAACGCGCTCGTCTTCAAGCTTGATCCAGACGCCCTTGGTCAGGTACGCCGCCTCGCGGAAGCGCTGGGATAGCGTGGTGAAGTCGTAGTCGAGGCCCTCGGTGAAGATGCTGCGGTCGGCCATGAAGGACGTGGTGGTGCCGGTGTGGTGTTGCCCGTTGCCGTTCTTGGAGGCTTTGAGATCGCTGGCCGGCTCGCCCCGCTCGTATTCCTGGCGGTAGACCTTGCCGTCGCGCCGCACCTCGACCCAGGTCTGTTCGGAGAGGGCGTTGACCACGGAGGCGCCGACGCCGTGGAGGCCACCAGAAACCTTGTATCCGCCGCCGCCGAACTTTCCGCCGGCGTGGAGGACGGTCATGACGGTCTCAAGCGCGGAGAGTCCGGTCTTTTCGTGCCTGTCGACGGGGATCCCACGGCCGTTGTCGCTGACCGTGACGCGGCCGTCAGCCTCGATGACCACTTCGATGCGGTCGCAGTGGCCGGCCATGGCCTCGTCGATGCTGTTGTCGACGATCTCGTAGACGAGGTGATGGAGGCCACGCTGGTCGGTCGAGCCGATGTACATGCCGGGCCGGCGGCGGACAGCCTGCAGGCCCTCGAGGACCTCGATGTTCTGCGCGGTGTAGCCCTTGGCCGCCGAGGCCTTGCGGGGAGCCTCCCTCAGTTGTGTCATTCTCTGTTCACGTCCTTACAACTCCGGCCAGCGCCCCGTGAGCGCTGCCATCGAGCCCGGCCGATCGCCGAAATTTCCAGAGGCTAGAGCAGATGAGAAGCTGATCCGTTGGGCGAGAGGCCCGTCATCGGTGTGGGGAGCGTGGACGGATCTGGCGATGCGTTTGACCACCTTATGCGGTTGCTCTTGGCTCAGCCGAGCAAGCTAATTATAGGCGTTTTTGATAGATCCGGCCACAGACGAGTGTGGCCTGCCGCGGGCCTTCCGCCCTTCCATTCCCGCGCCTCATGAGACTCGCCGGGGTCCTGTTGGCCGTATCCATCTCCGCGCTCGAACCCGATTCAGTGGTGCTCTGCTGTGGGCGCCCCGACTGCGCTCTCAGCCAGGCCTTACTCTCATCTAGCGTCGCCTAGAAACAGGGTGGTACGGAGATGAGCCCGGCTGCGGCTCGGCGATCCTCGTTCCGCCCAGGTCCTGGGGATCGAGGTGATCGCAATCGCTGGCCTGGTCAGGCTTCAGAGCAACCTACTGTCGACCCTGCGCTCCTCCAGGGTGCGGATTTCGATGACTGCGGCATTGCTGCTGCTGGCCGCAGGGATTTCTCGGGACATCGCTCACCCGGTGGGGGCTGCCTCGCCAACCTTCCAGGTCACGCGCGAGGGCAACACCTCCACCTATCACGCCACATCTTCCACTTCCACCGAATCCTTCTCGGGCTCGCTGAAGTTCGTCGTGGAGGAAGCCACGTACTGGCTTGACGCCGATGGAGGCGGCAGCCTCGTCTTCGCCGCCGGCGACTTCAACCTGGGGTCCGATTGGCTTGAGATAGAAGCAGTCTCCGACATCGTGTATGCGGGCCAGGGCATCGACGTCACGACCATCAGAAACTCTACGTCCGAGTCACGGGATACCGAGGTCTTCGACTTTGGAGGAGGAGTTGATCGCATAACGATTCGCGACATGACGGTTTCGGCTGGCGGCTCCCAGCGGAACACGAGCGACGCCATCGACTTCGACGGGGGGGATGATTCGGTCGTCGAACGGGTGAAGATCGTTGCTTCTCGCGGCCGGGGCATCGTCTTCGACGGCAAGGACGACGTCCCGACCGCCGGTGGGACGGCCGATGGGAACATCGTCCGAGACTGCATCATCACCGGCGTCCCACAGGACGGCATTCAGTTGCTCGCCTCGAACGGCAACCGCATCGAGAACTGTCAGATCTTCGACACCGGCGGACACGGCATCAACGTCAATAAGTCGTCCACCAGCGCCGACCAGCCCGACAAGCCCTCGAACGACAACCTGGTCCTGGGCAACACGATCACGAACGCCGGTCAGCATGGGATAAGGATTCGCAGCGGCAGCCGGAACGTCCTTTCAGGCAACACCGTGCTCGACAGCTCGGACGATGTGTCGAGCCGCGACGGCATCAACCTCGTTTCCGACGATTCGATTGTTTGCGACGACAATCTCATCGAACTCAACACCGCCAGCGACAATCAAAGCCCAAAGACGCAGCGTTACGGCCTGAACATCTCCAGCTCCGAATGCCACCGGACTCTTGTCGACAACAACGATTTCGCCGGGAACCGGATCGCGGAGATTAATGACAACGGCACAGACACCAACTACCTGCCGGATGACAATGAGTCACCGACTTCACCCACCAGGCTCGAGGCGACGGCGGTGAGTTATACCAGGGTCGACCTGACGTGGACCGCGGCGACCGACAACATCGGTGTTGCAGGCTACGCCATCTACCGCGACGGCGTGGCAATCGACATCGTGGACGGGGCGACGCTGGCCTATAGCGACACTACGGTCGCGGCCTCCACGACTTACTCGTACGCCGTCGACGCCTTCGACGGGGTGGGGAACCGCTCCGCCCGGTCGGCGCCGGCCGCGGCGAACACGCCGGATCCACCGCCCAACTGCCAGGCGGATGTTGAGGGCGTCGGCTGCGACCCGACCGACGACGGGCCGCTCTGCGACGGCAAGGTGGCCACGATCGTGGGCGACGCTGACGGCGATGGCCTGATCGTGGGCACGGCCGGTGACGACGTGATCACCGGGACCTCAGGGCCGGACGTGATCCGCGGGCTGGGCGGGGACGACAAGATCTGCGCCCTCGATGGCAACGACCTGATCTCGGGCGGGCCGGGCAACGACTGGATCCACGGCGGACCGGGACGCGACCGGGCGGTCTTCGGCGGCGAGCTGCCGGTGGTGGTCAACCTGCTCGCGGGCACGGCGACGGGCCAGGGCACGGACGAGTTGATCGCGATCGGCCTCGCCAGGCCGCGCCTCTTCGCGCCGGGGACGAACTGGGACTACTCACACACCAATTACGTGATCCTCGGCCGGGCGCTCGAACGCGCGACGGGAAGACCGATGGCGGCGCTCCTCCGGGAGCGGGTGCTCGATCCTCTGGGTCTGAAGAACACGGTCAGTTCCTCCACGGCGTCGATCCCGGAA
>WHTO01000199.1 GCA_009377665.1 Dehalococcoidia bacterium
GCCGTGGCCGAGCGAGCCGCTCGCGATCTCCACGCCGGGAATCAACGAGCGATCGGGGTGGTAGCCGAGTGGCGAGTCGTAGCGCGCGAACGTCTCGAGCGCGCGAACGTCTCGAGCGCGCCCGGAGCAACGAAGCCCTTCGCTGCAAGGACGGCGTAGTAGGCCATCGGCCCGTGACCCTTGGAGAGGACGAACCGATCCCGGTCGGGATCGTCGACACGGTCGGGGGAGACATTGAGGACGCGGTCGTAGAGGGTCCAGATCACGTCAAGCGTCGAATCGGCGCTGATGGCGTGCTTCTCGTCGCCCGTCATGAGGGCAATGAGGCCGGGGAGCTCGGCGTAGCCGAACCCAGCGATGGGGTGGCTGGTCGTCGTCATGGCGGCAGTCTGCAACCTCAAGTCCGCTTGAAGTCAAGGGGTATGCTGCGCACGATGACCGCCCTCGCTGCGCACATCAGTATCGGGGACCTCGCCGCGCGCAGTGGCGTGGCGACCTCCGCGCTGCGCTTCTACGAGTCGCGCGGCCTGATCCGATCCGTCCGCACCGACGGCAACCAGCGCCGCTACGCGCGTGCCGCGCTCCGCCGGGTCGCCTTCATCCGCGCCGCCCAGCAGGTCGGGCTCTCCCTGGACGAGATCCGCACCGCGCTGACGACCGCAGTCCCCACCGACGACGGTTGGTACGCAGAGCGGGTCGGTGTCTACACCGCTGGACGGGCTCCGACGGCTCCGACGTACTCCTCCAGGCCCACCCTTCTTGAGCAGCGGGATCTGACCCCCCTCTAGGACCATGTTCACCTGGCGGGGGGAGAGCCGATGCCGCAGCCCACCGAGTCCAGTCGCCGCTGCCACCGGGTAACTCCACGACGTCTAAGCCCGGATCCACCGATCCTGGCCGGCTGAGCGCCTGCCCAGAACACGAAACAGGTGCCCATCTGAGCTGGGAGACTTGACCTTCGAGCGCGCTCGAAGGTTATGGTGGACGCATGAACGCCTTGACGATCTCCCAGTCTGCTGCCCCGGCCGCCTCTAGTCGAACAAGACCGAGATGCTCTCGCGTCGCGCGATGCGGCGGATCGCCTCGCCAAAGAGCGGACCGACCGACACGACCTCTACCTTGTCCGACAATTCAGTCGGCTGCGTCTCGACGCTGTCGGTCATTAAGAGGCGCCGGATCGGACTCATGTCCAGGGTTTCGCGCGCTTTGCCCGGCATGAGGCCGTGGGTAACGGCGGCGTACACCGCGCTCGCACCGCGGTCCACGAGGACCCGCGCGCAGTCGGCCAGCGTGCCGCCGCTGATGACGAAGTCGTCCACGATCAAGGCCGTCCGACCCTCGACCGATCCCATCAGATCCACGATCTCGGCGGCTTCGCTGTGATCCAACCGTCGCTTGTCGGCAATGGCAATGGGCGCTTTCAGCCGGGTTGCCCACAGTCGTACTCTCTTGACTGCGCCCGCATCCGGCGCCACGACCACGAGGTTCTCGAGCCCCCAGGCCGCGATAGCGTCGCACAGAACCGGCAAGGAGTAGAGGTCGTCGACCGGGATCGTGAAGAACCCCTGCACCTGCGGTGCGTGCAGATCGAGGGTGACGACGCGATCCGCACCCGCGGCCTGGATCGCATCCGCGCACACGCGCGCGCGGATCGAGACGCGAGGTTCGTCCTTCTTATCGCCCTTCGCATACCCGAAGTACGGGATGATGGCGGTCACGCTGGCGGCGCTGGCGCGCCTCAACGCGTCGATCCAGAACAGGAGCTCCATGAAGTTGTCGTTCGCGGGAAATGCCGTGCCCTGCACGATGAACACGTCCCGCCCACGGACGTTCTCGCCGACGCGAACAAACAGGTTCCCTTCCGAGAAGCGCAGCACCTCGGATGCTCCCAGCTCGCATCCGAGGTACCTGGCCATCGCGCGACCCAACTGCTGGCTCGCGGAGCCTGCAAGGACCACGACATCGGGAGGCACCAACGGCGTGCCAGCGGGCGAGGTCGGCGGTCGGGCTTCCATTTGGGCGTAAGCCTCCAGGGGCTAGACGCGAACTGCCCCCTAGCGGCGCCGGGCGCATGGACAGTATACCCCGGAGCACCAGCGACCCTCGGGAAACCGCGCTGGATGTACCGGGATCCTAGGTTCGTGAGGATGTTAGGCGATAAGGGCTCCCATAAGGGCTCCCGGACATGTGCGATCGGGTGAAGACCACAACATCTGGTGCGCGATCCGCGCCTACCCTACTAGATATTGTGGTTGAGTGGTACCGCATGCCGGATTCCCACCAAACCGTCTCATGCATCTCAGCCGCGTTCCCCGAGTACCAAGCAGAGACGCATGAGACCCATGAGACAGGACCGATAGGGGCTCCATTAAGGGCTCCCGGCTCCCGGGCGCGTAGCAGCCGGATAGGCACCCATCGCCCGGAACGAGATCCAGCCAATCGCGATGGCGATCGTTCCCAGGACCATGAAGGGCGGCTGCGGCACTCCAAGGAAGATCCCCCGGATGGCGAAGAGGAGATGGCCACCGGCGACAGCCAGCGACACGAGGAGCGTCCTCCTCGACGGCCGATCCAGAATCGCGCGCGCCAGCCGTGCGCAGAATGCCGCGAGGAGCCCGAACCCAATCGTGAGCAGCCAGGTCGTCTGAGTGCCGCCATTGGCCAACGCCCCGCTGCCCAGGTAGACCGCATACGCCCCCTCGAGGAGGGCGACGGCTGCCCAGCTCCAACCGGCCACCGACGCGGACATCGGTCGCGGAGCAGGCGGTGCTTCCACGCCGGGCAGGGCCGATCCACCGCGGAAGTGGGCCAGCAGAGCCATGCGACCGCTGACGCCCAACTTCACGTAGATGCTTGACAGGTGCGACCGAACCGTCGCCTCGCTGAGCGAGAGATGCTCTGCGATCTCGCGTGCCGGGACACCGGTCAGCGCCTGGTCGAGCACTGCCTGCTCCGCCGGCGTCAGCACTGAAAGCTTGGCGATCGTCGCCTGGGAATCATCGGTCTGCATGCAGAGAGGTTGATCGCTAACGACCAAACATGCATCCATCAAACCGACGAATTCGGCACCCCAGATCGATAAATCTGGAGGTCGTGCTGTTCTGAGAACGCCGTAGGCGGCGAAGGAGCGCGCCGTTCGCGCGGCCAGGCGCACCGCCGCTGATCCCACCTTGCTGCCGAACTCAACCGCGTCCGGCTTCCGCAGCTCGGGCGTGACCTCAGTCGCAGCCCACCTACGAGGACGAACGTGTGGCGGCCCGCCTCTCCAGCCGACAGCGGATCAGTTTGCCGGCTCGCCCACCGGTGTCGCGCATCAGGCGAGCAATCGAGGCGCTGAGCTCCGGGTAACCAAACGGGATCAAGAGCCGCTCGACCCTACCGCCGCGGAAGCTGGCAACTGCTGGATCATCGAGGCCCTCGGGCTGTGTGCTGCACACCACCACGCGCCCGGGTCTGCCGCTGTCGTCCAAGTTGTCGAGCATGCCGGAGCTGAGGAGCCCTTCCGGGGTTGGCCAGATCTCAAGGACGAGCACGTCGGCCCTCGCGGCCCGCAGTTGCGCTACCGCGGCGTGCTCGTCCGGCGCGATGGGCATTGGCTCGTGGCCCTGCTCACGCAGTACATCGGCCACGATGCTGCGCAGGTTCCGATCCTTCAAGGCCACCGCTACTCGCGCCAAGCTTCGCCGCCCCCATCCAGGAATGTCGGCTGGCGCACGTAAGCCGCGGTCGAATGCCGCCCGACGGCCGCTATCGGACCGAACCAACTGCGGCAGGCGCGGCTGACAGAACGTCCGCCTGGTCGCTGACCTGCGCCGCCAGGATCGCGCGGGCATCGTCGAGCAGACGCAGGACGTCAGGTTCGGCGATCGCATACACCACCACGTTGCCATGCCGCTCGGCACTCAAGATGCCGCGGCTACGCAGGAAGGTGAGCTGCTGGGACAGCGAAGAGGCAGGCACGCCGGTCATCTCCTGCAGGCGCCCGACGTTGACGGGGCCATCGCGCAGGAGCTCGAGCACGTGGATGCGAAGCGGATGCGCCAGCGACTTGAAGAACTCGGCCTTCAGTTCGCGCAACCGGACGGCCTGGGCGCGGCTCATCGGCTTGACCATGGGACGATCAACCGTAGCAGGTTGACCGTCACTTCGCGAATTTCCGCACCGACGAATGTCACGAGCCGCTCCCGCGCCGGCTGCCACGCGCGCGCCCCGTGGCCAGCAGCAGACCGCGGATCAGCGCGTCGGGCCGCGGCGGCGAGCCAGGCACCCAGACGTCAACCGGCAGCACCTCGCCGATCCCGCCGCGGCTGGCGTACGAGCCGGCGAACACGCCACCGTCGATGGCCTCGTCGCCGAC
>WHTO01000024.1 GCA_009377665.1 Dehalococcoidia bacterium
CTGGGTCGCTCCCCAGCCGGCGATGATGCCGAGGTTGACCTCGGGTGAGCCGAAGCGGGCGTGCTCCGCCGCGATGCGGATATCGCAGGCAAGCGCGATCTCGAGGCCGCCGCCGAGTGCGAAGCCGTTGATCGCGGCGATCAGCGGCTTCGTGACAGTCTGCCCGCGCCAGATCGTGGGCGGCTCGGCGAAGGGCTTGTTGTCAGGGTCTTCGAGCAGCCGGGGCAGCGTCTCGCGCACGTCAGCGCCGGCGCTGAAGGCGCGCTCGCCACTGCCGGTGATGATTCCGACCCAGGCCTCGTCGTCCTCCTCGAGGCGGGAGCCGGCGTCGGAGAGTCCCGCCCAGACCTCGGGGTTGACGGCGTTCAGGGCATCGGGCCGGTCGATGGTGATGGTCGCCACGCGGCCGTCACGCTCGTATCGGACAGTCATCTCTAGCCCCCCTGCTGACTGCTGTAGTCGAAGAAGCCGCCTCCGGACTTGCGCCCGAGCTGCCCCAGCGAAACCATGCGCCGCAGGAGGGTCGGCGCCTTGAAGCGTGGCTCTCCGTATTCCTCGAACATCGAGTCGCTGATCTGGACCAGCGTATCCAGCCCGATGAGGTCCGCCGTCGCCAGTGGCCCCATCGAGTGGTTGAGACCGACTTTGCTGGCCTGGTCGATGTCTTCGGCTGTCGCCGTTCCGCTCTCGGCCATGCGAATGGCATCGAAGATAAAGGGCACCAAAAGGCGATTGACGATGAACCCCGGTGTGTCCTTAACGCGGACGGTAAGCCGGTCAATACTGTCGCAAAAAGCCATCGCGCTCTCGATGGTTTTGGGGGCGGTTGAGCCGGACGTAATCACTTCGACCAGGCGCAGGGCTGTCGGTGGGTTAAAGAAGTGCAGGCCGATAACGTTGGCCGGCCTGTTTGACGCGGCCGCAAGCTCACTCAGGGATAGCGACGACGTGTTGCTGGCGAGAATGGCATCGGCATTGGAGATATCCCCGAGTTCATCGAAGATGCGCCGCTTGACCGGGAGGTCCTCCGAGACGGCCTCGATCACCAGGTCGGCGCCCGCCAGCGAAGCCATTTCCGTGCTGCCCTCCAGGCGGCGCAGGGCGCGCTCGTGGCGCTCCTGCGTCAGGCGGCCGCGCTCGGCGTCCCGGGCCAGCCGGTCGTGGACGATCTTGAGCCCGTGATCGAGCCGATCGCGATCGATCTCGACGACAACAACTGGGTAGCCGTGGGAGGCACAGACCTGGGCGATACCGCCGCCCATGATTCCCGCTCCCACCACGCCTACGGTGCTGATTGTCATTGAACCACCCCGATCCCTCGTCGAATCCCTGACCTCGATGATAGTTAAGCGCACCGCCTAGACGGCGGCGGCCCGGCAGGGTCCCGGTCTTTCGCTGCCCCAACCGGCGTCTCGGCGGGTGGACTGCCCTGTTGCGGCACGGCGAGCTGACGCTCGACGTCGCTCGTCGTGTTGTAGGCTCCAAGCTTGGGCAGCTTGGCGGAGACCAGCCCGAGCGCCACCAGGCAGGCCATTCCGCCGCTGACGGCGGCGAAGGTCGCGCTGGTCGCGGCGGCCAGCCAGCCGGCGCGCACCGCCCCCATCTGGTTGGCCGTGCCGACGAACATCTGGTTTACCGAGATGACCCTGCCGCGCAGCTCGTCGGGGGCGACGAGCTGGACGATGGTCTGGCGCATGACGACGCTGATCTGGTCCGCCATGCCCACCAACATGTAGGCGGCCAGCGAGAGGGGAAAAGACCTTGAGAACCCGAAGACGATGATGCCGATCCCGAAGAAGGCAATCGAGTAGATGAGAGCGCGGCCCGCCCTCTGGATCGGTGGAAGCCAAAGCAGCAGCAGCGCCATCAGCAAGGCGCCGAACTCGAGAGCCGCGCTGAGCAGACCGTAGCCCCACGGCCCGACGTCCAGGATCTCCTCGGCGTAGATCGGCAGCAGCGCCGTCACGGCGCCGAAGACGACGGCAAACAGGTCGAGCGTCATGCAGCCGAGCAGGACCTGGTTGCGCCAGACGAAGCGCACGCCCTCCTTGATACCCTCCAGGCTGACTGACCTGCGGACGGTATCGCGCTCCTGGGCGCGGACGAGCAGCAGACTGACCAGCGCGACCGCCAGCAGCGCCAGGTGCGCTCCATACGCGGTCGAAACACCGGCCAGGGCGATCACCAGCCCGCCGACCGCGGGCCCGGTCACAAAGCCGAGGGAGTTGGCCGTCGCGGCCACAGTGATACCGCTGTGGAAGGTCTCGGGCCTCAACACCGCGGGGAGCAAAGCCTGCCGGGCCGGATAGTCGAAAGCCACGCCTATCGACATCAGGAAGACGAGGACGTAAATCAGCGGCAGCGACTCGGAGCCACCCGCTGTCGCCAGCAGGAGCGCCGCCGACGACGTGATCGGCGCCACCTGCGAGATCAGGACGATACGGCGCCGGTCGAAGCGGTCGGCGACCGCGCCGCCGAGCAGGCCGAGCGGCAGGGTTGGCGCGAAACGGACGAGGCCCAGGAGCCCGAGTTGAAAAGCCGACCCCGATATCTCGTAGACCTGCCAGGCCACCACTGCCTGCTGCAGGGTCATCGCGCCTGTCGCGGCGAAGCGGGAGATGGCGTAGAAAAGGAAGTTTCGCTGCTTTAGAGTGGCGAGAGACCCGCGCCGCGATTGCCCCGGTTCATCCCCTTGCCCGCTCAACCCTCTTCCTTCTGCTCGGGAGGTTACTAACGGGATGTTGATCCAGTGCGGGCGCTAGGTCAAAGCGGGCGCGACGCCACCCAATCAGCTCATTCGCTGTGGCTGGTGCGGGTCCACGTCCCGTCGGGATAAGGGGCTGTCGGTAGAAGAGCATCGCTGTAAGAAGCGACGGTGGCGGCCCCACCCTGGCGGACGTAGGCCCGGCAGGCTTCCTCGGACGCCCAGCTCGTGGTCTCAACGATGGTGTCGTCGAGCCACTCGAACTCGACGCCGAGGAAGCCTTCGTGCTTCTCCATGATCGGGAGGACCCTCGGCTTCAGGCTCTCGATTCGCTGCTCACACTCCTCGCGGGAGTTGACGACGGTTTTGCGCTGCAGTCGCGACGTGATCATGTGCCCTCCTGCTTGACTGGCTGCCAGCATGCTCTTGCTAATTTACGCTCGATTGGTGGCCAACGTCAGGGAGAACTTCGAGCGGGTGAGGGAACGCGTTGCCGCCGCCGCCCACCGAGCCGGCCGCGATGAGGGCGCCATCCGCATCGTCGCGGTTACCAAGACGTTGGGCGTCGAGGCGCTCAAGGAGGCGGTGAAGGCCGGGATCACGGACCTCGGTGAAAACCGCGTGCAGGAGGCTCTGCCCAAGATCGAAGCGATCCGCGACTGGTGCGCCGAGACTGGCCGTATGCTGCCGACGTGGCATCTAGTTGGCCATCTGCAGAGCAACAAGGTCCGAGCCGCGCTCGGCGCCTTTGATATACTCCAGTCTCTCGACTCCGTGAAGCTTGCCCGCGCCATCGAGCAGCGCGCCGAACAGCGCGTGCCAGCCTACATCGAGGTCAACATCGCCGGCGAAGAGAGTAAGTTTGGCTTCGTCCCTGGCGAGGTTGGACGCCCGCTCGAGGAGATGCGCGGACTCGCGCGACTCGACGTTGTGGGCCTGATGACCGTCGCGCCACTGGCCGAGCCCGGTTCGGTGCGCACCGTCTTCAGAAGGACGCGCGAGCTGGCGGCGGAGTTCGGGCTGCAGGAGCTTTCGATGGGGATGACCGGGGACTTTGAGATAGCGGTGGAGGAGGGGGCGACGTGCCTGCGCCTCGGCCGCGTCCTCTTCGGCGAGCGCCAGCAATGAGGATCGCCCTCGTCGGCGGCGGGTTCATGGGCGAGTCGTTCGTCGCGGGCGTGCTCTCGGCCGAGGTGGTAACAGCCGCCGACGTCTGCGTGGCCGAGATCCAGGCGCACCGCCGCGAGCACCTTGCGCGCACCTACAACGTCGCCGTCATGGACAGCGCGGCGGCGGCGGTAGCCTCCGCCGATGTCGTGCTCTTCGCGGTGAAGCCGCAGGAGTTCGAGCCGGCGGTCAGCGATGTCATCCATGCCCTGGACGACCAGATCGTGATCTCCTGCATGGCCGGGGTGACGATGGCGACGCTGGCATCGCACCTCAAGGTGCCAAAGATCGTGCGTGTGATGCCCAACACCCCTGCTTCCGTGCGGGAGGCGGTTTCCGTCTGGACCTGCACCGAGGCGCTCGGTCCCGCCGACCTCAAGACGACGGCGACGCTGCTCGAGGCCCTGGGCCAGCAGATCTTCGTGGAGGACGAGAAGTACCTCGACATGGCCACCGCGCTTTCTGCCAGCGGCCCGGGGTTCATCTTCCTGCTGATCGAGGCCTTTATCGACGCCGGGGTCCACATCGGGTTTCGGCGTGAGGTTGCCGAGAAGCTGGCCTACCAGACGTTCCTGGGTTCGGTTAAGTACGCACAGGCCACCGGCCTGCACCCGGCTGTGCTCCGCAACCAGGTCACTTCCCCCGGCGGGACGACCGCCGAAGGACTGCTGATCATGGAGCGTATGGGGGTACGAGCGGCTATCGTGGAGGCAGTGGAGGCCGCCTGGCGGAAGAGCATTGAGCTTGGCTCTGGAGGGTCACGATCGAGTTCCTGAGAATCTTCGTACAGATCCTGTTTCAGGTCCTCACCTTCGCGATCCTGGCCAGGGTGCTCCTCTCCTGGTTCGTCAACCCCTACACCAACCCCAATCCGGTCTTCAACTTCCTGATCGAGATCACCGAGCCCATCCTCGCCCCCCTGCGCGCAATCATCCCGCGTCTTGGGATGTTCGACCTCTCGCCGATCGTGGCCATGATCATGCTCCAGGTCATGGCGCGGATCATCCTCGACCAGCTCAGTTAACGCCGCCTTCATCGGCGGCGCCGGACCGAACCATGGAATCTAGCTGTCGGAAGTGCTGATGCCCGATAACGACGTATACGACATAACAATCCTGGGAGCAGGGCCGGCGGGGCTTTTCGGAGCTTTTTACGCCGGCATGCGAGGCCTCAGGACAAAGCTGATCGAATCCCTCCCCCAGGTCGGCGGCCAGCTGGCGGTCCTCTATCCCGAGAAGCTGGTCTACGACGTCGCCGGCCACCCCAGGATCCTGGCCAAGGACCTCGTCAGCCAGCTCTCGACCCAGGGGCTCCACTTTGGACCAACGGTATGCCTCGACGAACGGGTTGAATTGCTGGCGCGGCGGGAGGTCGGGGACGGCGAGGAGGCCTGGGTCTTGAAGTCGGATCGCACCGAGCACTTGAGCCGCACCGTCGTCATCACGGCCGGGATCGGGGCCTTCGCCCCGAACAAGCTGGAGAAGCCTGGCGTTGCCCATCTAGAAGGACGCGGCGTAGAGTACTTTGTCGGCGACAAGCTGCCACTGCGCGGCAAGCGCATCCTGATCGTGGGTGGCGGGGACTCGGCGGTTGACTGGTGCCTGAACCTCAAGGACTGGGCCGAGTCGATCACCCTGGTTCATCGCCGCGACCAGTTCCGGGCCCACGAGGCCAGCCTGGCCGAGCTGCGGCTCACCAACATCCCGGTGCTGACGTTCTGGGAGCTCAAGCGGGCGCACGGCAAGGACCGCGTCGAGGGTGCAACCATCTTCAACAACAAGACCGGCGAAGAGCGGGAGATCGAGGTCGACGCGATCCTGGTCAACATAGGTTTCAAGGCCTCGCTGGGGTCGATTGTCCAATGGGGCCTCGACATGGCGGACAGCCGCCACATCAAGGTCAGTTGTCTCCAGGAGACCAACCTGCCGGGTGTCTTTGCCGCCGGCGACATCGCCTCTGTCGAGGGCAACGAGGCGCTGAGCTTGATCGCCACCGGGTTTGGACAGGCAGCCATCGCTTCAAACGCGGCCGCTTCTTTCCTCAAGCCCGAGGCCAGGCTCTTCCCGGGACACTCAAGCGAGATGCGCCTCTAGAGATAACACTGACGCACCCCGTTTGAGGTGCGTCCACGCCGGAAAGCGCCAGCAGCGGTTGCTACGCCAGATGGACGGGTGTGTAAGGGCTCCGCCGCTGAGCTTGTTCTATTTCACCCAGAAATCGCGCGCTGGAGGCTGCGGGGACGGGCTGGGCGCCGCCGTCTGGCTGAGCCAATCGGCGAAGGCCTGCGCGTCGTTCTGGCAGGTGCTGCATCCGCACGCCACGGCGCGCCGAGCCTTGCCCTCAAATATGTCCTCGACCGCGCGAACTGCTTCGTCGACGATCCCCTGGCTGCTGTCTGCCATATTGAATCTCCCGCCTCGCTCCGCTTGTGTGGAAACTATCGGTAGTTTGAGCCGGGGCCGTAATCCGTTTGGACCCTGTTTATTGCGTTTCCGTAAACTGGGCCGAATTTTTTCGCTCCGCCCGCGTTCATCTAGAATCCCGCGAGATGGGTGGACGCAACGCGACCCTGCTACTCGCCGCGGCGGCGGCGGTCGCTGTGCTGGTGATGGTTTGGTCGCTGGCTGACGCCCTGTCGTTGACGGGGGCCACGCCCTACTGGGTGGCCTCGATGACGGTCACGCTGGCGATCATTGGCGGGCTGCTCGTGCTGCGAGACTTCGTCCTCTGGCCATTCAAGGTGCTGCTGCCGAAGGTCAGCGGATTCCTGGACAGGCTGCTCGCCATCTTCAAGCGGCCGGAACGCCGCCCGCCCGCGAGGGATCGAGAGCAGGCAAGGCCTCCCGTCGCGGTGGCTCCGCCTGCCCCCACGCCCCGACCGCGCCGCCAGCACTGACGACGGCGGCGGCTGGCGGCGCTGCCCCGGCAGGTCGGCCGATCAGCCGATGAAGACCGCCACCCAGAAGTTCTCGCCATTCCACTTTGTGCAGTGTCCTATCCCAACGCGGTCGTACCTGGGGTTGAGGATGTTGCCCCGGTGACCCGCGGAGCCCATCCACTGGTCGAAGGTGAACTGCACGGTCTGGTTCCGTGGGTAGAAATTGCGGGCGATATTCTCGCCGGCCCACCGCGCCTGCACGCCGAACCTCTGAAGGGCCTGCGGGAAGCCGTCGTGGCTGAAGTTCGTCTTGATCTGCCGGCACCGGTAGGCCGCCAGACGTCCCAGGGGATTCGTGGCGCGTACCGGTGGGAGGTCGTTTCTCAGGCGTGCCCGGTTGTGCAGACGGTGCATCTGCTTCTCCAGCGGCGACCAGATCTGTGGATTGAGCGCGGCCGGCGCCACTTCCTGGCCGGTGTCAACACCGGGCAGATTGGCGGCTGCCCGGGCGCTATCACTTCCCGTGGCTGTACTCAGGGCCGCGACGGCTATCGCCGCGGCGAGGACAAAGGCGAATTTCATGGCACCTCCCTGGGCGCAGATTTTTCGGGTAGACAGACTCGGTTGGGCAGGCGGATCCCAAAAAGGTCGCGGCTTTCAGCCGGCGAAGACCCCGACCCAGAAGTGCCTGCCGTCCGGGGTGGCGCAGTGGCCGATTCCCACGCGCTTGAAGGAGGGCCGCAGGATGTTGGCCCGGTGGCCGGGAGAGTTCATCCATTGCTGGAAGGCCTTGATCGTCGTCTTGTGGTGCGGATGCGCGTTCCAGGCGATGTTCTCGCCGATTGTGGAGGCGTGTACGTTGAACTTCCCGAAGGCAGCCTGCCAGCCGTCGTGGCTGAAGTTGGTCTTGATCTGGTTGCAGCGGTGATTGGCCACCCGGCCCATCTGGTCGGTGGGCCGGAGCCGGGGGACGCCACGATTGATGCGGACCCGGTTGTGCTGGTTGAGCATCTTGATCTCGATCCGCGACCAGACCCGCGGATTGAGCGCCGAGGGTGCGGGATCGTCGGCGGCAACCAGCTGTGGTTGCCGGACCGCTGCGTCAGCCGTGGTTGCAGTGCCGGTTACGTTGCCGATGGCTGCCGCCGCGATGGCGACGGCGAAGACGAGTATGAGCTTCAAAGGGACCCCCGCGCTTGGTTGCTGCAGGAATAATCGACGACGGACAGCCCGGGCTTAAGGGGTCAGCCGCTGATTCGCCGCAGGATTCTAGGCAGCTATCGCTACGAGCTCTATTTGGAAGGTGAGGTCCTGGCCGGCCAGCGGGTGGTTGGTATCGACGGTAACGGTATCGCCGGTCACATCGAGCACCACCGCGCCGCCCTGGAGGCTGTCCCCTACCTCCGGCGTCACGCCACCGAACTGAACGAGCGGGACCTCGATCACGTTCGCCTCATCGCGCTCGCCATAGGCCTCAGCGGATGGAATGGTGACCGTTTTGCGCTCGCCGACCTCCATGCCGGTGACGGCGGCGTCGAATCCGGGGACGACGGCGCCGCTGGCGACTTCGAAGTCAAAGGTGCCCTCGTCGAACAGCGTCCCGTCGTCGAGGGTCCCGCAGTAGTTGACGGTCACCGTGTCGCCGGCCTCGGCGATATCGCCCGACCCGGGCTGGTCCTCGCCGGGGCAGGGGTCGTCGCCCGCGTTCGGTGTTGACTGGGTGTCGACGGTCTCGCTGGCGGTTTCTTCCTCGCTCGCGTCGTCGGCAGGATCGTCGTCATCGTCGTCGCCGCAGGCGCCAACAATGAACGCGAGGCAGAGCAAACACGCGGTTAGAAGCTTCAGCATGGGTTCAGGCTAAGGCGTCTCCAGTGTTGACGCCGCCCGGCGTTGGGAGCGGCTCAGGCTGTGCGGCCCTTGACGTACCCCGTCAGCCAGAGCACCCCGACCACCAGTGCCGCTATGAGTCCGATGTAGAAGATCGTCTTCACCACGGCGCCCAGCACGCTAAAGACAATCACCAGGGCAATCGCCAACAAGAGCAGAAGAATCATCGCTTGGCCTCCTGCCGCGGATCATGCCCGGCGCGTATAACAATCGCGGATCAGGCGGGGGGTGCGGCCTGCGGTTTGGCTCGCTTACGGCGGCGGAAGAACCAGAACGCGGGCACGGCCGCGCCAGCCAGCATCAAGGGCATCGGGATCGCCCTGAGAGCTCGCATGATGCGATTGCGCGGCACCCTACCGACGCTATCCTCCTCGATCTGCTGGTAGCCCATCTGGTGGCTCGGGTCCTGCATCGCGTCTTCGGCGACGCCGAAACCCGCCTCCTGCCCGTGTACGTATGGCGCTTCGTTCTCAGTGCGGCGGTTCATTGGAAACCTCCCGATTGCCGCTGGGCAGCGGCGATCCCTCTGATCCTAGCGGGTCGATCCGGCGGGTCGGACCAGGTCGGGCCGTCCCGACCACGTCCAGGCAAAGGTGGTCCTGCTGATACCCATCAGGACGCCGTTCAGCGACGAGGGGTGCACGTAGAGGTTGTTGAGCGCGTCGCCGGATTCGGGTTCCGCACCCCAGTGGTCCTTGTCTGGCTGCCAGCGGACGCCGTGCTCGTCGAAGCGTGCGGCCAGCGCTTCCATGTCGTCGCACTCAGCGAAACACATGTAGATGCTCTGGCCGCGCCTGCCGTAGAAGCGACCCATCGGCTGCTCAGGGTCGTGTGTCTGCGTCAGCTCGATGCGGTCCAGGCGTTCCGGCGGATCGAAGAGGGTCAGCGCGCCGCGATATCCGTAGCGGTCGCTGGCGATCGGAGAGAAGCGCGACGCGTCGAGGCCGAACAGGTCGGCGTAGAAGTTGGCGGCCTCGACGTGGTCGTCGACGATGTTGGTCACCTCGTAGATGTAGCGGAGGGCGCCGGCCGGTGGCTGCCGGTAGGCTGGCGTCAGGACCACGCGCATGCCTTTGGTCTGGTCTGGCTCGATGTAAAGTCGCCCGCCGGCTTCGACCACCACGGCGCCGGCGTCGGCCAGGTGGGCGGCCAGGCCGGTAATGTCGCGCGTGGTGAATCCCACTCCAAATATGCCCTCGCCCCAGCGCTCGAGGTGGTCCGCCGTGGTCCCGGGTCCGGCCGGCTCCAGCAGGTCGACCGCGCTCTCTCCGAGGCGCAGGGAGGTTACCGCGGCGTTGTGGAGGTCAAGATGATACTCGTCGTACAGGTCGGCGCCGAACAGAGCACGCCACCTCTTGGCGGCGGCGCCGCCGTCGCGGACCGCCACCTGGATCCGCTCGAGCCTGTTCAGCATGCATAGACGTTAAGTCGCCTGTCGTCGCCGTGGCAACAGGCCTCAAGTGGTGGTTTGGGCCTGCTTCAGTCGCCGGCGTACAGGATCAACTGGGTGCAGCGGAAGAGGGCGAGCGGGCGTCCGCTGTCGTGGTCGCGGATGCTGGCGTCCCAGACCTGGGTGGTGCGTCCGCCGTGAGCGAGCGTCGCCTGGCAGGTCAACGTCCCCTCCAGCAGCGTGCCCAGGAAGTTGGCCTTCAGCTCGATCGTCGCGAACCCGGTCCCGCCCTCCGGGAGGCTGGCGACGCAGCCGTAGCCGCAGGACGTGTCGGCGAGGGTGACGAGGGTCCCGCCGTGGAGGTAGCCATTGGGCGCCAGGTGGCTCGGGTTGAGCTCAAGCCGGCTGAGCAGGAAGCCCTCCCTGGCCTCCACCACCTCGATTCCGAGTAGCGCCGGCAAGCCAGTGCGGTTGATGACCCTGATCTCTTCGAGCCCGAGCCTGGCCACGCCGTTAACGCCGCCTGCCTATCGGGTCACCCGTCCATTCGCCGCGCCCGCCTGCGCAGGAAATCCAGCACGACGGGGTCGATGCGCTCGCCGGGTACGAGACGCCCTTCAAGGTTCTCGACGCCCGCCCAGCGCTCGAGGTCGGCGTACAACTCGGATATCGATCCAGCCTCGGGGATGGAGCGCTGGCCCAGCGCGTGCAGGGCCCAGGCAATCTCGCGCGCCGTCGCCGGGTCGACGTCGAGCAACCGGTCGGCTGATGCCGGCTCAAAGTACAGCCGATGAAGGTTGAGCAGGCGCGCGAGCTCAGTGATGGGTTGCGCGTGGTCATCGACGCGGAGGTCGATGTAGCGATCGGTGGTGCCGCCGTAGCTGCCCCCCTCGCGCGCGACATAGATTGCGGCGGCCTGTTCCCCACGGGCGTCGCCGCCCTCTGCCTGCCCCGCGGCGAGGACGGCGATCAGACGCTCGGGAAAGGGCATTGGCGATGTGCGATAGACCTCGGCCATTGCGGAGATCACGCCGGGGCCGGCGAGCGTATTGCCCTGGCAGGCGAAGCCGTCACCGACCTCGTGGCCGGCCCACTCGATGCAGGACGGGCCCGTCCAGGCGAAGACGGCGCCCTTGCCGTCGACGATGCCGAGCTGGCGGCGGTGTGCCCTTTCGTCTGCGGCGATGAGTTGTTCTCCAGCTGACCGGGCGTCGGCACCGCCGGCCAGCAACGCCAGGCCGTCCGGCCCGAACGAGAGGTTGGCCCAGGCCTGGGTGGCGATGGCGCCGGCGTCAGCGCGCGCCCACGGCACCACGCCACCCACCGCAAGGAACCTGGACTGAACCGCGACGCCGAGGTCGCCCGTCGCGGGATCGCGGGCGACGATCGAGAACGTCAAGGAGCCCTCCTACCTGCTGGCCTCAGTATGCGTGATGTAGCGCACGTAGGCCTCCCAGGCGCCGGCGCGGGGGGAGTTGGGGCTCATGTAGTGCTGGAACGTCCAGGTCACGATCTGGTCGACGTACGGCGCGACGCTCGCCGTCTGCATCTCGAGCCTCGATGGGTCGGCGGGCGTGAATGCGCCGTCACCCTCGATGCTGAAGGCCTCGACGTCGGCCCAGAACTGCGCGTTGGAGCCGGAGAGCCCCTGGGCCACGGCGTTGAAGTAGGAATCGACCTCGGGGAAGTCGCGGCCGCCGCCGATGCCGTCCTGGAGGATCAGGATGTTGACGCCGATGCGCGTCGTGTAATCCTGCGCGAAGGCCGCCAGTTGTTCAGGCGCGATGGCGACGTAGGTGCTGTCCGGCAGGAACCAGGGCGCCGCGGCGATTGGGTGCTGGTCGAACTCGCGGACGGCGGCGATGAGCCGCCGGTGAAAGTCGACCGTGTAGTGGTCGCGGTCGACCACCCAGTTGTTTGCGGCAACCTCGGGGGTTAGATACCACCCGGCGAACGCCGGCGAGTCGCCATAGAGCCCGGCCAGCTCGCGCACCGTGACGACGTTGCTGTAGAGGAATGCCTCGCGGTCGAAGGCCGGCGAAGGTGAGGACGTGCCGGGCCTGTGGATCAGGCCGAGGTAGACCCTCATGCCGTGGTCCTCGGCCAGGCGCATCAGGGTACCTACGCGGTCGTAGCCGCAGGACGACCAGACATCGGGCTGGCCGGTGGGATAGTAGGCGTCTTGCAGGCCCTGGTCGATGGTCTCCCTGACGAGGATCGTCTCCATCCCGATCAGGTCCATCAGCTTGAACTCGGATTCCCACACCTCGACGGGACGGCACTCGTCAAGAGTCACGAAGGTACCGTTCAGCGGCCCTGCGAAAAGCGACAGTAAGAATCCGAGAAGGGCACCCAAGCTGCCGGCTCCCAAGCGTGATCCGGGTAACCCGGCAGTGGCCCGGAGAGGCTAGAGCCCGGTCAACCTCAGCGAACTATAGGTGGCGTCCGCCAGCGGGAAAAGGTTTAAGCAGTTAAACATTTGTGACCTACTTCGGCGGGAGGTAGTGGATGGGGTCGACGGCGCGCCCTTCGAAGAGGATGGCGAAGTGCAGGTGCTCGCCGTAGCACATCCCGGTGCATCCGCTCAGTCCGAGGATGATGCCCTGCTCGACCCTCTGGCGGGCCTCCACGTAGAGCGCGCTGAAGTGGTCGTAGCGGGTCTTCCAGCCGAAGCCGTGGTCCAGGATCACGTAGCAGCCGTAGCCGCTGTTGTCACACCCGGACCAGATGACGTCGCCGGCGGCGGCAGCGGCGATCGGCCTGTGGTTGCCATCGTTGGGTACGTCGATGTCGATCCCGTCGTGGAAGCCAACGTCGGACCGCGGGCCGAAGGCGCTGGTTATCGGCCCATCCACCGGCCAGATGAAGCAGGGGGCGTTGTCTCTCGTTGGCACGCAGGCGCTCGCTGGAACCGGCTCCGCCGGCTGCGCCTCCTCCATCGGCGGCTGCCCGGCGTCGGAGGGGGGCGGCAGGGTGGCGACGGGCTCTGCGGCCGCCGACGGGCCGACTTCAGGCGCTGCTTCGGCGGGCGGTGGCGCGTCGTCGGCGATCGGCGGGCTGGCGTGCAAGACGAGCACCTCTCGCCCGTCCTCCAGCGTCTGCCAGGGGTCACCGGCGGTGTTCGCCGCGAACCAGGTCAGCGACTCCACCGACACGCCGTACTTGACCGCGATGTCATAGACGGTCTCGCCGCCGACCGAGTGATGGACGATCCCATCGAGCGAAGGCACCTTGAGCACGGTGCCTTCGACGACCATGTCAACGTCGACCAGGGAGGCGTTGCTCCAGAAGAGGTCATCGATGCTGACCTCGTAGTGATCGGCAATGATGCCGAGGCTGTCGCCCGGCTGCACCACGTACTCGACGTAGAGCCGCGACTCGTCACGCTCGGGGAAAGGGGCTCGCTGAGGCTCCTGGGGTGGCGCAGCCGCGAACTCGCCTTCGCCTTCGACCGGCGGCAGCGCGCTAAGGGCGGTTTCGGGCAGCCGGGTGGGCTGGGCGAGGGACGAGGCTTCGGCCACCACCTCCTCGGGAGTCGGCGCCAGGCTAACGATGATGCCGACAGCGGGCGATTGGGCCGGGGAACCGACGAGGCTGGCGCCTCCAGCGGCGAGGATGGCCGCGGTCAGGATGCAAAGGGGGAGGGCGAGCAGACCCAACCAGTTCGCCACGGCAGGCGAGCCGGGATTCCTCGATCGCTCAGGCGGAGCTAGTCGGAGCGGGCGCTTCCGGCTACTGATTGATGAGACTCCTCTTCGTCTAAAGCCTCGACATTATCCGGGCGGTTGTTACCGGGGTCAACCGGGGGTGGCCGTGGGCGTGACGCTGGGAGTCGGCGTCGGGGTGGGCGAGGGAACCGGATCCGGAGGGAGTTCGTCCAGGCCAAGCAGATGATGAAGATGCGGCACGCCACTGGCGTCGAGGAGCGGTCGCGGCCGGTTCTGGCGCACGTCGATCCGCGCCGGGACGAAGTCGTAACCGCGCACGCCATCAGCGGTGAGCTCGAAGTACGAAACGACCGAGCGTGTGTTGTTGCGGTCCGGGATGCCCACATCGAACACGAAGTTGCCGAGGCCGAAGATGATCACGCCGCCGCCGTAGTGTTCCACGCGCTGCAGGACGTGGGCGTGGTGGCCCAGCACCAGGTCGGCGCCGGCATCGATTGCGGCGTGAGCGGTCTCGGTCTGCCACTCGCGCAGCTCGAAGCTGCCCTCGGTGCCGATGTGCATCGAGACGACCACGACGTCGACGTCGTCGCGCAGGGCGTTAACGTCGGCCTCGACGTCGTCCGGACGCGCCCAGGCCACGCCCGGGCGGTCCGGGCCCGCGGCGGCGGTCTCGTTGACGTACCCGGAACGGATCTCCTGGCCAACGTTGACGTAGGAGAGGAAGCCGACGCGCAGGCCGTTGGCCTCCAGCACGGCCGGCGCGCGCGCCTGCGTCTCGTTTGCGCCCGCCCCGCTGTAGGGAATCCCCAGGTCGTCGAGGGTCTGCAGCGTGTCGGCGAGCCCCACCGGCCCGTAGTCCATGGTGTGGTTGCTGGCGACCGAGAGGACGTCGAAGCCGGCGTTCACGAGACTGCCCGCCAGGTGGGGCGGCGAGCGGAAGGTGTAGTTCTTGGGTGCGGCTTCGCCGCGCTCGGTGAGCGCACACTCCAGGTTGCCGAAGGTAATGTCGGCCTGCCGGAGGTAGGGAGCCATCAGCTCGAACGGTTGGTCGGGTCCCAGCGCCTCCATGTTGCTGCTGATGACGTTGGCCATCATCAGGTCGCCGACCGCGGCGAGGGTCAGCGACGGTTCGCCCGTCGCCGCGCGGAGCGCCTCGGCCATCTCCAGGGCCAGCTCCTGCGCCCGTTGAGAATGGACAGCCAGCGTCATGCTGACGGGGAAGGAGTAGCCTTCCTGGCCGGGCGCAACACCGTCGACGCGGACGGCGCGGCGGTCGGTTGCCATTCCCTCATGTAGGGAAAACACGGCATCGACACGATTCCCGGCGTCGACGGCGGTTGGGAAGCCGTGAATGGCGGCCGCTCCACCGGCCGCCAGGGTCAGTTCAATGCGGCCCTCACCGCCGCCGACGTCGGACCAGTCGTCGACATCGTCCGTTACGACGCGACGGAATTCATCCTCGGTCAGCGAGAAAACCGGGTCGGCCATCGGCACGCTCAGGGCCAGGGCTTCCCGGGTGATCTGCAGCTGCGGATCGCTCCCGCCTGCCGACCATTCGAGACTGATGTCGGCGGCCCGTGGGTCGTCGATGAAGACCACCTGCTCGCCGGCGGACGACGCGAACGCGCTTATCGCGTCCCGCAGTTCGGATTCCCCGCCAACGGCCATCGTGTATGGTCCGGCGTCGGGAGTCGGGAGAGACGGTGAGAGCGCGATCCCGCCCCCCTGGCCGGCAGCGGCACCGCCGTTGTGGAGATAAACCACCAGGCCGCTGACGGCGAGCAGAAGGCCCGAGGCGAGGACGGCCACGACCTGCGACGGGGAGGTGTATGGGTGCGCCATGCGCTATTGCGGACAGCCTACCACCGTCGCGGCTTCCACTGTTCTTAATCCGCAATGAGCCGGCGGGCGGGGTTATCGCTTTGCAACAACCGGGATATAACGTGCGCGCAAAGGGAGGGAATGCCATGCTGCGCTATTTCCAGGCCAGTCCGCGGCTATCTGAGAAGGCCATTGAGAACAGGAAGGAAGACCTCGCCCGGCTGCAGGCCGAGCGTGGCCTTGGCGACGCCATATCGGCCTTCCTGTTTGTTGTGGGACTGCTCACAATCCTGTTCTTCACGATTCAGACGGTGAACGAGTACTTCGGGGAACGAGAGCTTTACCGCGAGCTTGAAAGCGGAGCTGCCACGCCAGGCGCGGCCGACGAGGTGCTCGGCTTCGACGGCGACGAGTTCTATGCGCTGACGAACTTCCTGCGCGACCTCATGGAGGGCTGGGTGCTTGGCGGCATCGCCATCGGGGCGGCCTGGTTGGTTGCTCGCTCGCTCCTCCGCTGGACGCGCGACGATGAGTACGTGACGGTTGGTTCCGGCGCGCCGGAAGCCGTGGACGCCAGGGTCACAGATGAGCCGTCTGCCGGCGCAGCGACGGCTACCCGGGGTTCGCCGGGCTATCGAGACACGGACGCCTGATCCTCTTATAGAGATGGCACCAAACGGGTCCTCCATGCGGAGGACCCGTTGTTGTTTAGCCCGCGGCGGCCGTCAGCTGCGCGACAGGAGGCGGAAGATGTAGAGGATAACCACGGCGCCTGCCAGGGCAACGATGAAGGAGCCAAGCCAGTTCAGCTCGTCGGAGTCGGATCCAAAGATCGCCTCGAAGAGGAAGCGTCCCAGGATCCCGCCGCCGATCCCGACCAGTGGGACACCAATGCAGCCCAGCGGCGTTCTGCCCGGCACCAACAGGCTGGCGATAGCACCGACGATCAGGCCAATGATGATCGCCCCAATTATCTCCATCTTCGCGTGCCTCTTTCGTAGCTAATCGGCGTTGCTGAACCGGGCGGGGAGGGCGCCACTGCTCGCAGTCTATCACGGAGGTCCTGGCCCTCCGGACGAACGTCCGTCGGGATCCGGGCGGGGAAACCAATCGGGGCCGTCAACGCTGGTGCTCGGCGGAACACGAGAGGTCGCCGCGGCAGGGCGGCCTTGATCGAGGTACGGCCAACAACGAACCTAGCACGCACGAGGGGGTGAAACGTGGGCGAAATCGACGGCGCGACTCTCATTGCCCGGAGCCTGAAGCAGCAGGGCGTGGACTACATGTTCGGGGTCGTCGGTGTCCCCGTCATCCCCATCGCCTTCGCGGCCCAGCGCGAGGGCATCAAGTACTACGGCATGCGCCACGAGCAGTCGGCGGCGTACTCCGCGCAGGCCGTTGGCTACCTGACCGGACGCCCGGGGGCCTGCCTGGTGGTGTCCGGACCGGGCATGACCAACGCCATTTCCGGCCTCGCCAACGCCTGGTCCAATCGCTGGCCAATCATCCTGCTGGGCGGCTCATCTGATGTAAGCCAGCACGGTATGGGCGCTTTCCAGGAGGCGCCCCAGGTCGACGCGGCAAAGCCCTGGTGCAAGTACTCGGCCGAGGTCGACCGTCCCGAGCGCATCCCCTACTTCATCGAGCAGGCGGTGCGTTCTTCGATCTACGGACGGCCGGGCCCCGTGTACCTGGACCTGCCCGGTGACGTCATCGGCGCCAGCGTCGATGAAGAGACCATGCGGACGCCGGAACGATGCCCCGACCCGCCGCGCAGCCCTGCCGACCCGGCCTCGATAGCCGCCGCCCTCGCCGCCCTGAAGACCGCGGAGCGGCCGCTGCTGATCGTGGGCAAGGGCGCGGCCTATTCCCGCGCCGAGGACGAGGTCAGGGCGTTCGTCGAGGCCACGCAGCTACCCTTCCTGGCTTCACCGATGGGCAAGGGCGTCATCTCCGACGAGCATCCGCTCTCGGTGGGCTCGGCGCGGTCCCACGCCCTCCAGAACGCAGACCTGGTGTTCACCATCGGCGCCCGCCTCAACTGGATCATGCACTTCGGCCTGCCGCCGCGCTTCGCTCCCGACGTGCGCACGATCCAACTGGACATCGCGGCCGAGGAGATCGGCACCAACGTCCCGGCGGAGGTCGCCCTTGTTGGTGACGCGCGCGCGGTCATCGGCCAGCTCAACCAGGCGCTGCAGGAGTCGCCCTGGGAGTTCCCGGCCGAGTCCACCTGGCGGACCGGCATCGAGCGCAAGGCGCAGGAAAACCGCGAGAAGACGCAGCCGCTCATGGACAGCGACGACTCGCCGATGGGCTATTACCGTCCCCTCCGCGAGATCCGCGACCTGCTCTCGGAAGACACGATCATCGTCAGCGAGGGCGCCAGCACCATGGACATCGGCCGCCAGGTTTTGCCCAACTTCAAGGCGCGCCACCGCCTCGACGCCGGCAGCTTCGGCACGATGGGCGTCGGCATGGCGTTCGCCATCGCCGCCCAGGCGGTTCACCCCGACAAGAAGGTCGTGGCCGTCGAGGGCGACTCTGCCTTTGGCTTCAGCGGCATGGAGGTCGAGGTGGCGCTGCGCTACGGCATGCCGATCACGTTCATCGTTATCAACAACAACGGCATCGGTGGCGGGCCAAGCGAACTCGACCCGGAGAAGATCCTGCCGAGCTCTCTGCTGCCCAACGCCCGCTACGAGCGCGTCATCGAGGCGTTTGGGGGGAAGGGATACTTCGTCGATGAGCCGGACCAGCTAAGGCCGGCGCTCGAAGAGGCGTTGAACGACCCGAAGGCCAATCTCGTCAACATCATGATCAACCCGAAGGCCCAGCGCCGCCCGCAGGAGTTCGGCTGGCTGACCCGCTAACGCCGGCGAACGACCAGAACGGGTCGATCTCACGGGGCGTCAACCCAGGTCGCGGGTTGTGGCTTGACACATGTCCCCGCTCTGAGAGACTTAGGATGGTTTCAGGGCCAGCGACAAGAGCCCCATCGGCTCTCCCGGTAACTCGGGTAGCTGGCCCGCCTTCTTCAGTAGTACTCCGTTGTTCCGCGGCGAAACAGGTCGAACTCACTCGTTATCTGGCGCTCGATGAGCATGTGAGATCGAACGTCGCCCCGCTCCCACTTCCGCTGAATGGCCCAGGAGCAGTAGTCCGCGACCTGTAGGCAGGGGTCGATATCGCACGGCCAGAAAGCCGTCCGGAACGACTTCGTCGGCGAAACCTGTTCAACGACGCTGGCAACCGCGGCATGAAACGCGGCGCGCTTGCTGCGTGTGTTGAGCTGCGACGCTATGACGAAGAGCTCGTCGGGTGAGGAGACAATCTGCGGCGCGACGTGACGGAAGTGATAGTACCAGGCGTATTTGTAGAAAAGGTCTTCGGACGTCCGTGTCGATGGCGCGGCCTTGGATTTGTGCAACACGGTTGCATCTATCCTCACATCATGCTGACTGATCAGGTCGAACACCTTGTCGCGGACAGGCTGCAAGTCCTCGGTAGCGTGGAATCCCCTGTGAAAGTCAGTGCCAGACCACGCTAACCCGCGCCGAAGATCCAGTAACTCGTTTCCCAGGATGTGGTCCTGGCATACGACGGTCGTGATTATGAAGAACTTTGACGCGCTCGCTTTCGCGCTGAAATCAAAGTTCCCTGATTCGTCGGCGTACACAAATACTCTTGGCATGGGCTAACCCGTCTCCCCAACAGGCGCAGGCCCTCACTCATCACGCAAAGCACCCGCGCGGGGTGACACGCCGCGTGTCAATGAACGAACAGCGGTGTGAGGGTTGGAGATGGAAAGACCGGACTTGGTGCCGAGGCTAGCCGGTTGGCTCAGCAAAGTGAAGCGCCCCGTTGGTTGCCAACGGGGCGCTCTTGTGCTCGCTGGAGGCGACGACCGGATTCGAACCGGTGATGGAGGTTTTGCAGACCTCTGCCTTACCACTTGGCTACGTCGCCCGGCGCGGAAGACGAGATTCCGACCCGCGACCTTCCCGGCAATTATACAAACCGACCGCCGGATGCTACTGCAGTGGGCGGCCCCGGCCAGTGACGGGGGCGCGCGAGGCCGCGGGCATCGGCTCGCTCACCAGGATGGTAGGGAGAAACAGGTTCGCGCCCCGGCAAGAGCAGAACGCACGGCCCAGAACGGGCCGTGCGTTCGAATGATCTGGAGCGGAAGACGAGATTCGAACTCGCGACCCCCTCCTTGGCAAGGAGGTGCTCTACCACTGAGCCACTTCCGCAGGTTGTTTGGTGCCGAGAAGGAGATTTGAACTCCTACGCCTTGCGGCACGGCCCCCTCAAGACCGCGTGTCTGCCTATTCCACCACCTCGGCAACCTGTCAAAAAGGGCCGGAAAAACGAGGCAAGCCCTTCGACTTGCCTCGCTGATTCTAGCCGTTATTGCTGTCTGGCAGGAGTGGAGGGACTCGAACCCCCGACCGGCGGATTTGGAGGCCGCTGCTCTTCCAACTGAGCTACACTCCTTCGCCTAGCGAGTATACCAACCCCTCTTTGGCGCTTCAAAACGGCGCTCGCCGTTCGCCCCCACCCCTCGCCGAAGCTAGACTCGGGCCATGCCCGATCCCACCGAAGCCATACGCTGCCCCGGGATGCGTGACCTCGTCGGGGACGAGATGGAGCGCGTCCGCGCGGTCGAAGCTGCGTTCGCCGCGGCCTGCCGTGCCTGGGGTTTCAGGGAGGTCCGCACCCCCCTCATCGAGTACCTGCACCTCTACACCATGTCCGGCGCGCTGTCTCCGCAACTCCTCAGCCGGGTCTATTCCTTCCTCGACTGGGACGGCTGGAGCGGCGAGCGCGTGGTCCTGCGTCCCGACTCCACCGTGGCCGTGGCTCGCCTCTACGGAGAGCGCTTCGCCGGCGGGCCGGCCCGCGTCTTCTACCGGCAAAGCGTCCTCCGCTTCGCCCCCGGCGACGAGCAGCGCGAGTCGTGGCAGGCCGGCGCCGAAGTGATCGGCATCGAACGCGGAGCGACCGACATCGAGCTGATCCTGCTGGCCGCGGAGGTCTTCGGCCGGCTTGGTCTGCCCGCGCCCCGAATCCTGGTCTCGCACCCCGGCATCATCCGCGCGGTGCTGGCGGGCGCAGGCTTCGACGACGACGAGCGGGTAGCTCTCTACGATCGCATCCTGGAGGGCGACCAGGGCGCGATCCTGGAGATTGAGAACGCGCTGCCCGACCTCGGCTCTGCGCTGAAGATCCTGTTCGAGGTCGACGGCAGCGGACCCGAATACATCAAGAACGTCCGCTCATCCCTGGCCGACGCCCTGCCCGGGACATCCTCGCCGCTCGACGAGCTGGCCGAGGCCGCCGAGGCGATCTCATCGCTGGGCGTGACCTACACGATTCGTACCGCGCTGGTGCGCAACTTCGAGTACTACACGGGCGTCGTCTTCCATCTCGAGGGTCAGGAGGGAAGGCTGGGCGGCGGGGGGCGCTACGACACGCTCGCCGAATCCATCACGGGTACGCCGGCCGCGGCCTGCGGCTTCGCCATCGACACCGAGAGCGTGGCCGAGCTCCTGGGCACAGAGGGCCGAACCGGATCCACCGCCGTTGCCGTGATGACGCCATCCGAGGCGGTCGTGGATGGCCTGGGTCTCGTCCGCGCGCTTCATGGCCGCGGTTTGGACGCCGTCCTCAATCCCGGTCGGCCCAACGGCCTCAGCGTCACTGTGGTGGCGGATGGCTTCGAGGTACCTGTTGGCTACGAGCGCCGCGTCGTCAACACGGTCGATGCTGCCGTGGCTGCCCTCGAGGAGGCGGCGAAGGGCTCATCTTGATTCGGCTCGCGCTTCCCGCCGGTGACCTCCGCAGGGACTCGGCCGTCTTCCTCGACAACGCGGGCTTTGGCTCCGCCGAATACAGCAGTGGAGCGCGCACCTATCGCCCGACAGCGGACGTACCCGGTGCCGTGAGCTTCCGCGTGTTCCGCGATCGCGACATCCCGATCCAGGTCGCGCTCGGGAACTACGACGCTGGTATCTGCACCAGCGTGTCGGTGGACGAGCTGCTCGTGCGCTTCCCCAACGAAGCGGTGATAAAGCTGGCCGGTCTGCCCTTCGCTTACGCCGAGGTGCTCGCCCTTGCGCCCGGGGGAATCCCCGGCGATGGGTCGACCGTGCGGATTGCCAGCGAGTACCCCAACCTGGCCGAGGCCTTTGCCCTCAACCAGCGCCTGCCGCGGTTCAGCATCCTGGCGGTAAACGGATCGGCGCTGGATTACCCGCCGGAGGATGCTGACATTGCGGTGGCGCCCATCTCCAGCGAAGAGGAGATCAAGACGCGCGGCCTGCACGTCGTCGGTGGCGTATCGGGGTCGTCGGCCTGCCTGATCGCTAACCGCGATGCCCTCGGGTCGAGCGACCTGTCGGCGCTCCTTTCCTCGCTCCCCCGGGAACGGCAGCCGATCCCCGCCGTGCGCACCCCCGGTCACAGCCGCGCCGCGCCGCCGGCGCCTCCCTCCGAAAGACAAACGGTGCGGCTGGCGCTGCCCGATGGCCACCAGCAGCGCGAAGCCCCGGAGATTTGCCGTGGCGCGGGTATCGAGCTGGAGGGGTACGAAGAAAAGCAGGCCGTTGCGCGGCCCCGAGCGCGTTCGGATGAGCTTGAGGTCAAGGTCATCCGGCCCCAGGACATGCCACAGATGGTGGCGCTGGGCGCCTTTGACCTGGCCGTGACGGGACGCGACTGCCTGCTCAACCACGCGGCGCAGTTTCCATCCACGCCCGCCGAGGAGGTGGCGGACCTCGAACGCCAGCGCTATCGGTGGGCGGCCGTGGGCACCGGCGCGCTGGGAGCGTCGGACCTTGGTGACGCCCTGCGCACCTGGCAACGCGGGGGGCAGGACGTCATCCGGATCGCCTCTGAGTATCCCAATCTCGCCGACCACTTTGCGCGGGAGCGCAGACTCGGTCGCTATCGTGTGATCCCTGTCGTCGGCGCGTCGGAGGGCTTTGTGCCCGAGGACGCCGAGCTCTTGATTGAAGGCAGCGAGACGGGGCGCACCTGGGAGGCGAATAACCTCGTGCCGTTGGAGTGGCTTTTCGAGTCGACGATGATCCTGGTCGCGCACCGCGATAGGGCGCAGGGTTCCCACGCCGCGGCCATCGAGGACCTCATCCAGCGCTTCACGCGGGCGGCTGTGTGATGCCACCGCTGGGTCTGCACATGGCGATGGCGCGCCGAATCGGCCTGGAGCTCGGCTTGTCCGACGGATACCAGGGCGAGTACATCCTCGGCTCGACGGCGCCGGACATCCGCGTGTTGACGAAGACAGATCGGCGATTGACTCACTTCTTCGACCTCTGGAACTTCGAGGTGCAGAGCGGCCGCCGGGCGATGTTCAGCGAGCACCCCGAGATTGCGGACGCGAAGCTTCTAGACCCCGCAACGCGCGCTTTCATGACCGGCTACCTGACGCACCTCGAGGCCGACGAGGCCTGGATCCTGGACATCTATCGCCCCTACTTCGGGGCCGACTCGCCGCTGGCCGGCAGCAGCCAGGCCAACGTCCTCGACCGCATCATCCAGTTCGAGATGGAACAGGACGCGCGGGCGGATGCGGAGGCGATGGGGGAGTCCGCCGAGGCGTTGCGCCGCGCCGTGCTCGACGTCGAGTGCGGCTTTCTCGACCGTGAGACGCTGCTGCGCTGGCGGGAGATAACCGTCGATGTGGCGTCGCGGCCGCCCGACTGGGCGCGCTTCCGACAGGTCGCGAGCCGCCACCTGAAGGACGCCGGGCTCGAGACGGTCGAAGCCGTTGACGCGTTCATGGAGACTATACCTGAGCTGCTGGAAGAGACCCGGCGGCACGTGAGCAGAGAGCGATTAGAGCAATTCCTGGAGGATGCCCACCAGCGTTCCAGGGAAGCGGTCAGGGAGTACTTGCAGTGAGAGTGGTAGAGGGCGCGGATGAGGCACGGCGGACAATCCTGCGGCGCGAGCATGCCGAAGCCACCGAAGTACCGGGAGCTGTAGCAGAGACGCTTGAGCGCGTGTTCGGCCGCCGCGTCTCCCCTGAAGAGGCCGTCCGTTGCATCATCGACGACGTCCGGAAGCGCGGTGACGAGGCCCTGGCCCACTACAACCGGGCGCTGGACGGGGTCTCCAGCGGGGCGATCGAGGTCGACCACGCTGAGATCGAGGCCGCCTGGAGCGAAATCCCCTCGGAGCTGGCCGACGCCCTGCGCTTTGCCGCCGGCCGGATCCGCGAGTACCACGAAGAGCAGCGCCGGCACGCTGCACAAAGCTTCTTCAACAACGGACGCGGACAGCAGGTTACCGCCGTCGAGCGTGTCGGCATGTATGTGCCGGGCACGTCGGTCGTTTATCCGTCATCGGTCCTGATGACGGCGATCCCCGCGCGGGTGGCCGGGGTGGGCGAGCTGTTCATGGCGACGCCTGCGGGGCCCGACGGCTCGGTGTCGCCGCTCAAGCTCGCCGCTGCCGACCTCGCCGGGGTCGACCGCGTGTTTCGTATCGGCGGGGCGCAGGCCATCGCGGCCCTCGCGATCGGTACTGAGACCGTGCCCCGCGTCGACAAGATCTGCGGTCCGGGGGGCCTTTTCGTGACGCTGGCCAAGCAGATGGTCTATGGCCAGGTCGGCATCGACTCGGTCTATGGCCCCAGCGAGACGATAGTGGTGGCCGACGAGTCGGCTGATCCTGTCCTGTCGGCAGCCGACCTGCTGGCGCAGGCCGAGCATGACGAGCTGGCGAACCCCATACTCCTGGCCACGTCGCGTGAAGTCGTGGACCGGACCTTGCAAGAGGTCGAGAAGCAGCTGGCTACGCTGCCGCGCGGCCAGATCGCGCGCAACGCCCTCGAGCGTCAGGGCGGCGCAGTCATCGTCGCTAGCATCGACGAGGCGGTGATGCTGGCCAACGAGTACGCACCCGAGCACCTCTGCCTGAACGTCAGCGCTGCCGAGCGCTATCTATCGGCGGTAAAGCACGCCGGTGCGGTCTTCGTGGGCGAGGGCTCGCCCGAAGCCATCGGCGACTACACGGCGGGGCCGAGCCACGTGATGCCGACGGGCCGCGCAGCGCGCTTTTCGGGCGCGCTGGGCGTGCACGACTTCCTCAAGATCACCAGCGTCATCAACCTCGACGGCGGGCTTGCTGCGTCGCTAGCCCGGCAGGGAGCGGTGATCGCTCAGGCCGAGGGCTTCACCGGCCACGCCGCGGCGATGGAGCGCCGCCTCGATCGCCAGGACGGTGCGCGCTGAGGTTAGGCATCGACGCCGGCGACCTCGTCCGCGAGGAGATGCGCGAGCTGGAAGGCTATGTATCGGGTATGCCCTGGGAGCGCATCGTCCGCGACCTCGGCTTCGAGGCCGGCGAGGTCGCAAAGCTCGACGGTAACGAGAACCCTTACGGGCCCTCGCCGCTGGTCGAGCGCCGAATAGCCGATGCCCCGATCAACCTTTATCCGGACCCGGACCAGGTGGCCGCGCGGCGGGCCATCGCCAATTACGTCGGCGTGGCGCCGGAGAACGTCGTTGGCGGCAACGGCTCGGATGAGCTCCTCGACCTGGTGGTCCGGCTGTTCTGCGGCCCGGGCGACGAGGCGATCATAAGCACCCCCACGTTCGCCATGTACGGCATCTACGCCAGGCTCCAGGGCGTCAGCGTGATCGACGTGCCCCGCCGTGGCGGGGACTGGAGCCTGGATGTCGAGGGCATCGAGCGTGCCTGGGCCACTCCGAATCTGCCTCACGATGTCTACTCGATCAGCACCGGGATCAACTACCCAATAGGTGACATGCTGGCCGCGTTCCAGCGCCACTGGCCGGGGATGAACTATTACCTCGCTCCTGAGACTGAGGCAAACTATGTGGTGCCGATAGAACCGCCTGGCCCACGGAGAAGCACGGCTCGCCTCGAACAGGATTTCGGCTGGAAACCGTCAACTCCGCTCGATGACGGCGTGCGCCAGTACCTCGACTGGATCAGGAAATATGGACCGCAATAATTGAGGGTGGAATACGACATCCTCGTACGGGCTAGGCCATGCCTCGCCCTCGGCGCGGTAGCGCCGCACACTCTGATAGACGGAGTATGTGGT
>WHTO01000200.1 GCA_009377665.1 Dehalococcoidia bacterium
CAGCCGAGCCCGCCGGCTTCGCGACAAGGACACGGGCTCGCCACCGGTCCGGGACTGATCGCCGGCGCCCGCTCCGCTTGGCCCTACGGGCTTCGCTTCGCGGGCGCCCTATCTGACTCCAGGGGGTCAACTTTCAACCGGCGCAAGGAGGTCAGTTTCAATCGGCATCCTTGACACACCTAGCCGCCAACAGCCGAGGCCGCCGCGGCTTCCGCCTCCGCCCCCTGCGCTCGACCGGCTCGCTCCCGGGTAGGACGAGCACCGGGAGCGAGCGACCGGTGCTCGCCTATCGCGCCAAGCAGGAGCAGATGACCCCGCCGCTCCTGCTTTCGGGTAAGGGGAATCTGGGCCCCTGCGGGTCAAGCGTCCTTGATGGCGATCCCGCTCGTGGGCAGACCCTATTCCGGGGGCCTGAAAGCTCCGTCGGAGAGCCTGCCTAACGTTTATGGGCCATGACAAGGGACTGGGAGAGCACCTTCTCGAACTGGACCGGGCGCGCCAGCGACACGGAGCAGGATCGCTACGAGTGGACGCGCAACGCCATCAAGGAGGCACTCAGCGAGAGTCCTGATCTGAGGCCCTATTCCTTCGAGATCTATGCGAAGGGCTCCTACCCGAACTTCACGAATGTCGTCCGGGACAGCGACGTGGATGTTGCAGCGGAGCTCACAGAGCTCTACAAGACCGACTTCTACGGCGATGCTAAGGGTCTCGACCTCGCCGCGGTTGGCGGGATTCCGTACAGCGGTACGTACGACCTACCGGAGTTCAAGGACGACGTTGAGCGCGCGCTCCGCGACAAGTTCGGCGAGGGACCTGTCGATCGAGGAAAGAAGGCCATCCACATCCGGGAGAGCCGGCAGGGACTCGCCGCCGATGTTGTCCCCTGCGTCACCCACAAGGCGTTCTATAGCCAGCACGGGTCTCATCAAGGGATCCAGCTGCGCAATGACGCAAAGCCCTACGCGGCAATCGTCAACTACCCGAAGCAGCACCTCGAGCGGGGCACCGAGAAGAACGACCGCACGCAGAGGCGTTACAAGCGCGTCGTGCGCATCCTGAAGCGCCTTGAAAACGAGATGGTCGAGAAGGGCGTGATCGCCGAGGTGCCCTCCTTCCTGATCGAATCAGCGGTTTACAACGTTCCAGACCCCCTCTTCAATGTGAGCACATGGCGTGGCCGTGTCCAGAACGCGCTCGGCCACATCTACGAGGGGACCGAGACGAACGACTGCGTTGGCTCAGATTCCTGGCTGGAGGCGAACGGCATCAAGTACCTCTTCCACGCCACCCAGACCTGGACTCACCAGCAGGCTAGCGAGTTCGCACTGAAGGCGTGGCGTTACGCGGATCTCGGCGAGTGATGCCGCCCAAGTCCGCGCTCTACGTCGCTGCCGGCGCGGTGGTCGCGTTGGCGTTCGTGATCGCGCTGGTGCGAGGCAGCGCTCCCGACACCGTGTCCGAATGGTTAGCTCCCATCGGCCCTGCTGTCGCTCTTGCGAGCGCCGGGCTCTGGCTCTTCGACCGCTACGCATGGCGCTGGCGAGGACTCCGCAAGCTGACCGGACGCCCGCTGCTGCACGGTACGTGGCACGGCACGCTGAGGACCGACTGGGTAGATCCCCAGACCGGCCAGCAGAAGTCTCAAGACGACAATGTGTTCCTCGTCATCCGGCAGCGATTCTCGGACCTCACTGTCCGGATGCTCACCCAGGAGTCGACCTCCGGCTCGCTCGAAGCAAACCTCATCCGCGACCCAGATGGAGTCCATCGTGTCGCCTACCTCTACGACAACACGCCGCGCCCAGAGGTCCGCCACAGAAGCCAAATCCACTACGGGGCGACGGTCCTGGTCACGCCGAAAGACACCGAAGCCGAGGGGATCGAAGGGCATTACTTCACTGACCGCACCACGTCCGGGGAGATGCGGTTCCATACCCGCTACAAGCAGCTTGCCGAGACGTGGGTTGCCGCGATGAA
This sequence comes from Dehalococcoidia bacterium, assembly GCA_009377665.1. Lineage (GTDB taxonomy): Bacteria > Chloroflexota > Dehalococcoidia > WHTO01 > WHTO01 > WHTO01. The sequence goes on from WHTO01000200.1 coordinate 1,981, forward strand.
TCTCACGCGATAGTCGGCGTTCCAGTGGTGCGGTGCGCGGCCTTGAGCGCGGCCGGCACCGCCGTCATAGGCCAAGACCGCTCCCCGCGATCCCGCACGCAGCGCCGCTCCTGCTATCGCGTGATTGGCAGCGCGCAAGGGGCATGCCGTGGAACCCACTCCGCTCCCGCAATGGACGAGACTCGGGAGCGGGCCTTGGCGCTATCGCTCGTCGCGCGCAGAGCGATAGTGCCGCTCTGCATGGAACTGAGGGCCGGTCAGCCTTTGCGCGGTCGCATGGTTACCGCAGGCGTTGTGCTCGCAGGACGGTGTCGTGGGTGTGGTCTGTGCCAGCGGGGGTGGGAGCGGTTCGGGGGCGGGTTTCGTTGATCAGGACGGCCCAGTCGTGGTCGAGGAGCCTGGCGATGTCGTCGGGCCGGTAGTAGTCGCTGGGGTCCAAGCCGTGCTCCTTGCGTGGGGATAGGTCGGCGAGGTCGTGGCTGGCGAAGAGCAGGGTGCCGCCGGCTGCGACGGCATCCAGCAGGCCGCGCAGCGCAGCGTGGTCCGGCTGGTGCGGGAACGGGAAGTACTGGGCGGACACCAGGTCGAACGCGCCGGCCAGGGGTGGCGTTGTGGTCAGGTCGGCCCGTGTCCACGTCACGCGGCCAGCGACGTCCGTGGCTGCGGCGGCGGCCCGTTGCAGGGCGGTCTCGGAGATGTCGACCGCGGTAACCTGCCAGCCGCGTCGGGCCAGCCAGCGTGCGTCGGCGCCCTCACCGCATCCCACGTCGAGCGCTTGCCCTGGCGGTAGGTCGGTGACCTCTGTGACGAGCACTCCGTTGGGCGCGCCGCTGAAGACCTGGTTGCGGCTGCGATACATCTCATCCCAGTGCTGTGTGTCCATTGTTCTTGCCTTGGGCAGCGGGGTCAGAGGTCGTGGCGCCGGTCCCCCATGACCTGTTTGCACGGCGGGCTTCCGATTCGGCTGAGAAGGATCGTGCCGGGCCCGCACCGCGCGGCGGGGTGTCACCAGCACGACAACCACCACACCCCAGTACCACCACGGTCGTCGCTAAGACCCCGATCAGGATTCCCACCCCTCACCGCGATCCTAACCGGTGGTCATCCTGGTCACGAAGCGGCGGCAACGGGCACGTTGACGCCGCCCCTCCCTTCGCGTCCGTGCGAGAGCAGAACGGCGCCAAGGTGGCGCTTGCGTGGACGAAGCGGTTCCGTACTCGTCGGTGGAATCCCGGTAGTCGACCGCTCGCGCGCGAAACTTGGCCCAGCAGCCCGCCGTCAGCTCGCCTCTGCCACGGCCGGCTGCATGCACGACGACCCGCACGCGTTGTCGGCCGCTGGTCCGCTCGTGACCGGCGCGCGCAGCGCGTCCTTGGGCAAGAGCAGCATGGCCGCCGCGCTGAGAAGCGCGACGCCAAGCACGAGCCACAGACTGTTGGCGAGGCCATCAAGCATCCCGCCTACGCAGAGCGCTATCAGCGAAACAAGGAGGCTCGGCAAGCAGCAGGTGCCGAGGTCGCCCGGATCGACATCGCGCGCCGGCCCGCCCACCCGATCTGGCGCATGCTTCTCGCGCTCGACTACGCTGGCCGTGCCGGCAACTTCGACTTCACCGAGCTGGTCCTCCAGGGTCTTGACCGCGTCCAGAAGTCCTGGTGGATCTCCGATCACTATCCGCTGTGGGCTGAGTTCCTCGCGCCTCGGGCCGGCTGAACAGGTGCTCCAGGCGCGACCCGTGGCTGAAGGAACCGCAGCTGGCCGTGACCCTCATGCGAGAACCTATGTCGCTCCCGCTTCGACGAGAGGGGTAGCGGGTCGCGCGTGGGCAGCACACTTCTGGTCGCGGAAACCAATCGGACGCCGCGTCTCAGCCGGCTTGCACCAACTTCACAGCCAGCTCCTCGGACAGCCCGACGCGCTGCATCTCGTCGGCAACCTGCTCGGCCGGATACGTGACCCGCTGGATCTCGACCGCGACACCGTCCCCGCGTTCGCTCAACACGGCGAAGCCGGCACGCGGATCTCCGTCCTTGGGCTTGCCGACCGACCCGCAGTTGACGAACAACACGCCGCCGTACTCGTGGATCCAGGGCCTGTGCGTGTGGCCGAAGACCAGGACGTCGCACTCCGCGCCGGCGGCGATGCGCTCGAACGTCTTGACCGGCTTGTCGGCGAAGAGGTACTCGTTGACCTTGCGCGGAGAGCCGTGCACGAGGCGCACGCGCCTGCCGGCGAGCTCGAAGCGCAGGTCGAAGGCCAGCTCGCGCATGAAGTCCTTGGCACGCTGGTTTGTCTGCTCGAGGGTCCAGTTGACCGAGAGCTGGCCGATCTCGCGGTCGTGCGGGGTGACGTAG
>WHTO01000201.1:0-475 GCA_009377665.1 Dehalococcoidia bacterium
ACCACCCTTGACGAGTACCGCAAGCACATTGAGCGCGACGCCGCGCTGGAGCGGCGCTTCCAGCCAATCGTCGTCGAGGAAAACACCGTCGAGGAATCGATCGAGATCCTGAAGGGCGTCCGCGAACGCTACGAGGAGCACCACAAGCTGTTGATCAGCGACGAGGCAGTCAAGGCCGCGGCCGAGCTATCGGCCCGTTACGTGCCCGACCGCTCGCTGCCCGATAAGGCTATAGACCTGATCGACGAAGCGTCCTCGCGCGTCCGCATCAAGCGCTCGGCGACGCCGCCTTCCTTGAAGGAGGCGAATCGCGGACTGGAGAGCCTGCGCAAGGAGAAGGACGCCGCGATTTCATCCCAACAGTACGAGTACGCAGCCGAGCTGCGCGACCGCGAGATCAAGCTCCAGGACAAGATCGAGCGCATGGAAGAAGGCTGGCAGAGTGAGCGCGAGGAGCAGCGGCCGACCGTTAACG
>WHTO01000201.1:485-4322 GCA_009377665.1 Dehalococcoidia bacterium
ATGTGGACCGGCATCCCCCTCAACCGCCTCGCCGCCGAAGAGTCCGAGCGTCTTCTCGGTATGGAGCAGGTGCTGCACGAGCGCATCATCGCTCAGGACGAGCCGATTAACGCCGTCTCCAAAGCCGTGCGCCGTGCCCGCGCCGGGCTCAAGGATCCGAAGCGCCCGATCGGTGTTTTCGTCTTCCTTGGCCCGACAGGGGTCGGCAAGACCGACCTGGCGCGAACTCTCGCCGAGTTCATGTTTGGCTCGGAAGACGCGATGGTAAAGCTCGACATGTCGGAGTTCATGGAACGACACACCGTCGCGCGACTTGTCGGGGCGCCTCCCGGCTACGTCGGCTACGACGACGGGGGACAGCTAACCGACACCGTGCGGCGCAAGTCGTACTGCCTGATCCTGCTCGACGAGATCGAGAAGGCTCACCCCGAAGTCTTCAACATGCTGCTGCAGATCTTCGACGAAGGTCACCTGACCGACGCCAAGGGACGCAGGGTCGACTTCCGCAACACGATCATCATCATGACGAGCAACGTTGGCTCGGACCTGATCCGCAAGGAGACGGCCCTGGGCTTCGGTGGCAAGCGCGAAGAGTCGAAGACGCTGGAAGGTCAGTACGAACGGATGAAGGAAAAGGTCCTCAACGAGATGAAGAACGTCTTCAGACCGGAGTTCCTCAACCGCATCGACCAGACGCTGGTCTTCCACGCTCTGACCAAAGAGCACATCCGCCAGATCGTCGACCTGATGCTCAGGGAAGTGGCCAAGCAGCTCACTTCCAAAGGCGTCGAGTTCGAGGTTACGGCTGCGGCCAAGGACTGGCTCGGCGAAAAGGGCTACGACCAGGTGTTTGGCGCGCGGCCACTGCGCCGCGTCATCCAGAACGAGATCGAGGATCGGCTCTCCGAGGCCCTGCTCGAAGGCAGGTTCTCCGAAGGTGAGAAGATCCAGATAGATGTCGGCGGCGACGAGGTGATGATCACCAACCTCACCCGCAAGGACCAGCCGGAGCTGGCCGCCACCGCCGACTAGCGACCACGACGAGTGTTCGGTCGGGCGGGCTCTGTTGCCCGCCCGGGTACGAGTTCTTCAAGTAGCGGCGCCGTTCAGTAGGACTGGCGGTGGCGCATCATGATGCTTTGCAAGATGCCGACGGCGATGAACAACGCGATCAGCGAGCTGCCGCCCTGGCTGATGAAGGGTAATGGGATACCCGTCACCGGCAGAAGCCGGATATTGACGCCGATATTGATAAAGACCTGCGTCAGGATCCAGATAGCAAAGCCCGAGGCTACAAGGCGGCCGAAATTATCCCGCGCCAGCGCGGCGACATGAATCGCCCGCATCAATAAGAACGCAAATAGCCCGAGGAGGAGCACAGCACCGGCGAAGCCCCACTCCTCACCGAGGACGCTGAAGATGAAGTCCGTTGTCCGTGCCTGCAGGAAACCGAGCTGACTCTGCGTACCGTTATTGAACCCCTGGCCGAGCAGGCCGCCCGAACCGACGCTGATCTCGGCCTGCAGGACGTTGTAGCCGGTCCCGAAGCGATCCTTCTCGGGGTCGAGGAAGGTCGCGAGGCGCTCTTCCTGGTAGTCACTGACGGCGATGATCAGCGCGAACGGGATGAGGGCGATGATGATACCGGCGAGGATGGCAAGATGCCGCCCGGAGGCTCCGGCCATGACGACCATGCCCAACCAGACGGTGGAGAAGACGATTGTCGTGCCCAGGTCGGGCTCGATAAAGACCAGCCCCATCAGCGGCGCCATCAGGGCCAGTGACCCGAGAAACACCTGCGGCTCGTGGAGCCGGGTATCCCGATCCGAAAGGTATTTGGCGAGTGCGATGATGCCGGCGATCTTCGCGAACTCCGAGGGCTGAAGCAGGAAGCCGCCGGGCAGGGTTATCCAGCGTGTCGCCCCGGCAATGTTTGTGCCGACGATGAGAACGACGATCAGTCCAAAGACGCCCGCAAGGTAGATAGCGAACCAGTTGTTGGCGAGCAACCTGTAGTCGAGGCGGGCCAGGGCCAGCGAAACCGAGACGCCGACGAGGGCAAAGAGGAGCTGCTTGCCGACGGCGTCGCTAAAGCTCTGAGCGGCGCTCCCTGTCTCGGCCAGGGAAGCGCTGTAGAGGACGACCATGCCGAGGGCGACGAGCGCCAGCGCACCGCCCAGCAAGGCGAAGTCGTAGTGGCGGAACTCGCGGGTGCGGAAGGTGGCGATCATGGGAGGGCCCTCACGCTGACGCGGTTGAACCAGGCCTCAAAGATAGCGCGGGCCACGGGCGCAGCGGTCTCGCCGCCGGTGCCACCTTGCACATAGACTGCCACAGCAATCTCGGCGTTCTCGTGGGGGCCGTAGCCGATGAACCAGGCATGCGTGAGCAGCTTACCAGTGCTGAGGTCGGTCTCCCCCACCTCCGGCGACCCGGTCTTGCCGGCGATCTCGACTCCTACGGCGGGATTGGCGAGGTTGGCCGTTACGGGATATCCCGTAGCATTCACCGCTTCGTACATGCCTTGCTGGATGATCGCCAGGTTCTCCGGCGAGACGGGCAGTGTTCCGCGGACAATTGGAGCGCCAATCTGGACCTCCCGTCCTTCGAGCGTTCTTGTCTCCTGACTGACCCCGTCGGCCCCGACGATGTCGTGAACCAGGCGCGGCTGAAGGACCTGGCCGCCGTTGGCTATCGCAGCGGCGACGACGGCCATCTGTATGGGGGTCGTGGTAACGACGTTCTGGCCGATGGCGAACTGGAGCGTGCTACCCAGTCGCCAAGGCTCGTTCTCGAAACCGCTGATCTCGGCGAACCAGGCGCTCAGGTTAGTCAGGCCTTCGTCGGGGTTCGTTTCGCCCAGGTCATCGTCGACGTTCGCCGGGTCACCGTCCTGGTCCCGAGGAGGGATAAGACCGGTTGTCTCGCCGGGGAGATCAATTTCGGTAGCTGCGCCGAGGCCGAAGCCATGGGACATGCGGGCAAGATTACCCGGTCCGGTGCCCTCGAATTCATCGGGGCCGCAGGGCGGGTTAAAGAACTGCGAGCCGGGCTGGCCAGCCGCCACCAGGCAATAGAAGTAGACGTTGGACGAGGCGGCGATGCCCTGGGGGAAGGTGAATGTACCGCGAGCGGTGTCGTTGAAGCGCTGTCCCGCATCTTCAACGCCTGACTCGTTTTCGACGACCAGGCCGCCTTCACTGTTGATGCGGGTCTCGGCGTTGACGCTGCCGAATTCAAGTGCCGCCGCAGCTGTAATCACCTTAAACACCGAGCCGGGCGGGAAGGCATCGGCGATGGCGTGGTTGACCAGCGGCCGACCCTCGGTGTCCTGCTCGAGGGCGTCGAGCTGGCTCTGCGGTATGCCTTCAGTGAAGATATTCGCGTCGTAGCTGGGCAACGAAACCATCGCCACCACTTCGCCGGTCTTGACGTCCATGACAACGGCGGTAGCAATCGGCGCGCCCGTGTCTTCCATCGCCTGACGCAGCGCCGTCTCGGTGGCTGTTTGCAGGCCATAGTCGAGCGCAAGGACAACCTTGTCACCCGGCACCGGGTCTTCCTCGTCGACAAGCCGGAGTTGCCTGCCCAGGGCGTCTTGTTCGATAAGCTTCTGGCCATCATCGCCGCGCAGCTCATCCTCATAGACCTGCTCAATTCCGGTGCGGCCCACCCGATCGCCCAGGCCATAGGCGTCGTCGCCGTCGTCTTCCTGGGAGCGAGTGTATTCCTCCTGGTTGATCGGTCCGATGTAGCCGACAATCGGAGCCAGCAGCTCGCCGGAGAGGTACTCACGGTTCGCCGCAATCTCGAGCGAAATACCCCGCATTTCGGGCT
>WHTO01000202.1 GCA_009377665.1 Dehalococcoidia bacterium
AGCCAGCTTCCGAACTACATCCCCGGCTCGCCACAGGTGGTCGTCGAGAACATGCCTGGGGGTGGTGGGGCCGTCTCCGTCCACGAGCTGGTCAACACCGGCGCGGACGGCCTCGATATGGTGCTCGTCACTAACGGCGTCATCGGCCGCTGGCTGTCTGGCACCGAGGGCCACACCTACCCGCTCGACGAGATGCCGCCGCTCGCGACGATCGCGCAGAGCTCGATCTTCCTAGTGCGGACGGACGCCGCCGCGAACCTGGACGAGCTTCGCGCGCGCACGGAGCCGATCAACATCTCCGGGAGCGCTCCTGGCGGCGGCCTGCACTGGGGCGAGACATTGATCTCCGAAGCCTTCGGAATCGACATCAACCATGTCTTCGGGTACGAGGGGTACGGACCCCAGATCATCGCGCTGGAGTCGGGCGAAGTCCAGGCGCTGACGGCTCCAGAGCCTGCCTACGACACCTGGGCGCACCTCGTAGAGGACGGTACGGCCTGGCCGATGGTCGAGGCCGGCGTCCTCGACGGTGAGGAGATCGTGCGCTCGCCTGGCCAGCCAGTCGAGGTGCCGACGCTCATCGAGCTGTACCAGGATGAGGTCGGCGAGCCCCCGCAGGAACTTGACGACGAGATCCGCCTGCTGGCGGCCGTCAACTCGGCCGGGTACCCGATTTACATGGCGCCCACCGCCGATGAGAGCCGCCTCGAGGCCATCAAGGACGCGTTCCGAACAATGGGCGAGGACGCCGAGTTCGAGCAGGCGATGAAGGACTTCTTCGACGGCAGCGAGTACCCGTACTTCGACCCGGAGGGCATTCAGACGATCATGGACGAGATCCTGAGCCAACCAGACGCTCTCGAGCGCATCCTGGCGCGACTGTAGGCCCGATGCCAGCACCAGCGAAGCGGCGAAAGGGAGGTCTGGAGCCGATGCTCCCCGTGGTGATGGCCATCGAGTCGGTCGATCACGCCGGCGGTGACTGGGTCCGGCGGGTGTCGTTTCCGCAGTACCCGGGCTGTGTGGCCGAGTCGGAGTCGATGGCGGACGGGATCAACGAGGCCTATCGGCAACTAGTGGACCGGCTGGAGCCGGCCCAGGCCGGATCGGGCGACGTCACCTCGACGACCCGGCCGCTGCGCGAGGACCTGGGCCCGGTGATCGAGCTGTACCGTTCCCTGGAGACGTAAACACCCATGTACGAGACGGTCATGTCGGGGCTAGGGCTGCTTGCGTCCCTCGACGTGGTCGTCGCCCTGGTGCTCGGGATTCTCGTCGGCACCATCGTCGGGTTCCTGCCCGGGATCGGCCTGCTGGTTGGCCTGTCGCTGGCGCTGCCATTCGTGGTGTTCCTCGATCCGGTGGTCGCCTTCGCGTTTCTGCTCGCGATGTACGCGCAGGCGACGATCGCGGGCGACCTGACCGCGATCGCCTTCGCCGTGCCTGGCACGCCGGCGTCCGCGGCGCTGGTCGTCGACGGGCACGAGATGACCAAGAAGGGCGAGGTCGGAAAGGCGTTTGGCGCGGCGCTCACGTCCTCGGGCCTGGGCGCCATCATCGGGCTCGTCCCCGTGCTGCTCCTGCTGCCGCTCGTGCGCCCGCTGGTGCTGGCCTTGGGCTCGCCGGAGATCTTCCTACTCACCCTCCTGGGCGTCGCGATGATCGCGACGGTGAGCGGCAAGTCGATGCTGAAGGGGCTGGCCGCCGGCGGCATCGGTTTCCTCATCGCTACCTTCGGACCGGAAACTCAGTTCGGGATCGTTCGCTTCGGATTCGGAAACATCTACCTGCTCGACGGCATCCCGCTCGTGCCGCTTGCGGTGAGCATCTTCGCCATCCCAGAGCTACTCGACCTGCACTCGCGCCGCGCCTCGATCGTCCGGAGCGGAAAGCTCAGGGCTCGCTGGTCCGACATGGTCTCGGGGATGCGCGCGGCGCTGGCCAACCTCGTGCTGGTGGTGCGCTGCAGCCTGATCGGGCTGGTCGTTGGGTTCATTCCCGGCCTTGGTGGGACCACCAGCCAGTGGATCGCGTACGGTCACGCCGTCAGCTTCGCCAAAGAGCCCAAGGCCTTCGGCCGGGGCGACGTACGCGGCGTTGTGGCGCCGGCGAGCGCGAACAACTCCAAGGACGGCGGCGAGTTGCTTCCCACTGTGGCGTTCGCGGTCCCCGGCAGCCCTCCCATGGCGCTGCTGTTGGCTGCCCTGATCCTGCTGGGAGTCGCCCCAGGGCCGGACATGGTCGGGACCAACATGCACCTGACCTACTTCATGCTGTTCTGCCTGGTAATAGCGAATCTCGCTGGTGTCGGGGTGAGCGCCGTGGGCGGCCGGTTCCTTGGGCGGATCCTCGGTCTCAAGGGCGCGTACATGGTGCCGGTGATCCTTATCTTCGTGTTCATCGGAGCGGGCGCATCCTCAGGACGCATCGGCGACATCATCGTGCTGTTGGCGATCGGCGCCCTCGCGTGGCTGATGCGCATCTACGGCTGGCCCGTCGCCCCTCTCGTGCTCGCCGTCGTGCTCGGCGACCGCGCCGAGCAGACACTCTGGCGGACCATCGCTGCCTACGGCTGGACCTGGCTCTGGCACCCTACGATCATCGTCCTGTTCATCATCACTGGGCTGCTCATCGCCATGCCGTTCTGGATGTGGCGCCGGGAGCGAAGACAGGCGGCCGAGCGCGCGGGCGGTCCCGAGACCACGCCGGTCACGGACCTCATCTCGGGCGGTTCGGTAGCCTTCGCGATCGGGACGGCGTTGTTCGGTGTTTTCGTGATGGTGGTTCCGCTGGTCATGGGCTGGCCTACCGCGGCCATCGTGTTCCCGATCGCTTTCGGCGCCATCACTGCCCTGCTCGGTCTCGCGGTGGGCGCCAGGGATCTGTACCGGCTGCTCTGGAAGCGACGTACACCGACGCGAGCAAAGGAGGCAGCCGCGACCGCCGCGGGTACCGACCTGTCAGTGCGCGAGATCACGGCGCGCCGGCGCCTGATGATGGTCGCGCTGCTCGGGCTCGGCGTGGCCGTCTGGCTGCTCGGGACCTCGCTGGCCATGGCGCTGTTCGTCGCCCTGTACCTGCGGGTGGAGGGCAGGGTCCGGAACTCCGTTGCCGCCGTCGCCGGCGTACTCGTGTTCGTCTCTTGCTACATCGGGCTGGTCGGCGCGCTCGGTGTAAGCCTGCCCGGCGGAATCCTCACCGGGCTTCCCGCATGAGGGCAGGTGGCCCGTCTGCCGCTGGCAACTGCACGTCGCCCTGGACCGACACAACAATGCCGACGCAACGATGGAGGACCGATGAGTCATAAGAGTGCGTGCGCCGCCGTGAAGATGGGTGCGAGCACGACGGAGATCCAGGAGCTACCGCTGCCCGATCTGCAGCGCCACCCGGAAGGCGGGCTACTGCGGGTCGAGGCGACCGGCTTGTGCGGCGCGGACGTGATGTGGTACTCGCGGGCTGACGAGCCGACGGATCAGCCCGCAATTTTGGGCCACCATATCGTCGGTGTGGTGGAGGAGCTGAGCGACCGCGCCGCCAGCCGGCTGTCGCTCGCCGTGGGCGACCGGATCCTGATCGAGGAGTATCTACCCTGTGGGACGTGCGTCCTGTGCCGCGAGGGTGACTACCGGTTCTGCCCGCAGACGGCGCTGGGGGACCCCGGCGCGCTGCGGTACGGCTCAACCCCGGTGGCCACGGAGCCGGGACTGTGGGGCGGCTACAGCGAGTACGCCTTTCTCCACGAGCGCAGTGTGTGGCACCGCCTCAGCCCGGAGACCTCGACCGAGCAGGCGACTCTCATCCTGCCACTGTCCAACGGCATCCAGTGGGTGCAGTGGGACGGCGGCATCGGGTACGGCGACACAGTGGTGATCATCGGGCCGGGCCAGCACGGTCTATGCGGCGTCATCGCCGCGCAGGCAGCGGGTGCGGCGAACATCGTCGTCCTTGGGCTGCCCGGGGACGAGGGACGGCTCGAGCTGGCCAGGGAACTCGGCGCAGCCTTCGCCGGCGTGGACACCGCGGCCGCGCTTGAGATGATCCGCGACGCGACGGACGGGCAGCTGGCCGACGCGGTGCTGGACATGGCCGCGGGGACGACGGCAACACTCGAGTTCGGGCTCGACGCGCTCCGCACCGGCGGCAGGCTGCTCGCCGGTGTGTGGCCGGCCGGCGCCACCCCGATCCCGCTCCGCAAGCTAGCCACCAAGAGGATCACCCTCCGGCCGCTGCGTGGGCACTCGTACGAGGCAGTCGACGCGGCCCGGAGGGCAGTCGAGCGGGGCAACCTCCCCCTCGACCTGCTGTGCAC
>WHTO01000025.1 GCA_009377665.1 Dehalococcoidia bacterium
CCTTTAGCCCCTGTTTCGGGCGATCTGAGCGATTGGCAACCCAACCAGGCGGGTCCGGTTGCGCTCGACGGACGCTTAGCCTGCTGCGCTGTGGACCAACCCCGCGGTCGCACCGAGCGCGATCACGAGCGCGCTGTTGGGATTCCAGCGCAGGAGCCAGGCCGCTGTCGCGAGGAACAGGACGACAGCGAAAGGACCCGTCAGGGCGTCACGGCCCAGCTCAATCGTCACGATCGCCATCAACGTCAGCGCGGCCGCGTTCACGCCGTCGAGGAACGGCCTCAGGAACGTCCAGCTCCTGATTCGCGGGACGAGCGGGTGCGTCGCCGCTACGAAGAAGAAGGACGGCAGGAAGATCCCAACCGTGGCCAGCGTCGCGCCCCAAAAGCCCCCGATGACGTAGCCGGCGAACGTCGCCGTTGAGAAAAGCGGGCCGGGAGTGAACTGCCCAACCGCCACGGCGTCCAGCAATTCCTCCTGGGTCAGCCAGCCGCGGGCGTCCATAAGGTCCGCCTGCAAGAGGGCAACGAGCACGTATCCGCTCCCATAAAGGACGGCGCCGATCTTCAGGAAGACCAGGAAGAGTGCCCCCGCCGCGTAGTCTTCGTGTCCTGCCCGGGCGGCGATCAAGGCCATTAGTTGATGGACCGGTGGCGGTGCGGACAGGAGCAGGAGCAGGGGCACGGGAGCAGCGACCAGCACCCGAGATATCCCCCGCCTGGCGTTCCTGGCGAGCTTGAGCAGCGCCGCCGGCCAGGGCGTAGTCACCCGGCCGGCACTGACGAGATGGACCAGCAGCAACGCCAGGCCGAGGCCAAGTAGAATGACTATCTCGTTGAGACCCCCCAGGTAGAGGGCAACGGCAGCGCCAACCACGGCCGCCGTCGCCGGGCTGGTAACCGAGACTCCGCGCAGGCCTCAGATGGCCTGCAGAAGGACCGCGAGCACCACGGGCTGGACGCCATCGAGCAAGGCCTCTCCGCCAGGCGTCGACCCCCAGCGCTGGTAAGCCCAGGCCAACGCGAGGACGATCACAACCGCCGGCGCGATGAAGGCAGCTCCGGCGACCCAAACACCCGCGGAGCCGGCGCGCCGGCCGCCCAGGTGCATAGCCATCTCGGTGGAATTGGGCCCCGGGATCAGGTTTGTGACGCCCAGGATGTCGACGAACTCCTGGTCGTCGACCCAGCGCCGCCGCTGGACCAGCTCGCGGCGCATCAGGGCTATGTGCGCGGCGGGTCCGCCGAAGCCGATGATGCCCAGCTTCAGGAAGAAGAGTGCTACCTCGCGGAGGCGCGGCTCAGTGTCGACTACGTCGGTCAGCGCAGAGGTAGGAGCTGTTGGTGCTTCTTCCATGCAGTCGTGGCCCGCTTGAGGCGAAACCGAAGTGGCCGCATTCTAACGATCAGCACTCCGGCCCGGTGAGCGGTGTCTGTTAAGAGTTGCCGTCCTCCGCGGCCCCAGCAGGATCGTGGCGGGCCAGGAACCGACGCACCGCAGCCAGGAACTCCCGCGGTTCTTCGAGGTGGGACATGTGAGCGCTCTCCTCGAAGACCACCGCCTCCGACCCTGGCAGGGCTGCCGAATAGACCTCCACCGCCTCGGGCGTTGCCTCGTCATAACGCCCGCAGGTGAACAGCGTCGGGACGCTGATCTCCCGCAGGCGGTCGGTCCGCTCGTAGTCCGCAAGGTTACCGGTCATCGTGAACTCGTTCGGCCCCCACATGACCTCGTAGATTCGATCCGAGCGACCTCGTGCGGACTGGCCGATAAGCGGCGGCCACTTCTCCATGCGACAGACGTAAGCGCTCATGTAGGCGCGTACGGCGCCCTGGTACGCCCCGGAGTCGACGCTCCCGTCGGCTTCGCCATCGTCAAGCGCCCGGCGTACCTCCTCCGGCAGGGCGGCCCGCAGACGCCGCGCGTCCTCAAGCCAGCGCCCGATGCTGAGCGGCGGGCTGGCCAGGACCAGGCTCGTTAGCCCCGAGGGCTTCGTCAACGCGAAGTCCGCGGCTACCTGGCTCCCCCACGAGTGTCCGAGGAGGTGAAATTGCCGGTAGCCGAGAGCAACGCGCAGCCGCTCAAGCTCATCCACGAACCGCTCGACCCGCCACAGACCCTCATCGTGCGGCCGGTCCGAGCGGCCACAACCGAGCTGGTCGTAGTAGACGACCACGCGCTCGTCCGCCAGCTCGTCCAGGCTCGTCATGTAGTCGTGCGGGAAGCCGGGGCCGCCGTGGACAACGATCAACGGCAACCCGGGCCCGCCGCCCACCTTCTCGTACCAGGTGCTGCCACCCTCGACATCGACACGCCCCTCTATCCGCGCTGGCTGCATCAAAGTCCTCCGTTCAAAGCCGGCCCTTCGCGCCGCCCGCGATAGGAATTGCGGCGGCTTAAGTGCAACCTAATAGAGTAGAACGAGTGGCGCCCTCCGCGACCCATGGTGGGCGCGACACTCACCCACCTATGAACAAGAAGACCGTACGCGACATCGACGTTGAAGGAAGGCGCGTGCTTCTGCGCGTGGACTTCAACGTCCCCATCGACGGCGAGACCGGGCGCATCACCGATGACCGCAGGATCCGCGAGGCCCTGCCCACGATCGAGTACCTGCTGGGTCAGCGCTCTCGCGTCATCATCGCCTCGGCACTGGGTAGGCCGATGGGCAGGGTGGTCCCCGGGCTGAGCCTGCGGCCCGTCGCCGAAAAGCTCTCCCAACTGCTCGGTCAGCCAGTGGTCATGGCCGCCGACAGCGTTGGGCCGGAGGTTGAGGAAACCGCCGCCGCGCTCGAGCCCGGCTCCACGCTGATGCTGGAGAACCTGCGCTTCCACGCCGCTGAGGAGGCGAACGAAGAAGCCCACGCCCGTCAGCTGGCCGCGCTTGCGGACGTTTTCGCGCTCGACGCCTTCGGCAGCGCGCACCGCGAGCACGCGTCAACCAGCGGGATCTCGCGGTGCCTGCCCGCGGTGGCCGGGTTCCTTGTCGAGAAGGAGATGACCTACCTGGGCAAGGCGGTGTCCGATCCCGACCATCCCTACGCCGTCATAAGCGGCGGAGCGAAGATCTCGGACAAGCTGCCGATGCTGCGCACGATGCTGGACGTGGCCGACCGCATCCTGATCGGCGGCGGGATGGCCAACACGTTCCTCAAGGCAGAGGGCTTCGACGTGCAGCAGTCGCTGGTCGAGGGCGAGATGGTCGCCCAGGCGAGCGAGATCATGGAGATCGCGGCCGCAGCCCGCAAACAACTGCTCCTCCCCGTCGATGTCGTGGTAGCCGACCGCTTCGACCGCAACGCCTCGTATCAGACCGTGAGCGTGAAGGACGTTCCTCCCGGCGCTTTGATCGTGGACGTTGGCGAGAAGACCGTGGAGGTCTTCACCCGTGTGCTGCGCGATTGCCGCCAGGTCGTCTGGAATGGTCCGCTCGGCGTGATCGAGTTCCCGCAGGCAGCGCACGGCTCGCACCAGGTGGCCTACGCGCTCTCCCGCATGAACGAGGCGACCACCATCCTGGGCGGCGGCGAGACGGCGATGATCGCCGAGCAATTGAACATCGGCGACCGCTTCACTCACGTGTCGACCGGCGGCGGCGCCTCGCTGGAGATACTGTCCGGAGCGACGCTCCCGGCAATCGAGGCGCTCCTCGACCGGACCGTCACCGTATGAGGCCGGAGGTCCTGCGCGAGCTTTCGAGGGTCACCGACAGCCGCATTCTCCTCTGCGTGCTGGACGGACTAGGTGGACTGGCGCGGCCCGAAACCGGCCGCAGCGAGCTCGAAGAGGCTGACACCCCCAACCTGGACATCCTGGCCCGCCGCAGCGCCTTAGGGCTTACCCACCCGGTGGGGCCGGGCATCACGCCGGGCAGCGGCCCCGGGCACCTCGCCCTCTTCGGGTTCGACCCCGAGGAGTACAACATCGGGCGAGGCGTGCTCGAAGCCACCGGCATCGACTTCGACCTCGGCCCACACGACGTGGCGGCGCGGGGCAACTTCTGCACCGTCGACGCCGATGGCCGCATAACCGACCGGCGGGCGGGCCGCATCGCGACGGAGCTGAGCGCGCCAATCGTGGCGCGGCTAAACGAGATCAGGGTGGACGGCGTCGAGATCATCGTCAGGCCCGTCAAAGACCACCGCTTCGTGTTGATCCTGCGTGGCGAGGGACTCAGCGATCGCGTGCGCGACACCGACCCCCAGGCCGTGGGCGTCGGGCCCCTGCCGGCCCAGCCGTATGTCCCCGACGATGAAGCCTCGGTCCGCACCGCTACTGTCGTCAACCGGTTTGCGGCCGAGGCGGCGAAACTGTTGGCGGGCGAGCCGCAGGCCAACATGATGACGCTGCGCGGCTTCGCCGCCTATCCCAACCTGCCAAGCATGCAGGACCTCTACAAGCTCGATCCGGCGGCGTTCGCCGTCTATCCGATGTACCGCGGACTGGCCAAGCTCGTCGGCATGAGGGCCTACGCCTCCGGCCACGCTTTCGCCGACTCGGTCGCCGCGCTGGGCGAACACTGGGACAGCGGCCACACCTTTTTCTTCCTCCACTTCAAGCCCACCGACGCCGCCGGCGAAGACGGCGACTTCGAGCGCAAGGTCCAGGCCATTGAGGAGTTTGATAGCCACCTGGAAGGCATCCTCGACCTCAAACCGGACGTCCTGGTGGTCACCGGCGACCACTCCACACCAGCCCTGATGGCAGCGCACTCCTGGCATCCCGTCCCATTCCTGCTGCATTCCGACAACGTCCGCGTTGACGACCGCGCCGAGGGCTTCAGCGAAACCCGCTGTGGCGCCGGATCGCTCGGGACGTTCCTGGCAAAGGACACCCTAACGCTGGCCATGGCCCACGCCGGCAAGCTAACCAAGTACGGCGCCTGATCGCGGGAAGAATCCTGTTCGGTCCTGCCGCCAGGACGCTGGCAACGTCGACGCCACGCGTTAATCTGGAATCCGTGAGCAACCGAATACCCGTCGTCGCCGGGAACTGGAAGATGAACGGCGACGAGCCCCGGGCCCTCGAAATCGTGATGCGTCTCGCAGCCGCCGACCCCCTCGGATCAGGCGTCGTGCGGGTCGTCTGCCCTCCCTTCGTCCATCTCAAAGCAGTGGCCAATCACGCCAGGGGCTCGACGATCCTGATTGGCGCCCAGAACTGCCACTGGGAGGACGCCGGCGCCTTCACGGGCGAGGTCAGCCCGGCGATGCTCGCCGGCCTCGTCGACTACGTGATCGTCGGCCACTCCGAGCGCCGAGCCTACTTCAATGAGACAGACGAAACCGTGAACAAGAAGGTCCACGCCGTGCTCAGACACGGCTTTCATCCCATCGTCTGCGTCGGCGAGACCGCGGACGAGCGCGAAGCTGGACGCACCGCGGAAGTCATTGAACGCCAGCTTAAGCTGGGGCTGGAGGGCGTCGAGCTGACGGAGGGCTTCGTGATCGCATACGAGCCCGTGTGGGCGATCGGCACCGGCGTCGCCGCGACACCCGCGATGGCGAACGAGACGATCGGGCTCATTCGCTCCAATGTCAGGTCACTGTTCGGCGCCCAGGGGGCCGACGCCATCCGAATTCTCTATGGCGGCAGCGTTAGCCCGGCCAACTTCGCCAGCATCATGGAGCAGCCCGAGATCGACGGCGGGCTCGTCGGCGGCGCCAGCCTCAATCCCGACGACTTCAACGAGCTGATCAGCATCGCCGCCCGCAGCGTCACGCCGGCTGCGTAGGGCGGTCCGGGAGCAGCTCATCCACCGCGCGGGACAGGATCTCCCACGCGCGCATGATGTGTTCCTCGGTGGTTCGCAGATGCGATATCTGCACGCGCAGCGTATAGCGGCCGTCCAGCCTGGTGTGCGAGATGAACACGTCGCCTGAGGCGTTCACGGCGTCCAGGAGCGCAACGTTCAGACGCTCCAGCTCGCCCTCCCCAACCCCCTCTGGGCGGTAGCGGAAGCAGACCACGCCCAACGGCACTGGGGCCAGGCGCTCGAAGCGCGGGTCGCTATCGACCAGGCCGGCCAGCATCGCGGCCAGGCGAATGTGCTCCCGAATCCGCCGCCTCAAGCCTTCCAGCCCGAACGAGCGGATCACCATCCAGAGCTTCAGCGCCCGGAAGCGCCGCCCCAGTTGCAGGCCATAGTCCATGTAGTCACGGACTCCAGACTCGTCGGCTTCGGGCGTGCGCAGGTACTCCGGCACCAAACTGAAGGCACTTCGCTGGACGTCCGGATGCGTGGTGTGGAAGGCGCTGCAGTCGAGGGGTGTGAACATCCACTTGTGCGGATTGACCACGAACGAGTCCGCCCGTCCGACCCCATCAAGGACAGCCCGCCTCTCGGGACGCCGTAGGCGCCGTCCACGTGCAGCCAGACCCCCTGCTCCTGGCAAACGTCCGCGATAGCCGCGACCGGGTCGATCGCCGCGGTGGAGGTCGTGCCGACCGTGGCGGCGGCAAAGAAGGGACGGTGGCCAGTCGCGATGTCCTGCGCGATAGCGGCGGCCAGTGCCGCAGCATCCATCCTGAATTCGGCGTCCACCGCCACCAGGCGGATGTTCTCCTGGCCGACTCCGGCGGCGATGCCCGCCTTGGATAGTGATGAGTGAGCCTGCGCCGAGACGTACATTACGAGCCTCGGCACGTCACCCCGCCCTGCCACTCCCCGCTCACGGATGCCCGCCCCGATCCACTCGCGCGCGGCGATGACGGCCAGGAAGTTGGCCATCGACGCGCCATCCACCAGCGATCCGTCGAAGCTTACGGGCAGTCCAAGCGCCTAGCGCAGCCATCCCAGCACCGTCTCCTCTGGCTCCGTCGCGGCCGGGGATGTCCGCCAGAGCATCGCGTTGACGTTCAAAGCCGCCGTCAGCAGCTCGCCCAGGACGCCGGGCGCCGACCCGCTGCTGCTGAAATAAGCCATGAAGCCCGGATGATTCCATTGCGTTGTCGCCGGCAGGACCAGGCTGCGGAAGTCGCCGAGGATCTCCTCGAAGCCTTCGCCCTCTTCCGGTGCTTGCGCAGGCAGAGCATTCGCGACAGCACCCGGCGCCACCGCCGGCAGCACCGGGTTTGTCGGCGGATCGGCCAGGTAATCGGCGATCCAGTCGATGATCTCGTGCCCAAACCGGCAGAAGGCAGCAGCCTCCCAGCCGCCCAGTCCCGGAGCATCCTGTGCCAAAGCCGCTCTCAAAAAACAGACTCGCGTCAGAGCGCTGTAGCCCGAAGTTTACCGGCTGGTAGGACTTTGCAACGTCGCGCACGCGCCCGGTGAAGGGATTTGCAGGCCCACCCCTGATGCTGGGCTGGAACCCGAAACAAGGAGCGAGCCGATGAGGGACGCGAGAGACATGGCCGGCGAGCAGGCAGATAGCTCTGCCGACAAGGCACAAAGCGGACTTGACCGAGGCGAAAAGTGGGCGCAGGAGCGCACGCAGGACAGCTTCGAGGACGGATCCGACCGTGCGACCGCCGGCATGGACAGAGAGATAGAGGGCGACCCCGGCGGGACAGTCGAAGAGGACATCTAAGAAACCGCTTCAGCAACGACAAACCTGGATAGGAGGAAGCCATGGGCGACGAACGAGGCATCACAGACAGGATCAAGGACACCCTGAAGAACCTGGTTCCCGATCAACCCGATCAAGATGAAGAACTTGAAGAGCACCTCATCGACGAGGAGGTCGCGCAGGGTGAACCGACGCGCACGCGCGACGGCGAAGCCATCAACATGGCTGAGCCTCGAGGGATCACCGGTTCGGTGAGCGACGGGGGCACCGTGGAGGCGCCGCTCGCCCGGGCGGCCAACCAGGAGTTAGGCGCCTTCGAGACAGGGGACGTCGACCTGGCAGCCGGCCGCGCGCCGCGGCCCACCGAGGAGTCGGACGAGATCGCCGAGGAGAGGATGGGAACCGAGGAAGATTTCGACGAGACCCTGCGGTGACACGGGAGGACATGGCCCGCGCAGCCGCTGAGCGACGAACCGGCCACACCGCGCCCGAGTCGCAGGGCGATGAGAAACGGCAGGACGCCGAGGCGCGCCACAAGGAGGCGCTGCGGCGCGAACCCGAGAGCCTCGATCCCGGCGGGCACTCGACGCCGCAAGGGCCAGGCTCGGCGGACCGCAGTGCCGCGACGGGGGATTCTGTCGGTGACGTGGTAATCGGTGAGGAGGACAAGCCTCCCTGACCCCGGCCGGCCCTAAAGGGCAACTACCGCGGCCGCGGCCACCAGGACGACGGCGAACAGAGCCAGGGCGTTGGCCACCCAGCGCAAGGGTGGTAATCGTTCAGCGTTGAGCATCCGCTCTAGCTTGTCGTTGAAGAAGTAGACACCGGTCGCCGCGCCAAACGAGGAAAAGGCGAGCAACAAGAGCAGGACTGAGTCGTCGATTCGGCATCCCCCGGGCAGACAGGCTGACTCCAGCATAGCCCTGCCGTCTCGCATCGCCCTGCCGCCGCGGCGTTGGTGCGAAACCCCATGCGCGTGCACGATGGTTGGGTGACCCAGGACAAGCCTCCCCTTCTGCAAGACAATCCCGCCCGCGGCCGGGTTGACGCCGAATGAACGAGGTGGCGCTGCCGGGGCACGTCGCCGGGCGTCTCTTCAAAATGGGAATGCCCGGGCGCTTCACAAAGCTGAACGACGACCTCGACGAGATGCGCACGCGCGACGTCGAACTCATTGTCTGCCTCACGCCGCAGGACGAGATCCAGGCCAAGTCGGAGCGCTACTTCGAAGCCGTGGTCGAGCGCACGCTCGGCATCGACATCGCCGAGATCCCAATCGAAGACCAGGGCATCCCGCTGGACAGCGGCGCCTACGATGTCGAAGTTGAGCGCGTCCAGAAGATGCTGGAGGACGGCAGGTCAGTGCTTGTCCACTGCGCCGCCGGGATAGGGCGCACCGGCCTCTTCATAATCAGCGTCCTGCAGAACCTCGGGCACGATACCGCCGAGGCGACGGCGATCGCGCGCAAGGCTGGCTCCTGGCCCGAGAACAACGAGCAGCGCGAGTTCCTGACATCTCGCCTCTCCTAAGGGCAGTCATCGCTCGGACAGAATTGAGATGAGCTCGCCGGTCGTGACGAATCTCGTAGGCCCATAGCCGCGCGCGGCGAGGACCTCGGCGTCAGCCGTCACCAGGTAGTCGGCCTCCCCGGCCAACGCCGCCTCAACCAGTCGCAGGTCGCCGGCGTCCCGCAGTCCGAGGTCGTCGATGGGCCAGGGCGACACCCTGATTCCGCGGCTCTGCAATTCCTGCAGCAGCGATTCCACCTCCTCGCCCCGGCCCATCCGTTCGAGCCATCCGGAGGCTAGCACCAGTCGCGCCTCCGACAACGTAGCGTCGGACACCACCGCCTCGAAGCGACCGGCGCGCCACAGAACCAGGACCTCGGCGGCCTTGCTATGCCGCGCCGTGAGCGCCGCCACGAGCACGTTGGTGTCGAGGACAACGCGCGGCGTCACCGCAGGATGTTCCTGAGCAGGAACACGGCGTTCGCGGGCCGCTCACCGAGGCGACGCATGAAGTAGGCAAACCAATCCGGCCCGAAGGGCACGTAAACACGCACCGAGTAGCCCGCCGCGGCCAGCCGCTCCTGCTCGGCGCGGCGGATGCCGTAGAGCATCTGGAACTCAAACCCCGACAGCGGGATCTCGCGAGCCACCGCCAGTTTCCTGGCGTATCCCAGCAGCCGGTCGTTGTGGGTGGCAATCGCCGCGCGCGGCGATGCCTCCAGTAGCCTCGCCGTCAGCGACTCGTAGGCGCGCTCCACCTCCTCCTGGGTCGGAAAGGCGATCGAGTGGGGCTCGCTATAGGCCCCTTTGACGAGCCGGACCGGGATCTCCTGCGCGAGGAGCCTTTCCAGGTCGTCCGGCGTCCGTCTCAAATAGGACTGCAGCACCGTGCCCACCGCCGGGAACTCGCGGTGCAGGTCCTCGACCACGCGCAGTGTCGTCTCCGTGTAGCGCGAACCTTCCATGTCGATGCGCACGAAGACCCCCGCTTCTTCCGCCGCCTGCAGGATGCTCCGCAGCTGGCGGCGGCAGAGATCCTCGCTGAGGTCGAGTCCGAGCTGGGTCAGCTTGGGCGAGAGGTAGGCCGAGAGCGACCTGGAGTGGATGCGAGACGCCGCGTGCTGGTAGACAGCCACGGCCCGGCTTGCCTCCTCCTCCGAAGGCGCGTGCTCGCCGAGGAGCGCGATGGCTGCGTCAAGGCCTCGCCCGTTGAGCTCTTCGACCGCAACGACGGCGTCGTCAAGCGTTTCGCCGGCGACGAAGCGACGCGCCAGGCGCCGGCCAAGCACATTGCCCGTTAGCAGGTCTCTCGCGCGGCGACTCTCCCCCAGGGAGCGAAACAGGGCTCCGGCCACGGTTCCTCTTCAGGGGGTCATAGAACCGCGCCCGGGGCTCCAAGACGGCGCTCATTCTCGGAGGCACGCGGAGCCTGGCGTGTGTCCGCGTGCCGGGGAACGACCCGGACATCCGGCAGCCTCAGGACTGCCAGGGAGCTACTTCGGGTCGACGGACTTCGGCTTGCGATGGACGGGCCGTGACCAGCTGCGCCTCTGGTCTTCGTAGGAAATGGCAAAGGTCCGCGACTGGCCGCACTTCTTGCAGGAGCCATCAACGACACTCCCACCACCGTCCAGCACCCAATGGTGAACACAACCCGCGTTGACTTGCTGTTCCATCACAACCTCACATGCCGCTGCACGCCGCCAAGAGTCCTGGTCGGCAAACTGCTACGAGGAACTGGCGCCAGTGTTTCGAGGGCGGGGCTGGAACCAGCGTGTACTATAACACGGGCCCGTCAGCGAGATCGACATTCAGAATTAATGTGAGCAGGTGCATAGCGGACTGGTGAGCGACCGCTCATTGCGACAGCTCCTTGCCGGGCTATCGGCTGCGGGGGTCACGTCGACGACTGTGCTCGGGCCCTCCACGACCTTCGCGGGGAAGACCTCAGACACCGGTTGGGTGGTTTACGAGGCGGCCGATCAGGTCACTGCAATAGCGCCTCCGCTGCCCGCGCCCGAGCAGGCGCGGCGCGCCGGTTTCGACGACAGCACCCTCCTCGGAATCCTCGACAGCTCGCCGACCATCGCCGTCATCCTCGTCCGGCTGGGGAGGTACGCGGTGGGTGTCTTCAGCCAGGGCCAACTCGTCGCCTCCAAGACAGACACGCGCTACGTGGGCAGCAAGCACAGCGCGGGGGGCTGGTCCCAGCAACGATTCGCCCGGATCAGGGAGAAGCAGGCCCGCGAGCTGTATGACAGGGTTTGCGCGGTCGCTGGCGAGAAGCTGATGCCGTTTGAGAAGGAGATAGAGCGGCTCTGGCTTGGTGGCGAGCGCCAGACCGTCCTTGGCTTCAGCAAGCGCTGCCCTCTGCTGGAGACGTTCGCCAGCCGGAAGGCCGACCGCCTGCTGTCCGTTCCCGTGCCGGACCTCGCCGGCCTGCGCTCGTCCTACAGCGAGGCGATGCGTTACCTCGTGATGCGCAGCCGCACTACAGTCTAGCGCGCATCTTTTACATTATCACGTAGTTCTGTGGCTATAGACACGAGCTTTGTTGATCCGTTATTTTGGCGAACAGAAGGACGGTGAACTGTGCCACCAATGGACCACACTGTCGAAGCCACGCCCGAGGGGCAGATCGAGTTGCTTGAAGGCGCGGCCAAGGAAGCTGCGCGCTTGGCGAAGAGCGCGCCGTCGGCCGAGCGAATTGCATTCGTGCAAGGTCTCCTCGACGAGTTGCAAGGCCAGACTGCTAAACATATCGAACGCGTCATGGAGCTCGCCCACCTACAGGCCCAACTTGAGATCGGTGAACGGAATTTGATAGCGACGCGCGATTACCTCAACAGCGTCTTGAGCCAGACAAAGGAGACTGTCCCGCACGGGTGGCAAGCCCTCATCAGGTCCCTGAGATTCCTCGGCGCGCGGCTGGGGGATGCCTGTGTTCAGGTCTTAAGAGAAAGCGAAGGACCGCTCGAGGTCGCCCAAATCGAAGGGGCGCTGAACGCTGGCCAATATCGGTTTCGGACTGGTACCCCCCGGAGGGAGATTCATGCCGCGCTGTTGCGGCAGCCCAGGGTAAAGAGGACGGACGACGGCGGCTGGTTCTATACCCAGGAATCTGGGACTCAGGGTCGCGGTTATGGCCCACGTCGGAAAGGAGCTGGCGAGAAAAACGCTAACCCCTAACGTTCCAGAAGTCTGGGGCGTGGCGGGGGGTTGACAGAGTGGACTATCGTGCCTGATTTAGGATCAGGTGCCCTGTAGCCGCAGGGCCGCACGTTCGAATCGTGTACCCCCCGCCACGCCCCAGACGATTACTCACCACGATGATACCACCATGTGTCGAAGCACCGCAGACTATGCGTCAGGAGGGCTTCCGACCGTGTGTCGCGAGACTCTCCTTTATCTGTAGCCCCGCCTCGACGATGTCCTGGCCAGACTCCTGCACGAGGACAAGATTGAACTGGCCGCACCCCGCCTCGACGTGCGCCGCCAGGAATTCAGCGACCTTCTCAGCCGATCCGTACGGCACGTACCTCTCAAACGACTCAAACGGGAGCTTGTAGAAGCCCTCCATCCGCCGCGAGACCCGCTCGCGGGCCTTCGCCTCGTCGTCGTCCACCGAACACCAGACCTGCAGCCCGAACTGGAAGGGATGGTCGGGCCGGCCCGCCTCCGTCGCGAACTCGCGCACGCGTTCCCGGGCCTCGGCCATGCGGCGCGGGGAGTTCCAGATGCCTATCCAGCCGTCGCCATAACGCCCCGCCCGTTTCAAGGCAGCGTCCGAGCGGCCGCCCACGATCATCGGCACCCCGCCATCCGACACCGGCCGTGGCCGCATCCGGACGTTCTCGATGCTGAAGTGCTTGCCACGAAACGTTGTCTCGTCCTGGGTCCAGAGCGAGCGCAGGATCTGCATCGACTCGTTGGTGCGCGCGCCACGCGTGGCGGGGTCTACACCGCAGGCCCAGAACTCGTTGGGGTCCTCGCCGCCGATGCCGACGCCCAGCACAAGCCGCCCGCCGCTCATCTGGTCGAGCATCGCGCACTGCAGCGCCACGGGAGTCGGGTGTCGCAGCGGAAGCAGATAGACGCAGGACATCAGCATCAAGCGCTCAGTGACCGCGGCCACGGCGTGGAGGTTCATCAGCGCGTCGTTGCCGACGCCGTAGAACGTCACGTGATCGCCGGTGAAGATGCCATCCAGGCCCGACTGCTCGGCCATCCGCGCGAGCTGAAGGATCTGCTGGGGGCTCCTCCCGCCCTCGGCGTTCCAGGTATCGGTCGGTATCAGCACCTTCGGTTTCACAGGCATCACTCCGTTCACAGAAACTGGCCGCCCCCGGCGCCCGTCATCAACAGCCCGACCCTGCCGCCCGGCACGGGAAGGACGCCGCCGGGCAGCGGACAACCGCTTCGGCTTACAGAATGATCGCAACGGAGGAGTGGGAATGAAAGTAGAAGCCATCGTCCCCAACGACCTGGCCGCGATTCCTGACGCTGTCCGGCGCTACGAGAGCCTCGGCTACGACGGCGTCGTGACGCTGGAAGTCGGCCACGACCCGATGCTTGGCCTGCTCATGGCAGCCGAGCATTCCACGACGCTGAGCCTGGGGACGGCAGTCCTCATCGCCTTCCCCCGAGCGCCGATGGTCGTCGCCCAGCAGGCCTGGGACATCCAGCGCTTCAGCAAAGGTCGTCTTGTCCTCGGCCTCGGCTCGCAGGTCAAGGGCCACATCACCCGGCGCTATTCGACCGAGTGGCACGACGCCGCCGCGCCACGGATGCGCGAGTACGTCACTTGCCTGAAGGCGATCTGGGACTCGTGGCAGAACGGCGCCGCCGCCGACTTCAAGGGCGAGTACTACCAGTACACGCTGATCACACCGAACTTCAACCCAGGGCCCATCGATCAGCCCTTCCCGCGGGTCATGGTGTCGGCCGTCAACAAGTACATGGCGCGCGTCGCGGGCCAGGTCTGCGACGGCGTCAGGATGCATGGCCTGAACAGCCCGCGCTACATCCGCGAGGTCCTTCTGCCCTCGATCGAGGCCGGACTGGAGCGTTCGGGGAGGTCGCGAGGCGACTTTGAGATCACGATGGGTACCTTCATCGCCTCGGGTGCGAGCCAGGCAGAGCTGGAGCAAAGCATCGAGAGCACGCGCAAGCGGATCGCCTTCTACGGCTCGACCCGCTCCTATCAGAAGGTCCTCGAGCTGCACGGCTGGGACGACCTGGTGAGCAGGCTGCACAGGATGTCAGTCGAGGGCCGCTGGGACGAAATGGCGGGCGAGGTGTCCGACGATATGCTCTCCGAGCTCGCCGTGATCGCGACCTACGACGACCTCCCGGGCGAGATCGAGCGGCGCCTCGGAGGGCTGGTTGACTGCGTCGAGCTGGTGCTGCCGGCGACAAACCCGGACGAAGAAGCCAGGGCGCGGGAGGTCGTCGCAGCCGTCCAGAAGATCCCCATGGCCGTTAAGGCCCCCAGTTAACCAGGTGCGTCTCACATCAGGCAAGGCAGTGACGTTACACTCCTGAAGCCCTGTGAACAGCGTTGCCACACTGGCCCACGAGACGAGCCCACAGCCGCCATCGACCCGCGCCCGCCTCGACGAGGCTGTGACGAATCACTACCGCGAGATCCTCGCCTTCGCCTACCGGCAGGCTGGGCCCGCAAGCGCCGAGGACATCGCGCAGGAGGCGTTCATGCGCCTGGCGCGCGACCTCCGGCGTCTTCCGCCCGACCTGAACGTCAGGGCCTGGCTGTACAGAGTAGCCCTGAATTGCTGTCGCGACGACTACCGAAAGCGATCACGCGAGGCGTTTCTTCCTGACGAGGTGGCGGCCACGAATGGTGAGCCCCTCGACCTGGCCCACCAGCGCGGGTTGATGGGCGACGTCCACGTCTTCCTGCAAGAGCTACCGCCTCGCCAGCGCGCTGCGTTCGTGCTGCGCCGGCTCCAGGGCATGACTTATGAAGAGGTATCGACAACCATGGGTTGCAGCGCGGATTCGGCTCGCGCCAACGTCTACCAGGCCGTCAAGAAGTTGAGGACCCGCTTCGCGGGCGAGGTGGAGCTATGAGCGCCCGCGGCTGCCTGACCGAGCGCGAGCTTAGCGCGCTGGTTCTCGGCGAACTCGAGGACGGACAGGTTAGAGCGATCCGGGATCACGGAATCGGGTGCGCACGCTGCCAACGCGCTATCGAATCGGCAAGGGAGATGGACAGAATGATGACAACCACCAACACCCCAGGCGACGCCGCCGCCGAGCAGAGGCTACGCCGCCGGCTGGGCGAGTCGATAGCCACCTTCGGGACTGTCCGTGCGCCGTGGGGCGACCTCTGGGTCGCCGCCACGGACAGGGGCATCACGCGCATCGAGTTTCGTTCCTCCGACGACCAGATGGCGGCCCTCCTGGAGCGCGACGGCCTCATTCCCGAGCGCGCGACCATCGAGCTGGAAGCCCTACATCGCGAGCTTGACGAGTACTTTTCCGGGCGGCGTACCGTGTTCGAGATACCCCTCGACCTCCGAGTCGCCAACCCTTTCCGGCGCGCCGTGCTCGAGAGGACGGCCGCGATCCCCGCGGGCGGATTCTCGACCTACAGCCGGATCGCCGTGGACGTCGGGCGGCCCCGGGCCTACCGCGCGGTGGGCAACGCTGTCGGCGCCAACCCGATCCCCGTCGTGATTCCCTGCCACCGCGTGCTGGCCACCGGCGGCGGCCTCGGCGGCTACGGCGGCGGCCTCGACATCAAGCGCTACCTGCTGGAGCTGGAGGGCGTAGTCCTCCCCGTCTCCCGCACCAGCTGAGCAGGCGACGAACAACTCGTTGCGGGTGAGTCCGGAGAGGATGACGCTTTGTCGGTTTTCGACTTCAGGGAACCGAACAGGCCGCCGCCAATCCGACGATAGCCCTCAGCGCTTGAAAACCAGCTCGCGCAACGCCTGCGCCCCCAGCCGGGGTGAGTTGCTGGTCGCGACCACCGCCGACGCCTCGTAGCCCGAGTGAACCATGCAATCGACGCACTTCGGGTTGCCCGACGCCTGCCCGTAGCGCCCCCAATCCGTCCCGTTGATCAGCTCATCCCAGCTCGACGCATAGCCCTCCGACATCAGATAGCAGGGCCGCTGCCAGCCGAAGACGTTACGCGTGGGGTTGCCCCAGGGCGTGCAGTCGAAGTCGTATTTGCCCTGCAGGAAGTCGAGGAAGACGGGTGACTGGTTGAAGCGCCAGCCCGGCTTGATATCGCGCAGGATGCGACGGAACAGGTCCTTCGTCTCTGACCGGTGCAGGAAGTGCTCCTGGTCGGGGGCCTTCTCGTAGGGATAGCCGGGCGAGATCATCATCCCGTCCACGCGCAGCTCCGTCATCTCGTCGAAGAAGGCTCGCACCCGCTCCGGGTCGGCCGTGTTGAAGAGCGTGGTGTTGGTTGTGACCCGGAAGCCGCGATCCTTCGCCATCCGTATCGCCTCGACCGCCCGTTCATAGACGCCGTCGCGGTTGACCGCGTGATCGTGCTCCTCTTGCAAACCGTCCATGTGCACGCTGAAGCTGAAGTAGGGGCCGGGCCGGTAGTCGTCCATTCGCCGCTTGAGCTGGATGGCGTTGGTGCACAGATACACGAACTTGCGGCGGCGGACGTAGCCCTCGACGATGGCCGCCATCTCCGGGTGCAGAAGCGGCTCGCCACCGGCGATCGAGACGACCGGCGCGCCGCACTCGTCAATGGCCTCCCAGCACTGCTCCGGCGTCAGGCGCATCTTGAGGATGTGCTCCGGATACTGGATCTTGCCGCAGCCGATGCACTCGAGGTTGCAGCGGAAAAGCGGCTCCAGCATCAGCACGAGCGGGTAGCGTGCGCGCCGCCTCAGCTTCTGCTTGAGGATGTAGGCGCCGACCGCCACGCTCTGCCGCAGGGGAACTGCCATCGTTCTCTGAATCCCATCGGGCTGCTGCCGCTAACCTAGTGCACGGGGCAGCGTGCCTCGCGATCTGATTATGAGCGTCACGACCGCAACGAGTACGGCCGGCAGTCCAACCCTCCAGCAGGCCTACGCAGAGTGCCGGCGCCTGGCGACGCGTCATTACGAGAACTTCCCCATTGCCTCTCTGCTGCTGCCGCGCTCAGTCAGACCACAGGTGTTCGCTGTCTACGCCTTTTGCCGTCACACCGACGATATCGGCGACGAAGCGCCCGGCGACAGGCTGAAGCAGCTTGACGAGTGGGAAGACGATCTCAGGCGCTGCTACGGCGGCGCCCCGTGTCACCACTATCTCGCCGCGCTCCAGGACACCATCGAGAAGCACAGCCTGCCAATCGACCCGTTCCTGAAGCTGATCGAGGCCAACCGCATGGACCAGGGGAGCGTCCGCTTCCACACCAGGGCCGATCTGCTGTACTACTGCGACCACTCGGCCAATCCGGTGGGCCGGATCGTCCTGCGCCTCTTCGGGCTTACCGACGAGGAGCGCGACCGGCTCTCCGACGCCGTCTGCACCGGCCTGCAACTGGCCAACTTCTGCCAGGACGTGGGCGTGGACCTGGCGAGCGACCGGATCTACATCCCCACGGAGGAGATGCATCGCTTCGGCTACGACGAGGTTCAACTGCGCGCTCGCGCAGTCAACGGCGCATTCCTGGAACTCATGAATCACCAGGTAGGGCGCGCCCGGCAGCACCTGGCAGCCGGCTGGCAGCTCGGCGATCAGGTGAGCGGGCGGCTGAAGTACGAGCTCCGCGCGATCACCCTCGGCGGGTTCGCCATCCTCGACGCCATCGAAGGGCAGGGGTTCGACGTGTTCTCGCGCCGTCCGAGGCTCTCGACGGCGCGGCGGGCTTCGCTCATCGCATCGGCACTGCTCCCCCGGTCGCGGCCTCCCGGATGACGGCCGTCGAAGCCAGGCACGGCGTCGCGGATGGCTACGCCTACTGCCGCGACCTGACCCGCAGGGAAGCCCGCAATTTCTACTACGGCTTCATGCTGCTTCCCGAGCCCAAGCGCAGCGCCATTTACGCCGCCTACGCATTCGCCCGTCTCGCCGACGACACCGTCGACAGCGCCCGACCCCGCGACGAGAAACTGGCAGGCCTGGCCGAACTGCGCCGAAACCTCGACGCCAGCGCTAAGGGCTCCGCCTCGGGACCGCTGTGGACCGCGCTGGCCGACACAATTCAGCGCTTCAACGTGCCGCTGGAGCACCTGGGAGAGCTCCTGGACGGCTGCCAGATGGACCTCGACATCGGGCGCTACGAGAGCTGGGACGACGCGCGGCGGTACTGCCACGCTGTCGCCTCGAGCGTCGGCCTCGTCAGTCTCGAGATCTTCGGCTACAGCGACCAATCGGCGCGCCGGCACGCGGCCGACCTCGGCATCGCCCTCCAGCTCACGAACATCCTGCGCGACCTGCGCGAGGACGCCGAACGCGATCGCATCTACATCCCGCTCGACGAGATCCGTCGCTTCGGATACAGCCCCGAGGAGCTGTTCGCCGGCGTCGTTAACGACGCCTTCCGCAGGCTCATGGCCCACCAGGTCGCGCGTGCCCGCGAGTGCTACGGCGGCGCGCGACGGCTGCTGCCCCTACTCGACAGGCGCTCCGCCGCTTGCTGCGCCGTGATGCAGGACATCTATTCCGGCGTACTCGATGAGATAGAGCGGCGCGACTACGACGTCTTCAGCGAGCGCGCCAGTGTCGGCAAGGCGCGCAAGCTGGCGATCACCGCCCGTTACTGGGCGAAGGCGAGCCTCGGACGATGAGCAACCCCGGTGGCGCCACCGTCGATCGCCCACAAGAGGCGGCGGACTCCACGGGCCGCCACGTGGTCGTCGTCGGCGCAGGCCTGTCCGGGCTCACCGCCGCCCTTCGCTTGTCCGCCGCCGGCGCCAGGGTGACCGTGCTGAGCGCCGTGCCTTCGCCGGTGGCCGCGTCTACTCCTAACCTCGAGCCGGGGTCTCAGACGATGGTCGACAACGGCCAGCACGTTTTCCTGCGCTGCTGCGACCGCTTCGTTGCGCTACTCGACAAGCTCGGCATCGCAGCCAACACCCGGCTGCAGGAACGTCTCAGCGTCCGGGTCTACGACCGCGATGGCCGCTGGTCGACACTCTCGGCTCAGCGCCTTCCGCCCCCGCTCCACCTGCTGCTCTCGCTTACCACCTATCGCCACCTGTCCCTGCTGGAGAAGCTGCGCGCGGCCGTCGCCCTGCTCAAGATCGGCCGCACGAGCGACCGGAAGCGGCGAGCGCTGGACGGCGTGCCGTTTGGCGCCTGGTTGCGCCGCAACGGGCAGTCGGACCGAGCCATTCGCAACCTCTGGGACCTGATCGCGACGCCCACCCTCAACGAACGGGCCGAGGATGCGAGCTGCGCCATGGCCTTCAAGGTCTTCCGCACCGCCCTCCTGGAGGGGCGGCGCAACGCCGACCTGGGTTACGCCACCGTCCCGCTCGACGAGCTCGTCGCACCCGCCGCGCTCAGCCGCATCGAAGCTTCCGGCGGCAGGGTCGTCCTGGGGACCGCGGTGCAGGAGATAAGCGCCCGCGATGGTAGGGTCCAGGTCGCGGCCGGCGAGACCTACGAAGCGGACGCTGTCGTCGTCGCCGTTCCCTTTCAATCGCTCCCCCAGTTCGCGCCGGAGATCGGGCTCGGCGGCGTCGTTGAGGCCGCATCGGGCCTGCACACCTCGCCAATCGTCAACGTCCATCTCTGGCTGGACAGGCCGGTTCTCGACGTGGAGTTCGCCGCCGTCCTCGACAGCCCGCTGCAGTTCGTCTTCAACCGCGACCTTATGATGTCTCGCCGCGACTGGACCGGTCACTACCTCGACGTCTCGATCAGCGCGGCCCACGACTGCGTCGGCCTGCCCAACGACGAGGTGCTGCGGATCGTGGTCGACGAGCTTCGGCACGTGTTCTCATCAGCCCGCGACGCGATGGTGCTCAAGAGCGCGGTCGTCAGGCAACGCCACGCGACGCTGTCGCCGGCGCCCGGCAGCCTGGCGCTGCGCCCCCCGATGGGCGCAACCTTCGGCAACGTCGTCCTCGCCGGCGACTGGCTCGACACCGACTGGCCCGGCACGATGGAGGGCGCCGTGCGCAGCGGCGAAGCTGCGGGCGCTGCGGTCATCGCACGCCTCGCGATTCCAGCGGCCCCACCGTTATGACAACCGTCACGCCCAAATTAGCAGCGCTAGCGGCTGGGCCAGTGGAGGACGGCATCGAGCGCGCCGTCGCCTGGCTGCGCTCGCGCCAGCAGGACGGAGGCTACTGGTGGGCGCCGATGGACACCAACGTCTGCATCGAGGCCGAGTATCTGATGCTCATGCGCTTCCTCGGCCACGAGGACCCCGATCAGATCGCGAAGATGCGGCGGCACATCCTCGGGACGCAGCGCCCCGACGGCTCCTGGGCCACCTGCTTCGGCGGCCCGCCCGACCTCAACTGCACCGTCGAAGCCTACTTTGCGCTCAAACTCACCGGTTCGTCACCGGACAACCCACCCATGCGGGCGGCGCGAGAGGTCGTCCTCTCGCTCGGTGGCGTGCCGGCAACCCGCGTCTTCACCCGCCTCTGGCTGGCCCTCTTCGGGCAGTACCCCTGGAGCGACCTACCCGCCATGCCGCCCGAGGCGGTCCTGCTTCCCGGCTGGTCCCCGATCAACATCTACGCCTTCGCGTGCTGGGCGCGCCAGGCCGTCGTGCCGATCCTCGTCGTGCGCACCCTGGAACCGGTCCACACAGTCCCACCCGATCAGGCCATCCCAGAGCTGTATCCCGCCGCGAGGCGTCCCCAACGATCCACCGGCGAGACCGGCGGCATTCTCAGCGCGCGCAACCTGCTGTCCGTTGTCGATCGCTTCCTGCGCTTCTACGAGCCGCGCGGCCCGAAGCCGCTGCGCGCCCTCGCCCTGCGGCGTTGCGAGCAGTACATCGTCACCCACCAGGAAGCCGACGGCTCGTGGGGCGGCATCCAGCCGCCGTGGGTCTATTCGCTGATCGCGCTCACGCTACTCGGCCACGACCTCGAAAGCCCGGTCGTGCGCAAGGGCATCGACGGACTCCAGGGCTACCTGGTCGAGGAGGACGGGCGCCTCTGGATGCAGGCCTGCATCTCGCCGATCTGGGACACCTGTCTCGCCATGATCGGCATGCTCGACTGCGGCGTACCCCCCGATGATCCTGCCGTCGGGAAGGCAGCGGCCTACCTCGTCGACAGGCAGATCCGGAAGCCAGGCGACTGGCAGGCACAGGTGTCCGGCGTCGAGCCGGGGGGCTGGGCGTTCGAGTTCGCTAACGACTGGTTCCCCGATACGGACGACAGCGCCGAGGTGCTGCTGGCACTCGACCGGGCGCGCCTCCCTGACGACGCGGGCCGCCTCGACGCGATCGAGCGCGGCGACCGGTGGCTGCTGGCCATGCAGAGCGCCAACGGCGGCTGGGGTGCCTTCGACAAGGACAACACGCGCCGACTCGTCACACAGATCCCCTTCGCCGACTTCGGCGAGACAATCGACCCGCCGAGCGAGGACGTGACGGCGCACGTCATCGAGTACCTCGGCCAGCGCGGCTACGACAGGAACTTTCCGCCGGTCGCCCGCGCGATCACCTATCTGCAGTCGACTCAAACCATCGATGGCAGCTGGTTCGGACGCTGGGGCGTCAACCACGTCTACGGCACGGGGGCGGTGCTCGTCGGCATCGCGCAGGTGGGTGAAGAACCCATCCTGCCCTACATCCAGCGCGCCGTCGGCTGGCTCAAAAGCGTCCAGAACGATGACGGCGGCTGGGGCGAATCCTGCGCCTCCTACAACGACCCGTCACTCAAGGGCGTCGGCCCCAGCACCCCCTCCCAGACAGCCTGGGCGCTGCTCGGATTACTGGCCGTCGGCGAGCGGGAAAGCGACGCCGCAGCGAGAGGCGTCGCCTACCTCGTCAACAACCAACGCCCCGACGGCACCTGGGACGAAGACCAGTACACCGGCACCGGCTTCCCGGGCGACTTCTACCTGAACTACCGCCTCTACCGCCACTACTGGCCGATGATGGCCCTCGGCCGCTACCGGCACGGGGCTTAGCTTATGATGTTGGCCCGACGTCAGGCACGGTAACAATCGCGTCTTCCTCGCCGGATAGATCGCGGTAGCGCCGCTTCAGTACCCAGTCAGTCCAACCGACCCGATCGATCTCCTCCGCCTCACGAACAAGCGAGCGGGCGACTTCCCATACCGTGACTGCCCAACGATCAATCGTTTCTACGGTAACTTGGCGGCTTGTTGATGCGTGCCGAATGCCGCTCCCACCGTCGTAGAGCTCCCGAATCATGTCGTGCGTAGCGCGGCGGCCCGCATAGTCGTCCCCAACTAGCAGCGCCGCCCTCTCACACAGCATGGCGGTAATGGACTGGTGGGTCGCGTGTGAGGTCGGCTCTCCCCCGATCAGAAACTCGAGTGCGATGCTCAACTCAAGGGCGTGCTCTGGGTCAGGTCCCGGTCGATTCGCCTTACCAAGCCAGGCGAGACCCTGAACCACGCGGTCTCGCATTGCCTTCGAACCGGGCTCAAGTTGAAGAGAATCACCGACGATTCCCTGTAGTTCGAGGAAGCGATCTCGACCAAAAGCGTCCACCAGATCCTGCGCGCGCCAATACCCGATGTCCAAGGCAGCACCAACTGCTAGGTGAAAAGTGTCCTTCATTCCCCAAGCGATAGCGGTGGCTCGCGGCTCCGGCGAATGTCCCATCAGGGCAAAGCAGGATCGCCTGCAGCTTGGCGTGCCCATCGCTCGCACCAGGTCAAGCGCCAGGATTCCATTCTGCTGAGCACTCGCGATCGCTGCGCTCTCAGTCCCAGGGCTCTTAACGACTGCAACCGAATCGACGTTGTCCTCTGACGTACCGTAAATCTCGAATGGTCTGTCCTCCCACCACCCCTCGCGTTCCGCCTGGGAAATGGGGCGTAGGGTGACATTCCCAATCGCGACAGGCTCGTCGACACCCAAACGAACAACGGGCAACTGAAGATCGGAATAGCCGTTCAAGTCAACCAGGGATTGGATGAACTCTGCGGCTTCGGCGGCAACTCGCCCTAAATCGGATTGCACTCGACTGTCATCTTGATACCAAGCAGGTGGCCAGTAGACCTTGAACAGGTCATAGAACAAAGATCGCTGCACGTCGGTGGCGGACAGCATCCGCGGATTCAAGACAACGATCTCTTCGGCTAACGGTCCGAGCAATTCACCAGGGAGATCCGCCATCTGCAGCCGGCGGTCGCCATGATGGGGATTTGCCGCAAGGGTATAGATCTCCCGCGCGACGCCGGAGACTTGCTTCGCGAGATCCGCGATCTTTCGTTTCCTCGCTTGCGGTGACAAAGCCTTCGTCACGAAACAACCGCCCCCGACAGACTAATTGTCCGCGGGACGAAGCACTTGAGCGCGGGTACGCTGCGCCTAGGATTCACTACCGTGGGGCGCTAGTGGTTCGGCCCATGCACCCCGAGAAGCTGGGCGGCGGTACCGCCGAGGATCCGCGACTTCGTCTCGTCGCTGAGGCGGTCGCTTTCCTCGACATCGAGGGCCACCCGCGGGTTGCCCATGTCGTACGGGAAGTCCGAGCCCAGCACGATGTGGTCGTCGCCCGCCGTCTTGATCAGGTGATCGAGCACGTCCTGCGAGTGCACCAGCGTGTCGAAGTAGAGCCGCCTGTACTACTGGAGCGGCGTCAGCGGCAGCTCCCGGACCTCCGGCGCCATCCGCTTGGCCTCTTCGCCCTCCTTGACCTGCCAGTGACGCTCCCAGCGCCCCACAAGAGCCGAGGCCGCGCCGCCGCCGTGCGCGCAGACGATCTTGAGCTCCGGGAGGTCTTCGAGGATACCCGAGAAGATCAGGCTGCCGACCGCCACCGCAGTGTCCGCCGGGTAGCCGACGAGATTGACCAGGTACCAGCGCGGCAGGCGCTCGGGTCCCAATCCCCAGAGCGGGTGGAGGAAAACCACCGCCCCCAGCTCAGCGGCCGTCTCCCACAGCGGGCGGAAGCGCGGGTCATCGAGGTTCGCGCCCTGCACGTTGGTGTCGAACTCGATCCCACGCAGGCCCAGCTCCAGCATGCAGCGCTTGAGCTCGCCGACCGCCGCCACCGGGTGCTGCATCGGCACGATGCCGAGGGGCGCGAAGCGGTCTGGAAACTGCTCCTGCAGCCTGGCCATGTCGTTGTTGATATCGCGGTCCGCTGCCAGCACGTCCGCGGCGTCCGCCTCCTCGCGATAGAGGATCGGCGTCGGCGTGATCGCCGCCATGTCGACGTGCCTCTCGTCCATCAGCGCCAGCATGTGCTCGAGGTCATAGAGCTCGCGGGCCATCGGCACCATCCAGCCGCCGGCTTCGTGGTGCAGGATGCCATCGATCATGTGGAGCGACTCGCCGAAAGGGTTGTCCCGCCTCGCCAGGCTCATCGCGGATTCCGGCATGTGATGGAAGTGCAGGTCGATATTCATGCGCTAGCGTTTCTCCTCGCTGCTCGATATAAAGAGTGGGCGCGTCCTCCGGGGGGCATTTACGGCGGACGCGCCCGTGGCATTGGGGGAACCGGTGAAGTAGGGGGAAACAAAGGGTTGAGTCGGGATGCCCCCTTCCCGACTCGTCGTCTAGGTCCGGTGCTTCATGATCAGGTCGATCTCGATGATCAGCTCGGTCACCATCACGCCGCCCTTACCGTCGTCCTGGTTGGACGGGATCAGGCTCATGCTCGGCTTTGTGTCGACGCCTTCGAAGATCCGGTCCCACGCCCGTGCGAAGCCGCGATAGTCGCGCCGCGCGTCGGTCAGGAAGATGCGCGCATCCGCGATGTCGGCCAGCGTGTAACCGTTAGCCGTGATCTGTTCGCTCAACAGGCCCATCGTCGACTCGGTCTGGATCTCGATGTCCGACCAGTAGTGCGGGAGGCCCGCCGGGGCCGTGTCCATCCTCCCCTCTACGTATCCGGGCAGCGCGCACTGGCCGGCCGTAAACAGCCAGTCGCCGGCCATCACGCCCGGTGAGTAGTTCACCTTGCGGGCGTCAACGGGGTGCCAGCGGATACCCTCGCGCGTCTCGGACTTCTCGTGCTCATCATCGGGTGCCAGGAAGAAGACGTTGGGCACGAACACGGCGCCCGGCACCAGCAACTCCCGCATCGCCATCGAGCTCCGTGGTGGTGGGATCGGGTGCATGTACTGACCCCACACCCCGTCCACGTCGTGGAAGTTCTTCAGCGTCGTCTCGTGAAACTGACACTTCACCGCCTGCTTCAGGTCGCTCCCCGCAGCAGCCAGCACCTTCTCCAGGTTC
>WHTO01000203.1:0-377 GCA_009377665.1 Dehalococcoidia bacterium
GGTGTTCCGCTGGTGGAAGGCACATCAGCAGCGACTTCGACACGTCAAGAAAGCTGCTCAGCTTGATAAAGCGAGAGGGCAACAAACACGTGCGCGAACTCTCAGACTTGCCCATCGGTTACGACAGATTCGAGATCGTTCTCTATTCAGAGGAGATCCATGCCCTCTACGCTCCCCAAAGCCTCGCTGTAAGAATCGGGCAGGACGACTTGCTTGGATGGGCCACGCACGCACTACTTAGGCACCGAGGCAGGGCTGAGTCGCGATCCATGACCGGTGGGCCGGCCGACACGATAGCAGCCCGGCCGAGAGCAGAGTCCAATCCGAGCCGCCAAGTTGTAGTGGAGGCCCTAATCAAATACGACACTGAGCACGCG
>WHTO01000203.1:387-4288 GCA_009377665.1 Dehalococcoidia bacterium
AGACGCTCTGATTCGCTCCAACCCCTTCGCCTTTTTGTTGGGCGTAGTCTTCGATCATCACATTCCCGCGGAGCGGGCATGGACAGCGCCCTACCTCCTTCGGGAGCGGCTGGGCCACTTAGACCCGGAGCAAATAATCGCTAGTCCGTCCTCAGTAAGCCGCGCGATCAGCATGCCACCTGCTCTACATCGCTACACCCAGACGCTTCCCGGCTGGGTGGTCGCGGCCGCTCATCGGGTTCTCACAAACTACGACGGGCATGCCGACCGGATCTGGTCAGGCGGGCGTTCCGCCAAGGAAATTCAAGAACGGTTCCAAGCCTTCGCCGGAGTGGGCCAGAAGAAGGCCGCTATGGCCGTTGAGATTATTCATAGGCATCGCTTCGCCGAAGTCTCAGGACTCGAAGGAAGCGACATCGCTTTCGACGTTCACGTACGTCGGGTGTTTCTGAGAACCGGTCTGGTCGAGGTCGATGACCGGAGCCTGATGATCCAAGCCGCGAGAGAGCTTCATCCAGAGCGGCCCGGCGCATTGGACTTGCCAGCTTGGCTTGTCGGACGGAGATGGTGCCATCCCGGGGTCCCCAATTGTCCGGGGTGCCCTCTCGGAGAGGTCTGCCCGAAGCATGTGGAACGTGGAGCGGCCGTTCGTGGGGGCTGAAACCAGGGGACTGCTAGGCTGGGCACGTTGACAGCCAGCGACCGCCCCCTGCGCATCGCGCTCCTGATGTACCAGGGGAATCCCTATTCCGGCGGCCAGGGCGTTTACATTCATTACCTCTCGCGCGAGCTGGCGCGCATGGGCCACGACGTCCACGTGCTCGCCGGGCCGCCGCTCCCCGTCGTGCCGCCCGGCGTCACCCTCCACCCAATCGAGAGCTACTCGACGTGGATGCTGATGGACGACAAGAAGGGCTACATCCGGCGCCTGCAGGAGAAGCCCTTCTCCCTCTTCTACCCGCTCAACTTCCTCGAGTACCTGACGACGCGGGGCAGTGTCTTCTCGCTGATCATCGCCTTCAGCGTGCGCGCCTTCATGAAGCTGCGCGAGCTGCACGAGGAGCAGCCCTTCGACGTCATCCACGACAACCAGTCGATGGGCTTCGGCAGCCTCGCCATGAAGGCGCTGGGCATCCCGATGGTCGTCACCATCCACCACCCGCTGCCGATCGACCGCCTGAACTCGATCATCCAGGCCCGCAACCCCTACGAGCGGGTGCGCCGCGTGATGTTCTACCCGGTCGGCATGCAGGAGTTCGTCGCGAAGCGCATGGACGCCCTGATCACCGTGTCGAAGGCCTCCGCAGGCAAGATCGAG
Source organism: Dehalococcoidia bacterium (assembly GCA_009377665.1). Classification (GTDB taxonomy): domain Bacteria; phylum Chloroflexota; class Dehalococcoidia; order WHTO01; family WHTO01; genus WHTO01. The sequence continues at coordinate 1,706 of WHTO01000203.1, forward strand.
GAGACCTTCGGCATCCCCGCCGAGCAGATGGAGGTCGTCTACAACGGCATCGACACCGATGTCTTCCGGCCGCTGCCCGACGTCGAGCCCGAGCCGCGCTCGATCGTCTGGGTCGGCAACTCCGAGGACCGCAACAAGGGCGTGAAGTACCTGCTAGAGGCGGCGGCGATGCTGCGCGACGAGGGTGTCGACTTCCGCCTCGTCCTCAAGGACCGCGACCGCCGCCAGCTCAAGTACGCGCCCAGCCTGATCAACCACCTGCGGCTTGGCACGCGCACGACGTTCCTGACACGGATGCCGCCGGAGGAGCTGGTGCGGCTTTACAATCGCGCCGAGATCGTCGTCTCGCCCTCGGTCTTCGAGGGCTTCGGGCTGCCGGCCGCCGAGGCGATGTCCTGCGGGCGGCCGCTGATCGCGACGACCGGCGGGGCCTTCCCCGAGGTCGTCGAGCACGAGAAGTCGGGGCTGCTGGTGCCGCCCGCCGATCCAGTCGCCCTCGCGGCCGCGATCAGGCGCCTGCTCGACGATCCGGCCGAGCGCGAGCGCCTGGGCGCGGCCGCGCGCGAGCGCATCGTCTCGACCTTCAACTGGGGGCTGGCGACCGAGCAGACGCTCAGGGTTTATCGGGGAGTGCTTGATAGGCGTAGCCCGGCTGCTCTTCCGATTCCCGTTTCACCGGCGTCAGCGCCAGCGTAAGCCCCAGCCAGACGGCGACCAGGATGAAGACCAGCACGCCTCCGACGACGGGGATCGCGAGCGCCCAGTAGCTGCGCTTCAGGAGGCCGATGACGAAGGCCGTGGCCATCGCCGCCGAGCCGGCCGAGACGATGGCGCCGGTCTGTCGGGTGTTGTCGTACCTGGGCAAGCGAAAACCTCGTTAGGAAGAGCGGTGGGTAAGATGGATGGTAGGCTCGCCAGGTTTGACGGTCAATCGCGGACGGGGTTCGAGGGGGTAACGGCTCTTTGGCGTACGCGCTCGTATTCCTGTTGGGCGCCCTGATCGCGGCCGGCAGCACCGCCGCCCTCCGCTTTCGCCCCAACCCCAGCCGCGTCACCAGCCGGCGCGACCAGCACCGGCGCCTGCTCGACAAGCCGCGCGTCGGCGGCCTGGCCATTTTTCTCGCCTTTCTCCTGGCTCCTCTGATTGGCTCCGCTCTCGTTGGCGACGTGGCCGACATCATCGACGACGACTGGCAGGCCCTCGCCGCGCCGCTGCTGGGCGGCGCGATCATCGTCACGCTGGGCGCCTATGACGATGTCTGGGTAGCCGACTTCAAGCTCAAGTTCCTCGGACAGGCGGCGGCGGGGCTGCTGCTCTTCCTCATGGATTACCGGATCGACGAGATCGGCATCCCCTGGGGCAACGGCTCCATCGACATCGACACCGGGTTCCTGGCGCTGCCGCTGACCCTGTTCTGGGTGATGCTGGCGAGCAATGCGGTCAACCTGATCGACGGCAAGGACGGCGTCGCCGGGGGCGTCGGCGTGATCGCCGCCGTCGCGCTCGCCGCGGTCGCGCTCGATGTTGGGCGCGACCTCCAGGCCCTGATGCTGCTGGCGCTCGCGGGGGCGACCCTCGGCTTCCTGCCCTTCAACTTCCCGCCGGCGCGCCGCTTCCTGGGCGATTCCGGCGCCCTTTTCATTGGCTTTTCGGTCGCCGCCATTTCGATCGAGGGCGCGCGTGGGCCCGGGGGCGCGATGTTCATCGCCATCCCGATCCTGGTCCTGGGCTTCCCGCTCGTTGATACGGTGCTCGCCGCCGTCCGCCGCCTGCTCGAGAGCCGCCATCCCTTCTTCGGCGACGAGGATCACATTCATCACCGCATCGAGCGCGTCCTCGGCTTCGGCCCGAGCCTGCTCGTGGTTTCGCTCTGGGTCATCTCAGCCGTGTTCGCGGCGGCGGGCGTCGCGCTGCACACCATCGAGGGCTTCGTGATGGAGGTGATCGCCTTCGGCGTCTTCGCCGGGCTGGTCCTCGGCATCATCGTGGCTCTGGAATACCACGGCTCGATGTGGAACGCCCCGCGCATGCGCCCGGTCCGCAAGGGCCTGGGCCTGGGCCTCGACCCGTCAGGCATCCCCACCTTCGACCCGACGGTCGTCAGGCCGCGCGAACCCATCGTCGCGGACACGGACGATGAGGCTCAGCGCTGATCGCCAAACGCCCGGGGAGTCAGGCCAGCGGGTCCTCAATCGCCGCAAGCAGCTCCCGCGCCAGGTACAACCGGGGCCACGAGCCTGAATGGTACTCAAGGATCCCCACGTCGCCGAGGCGCTCTAAAAGACCTCTCGCCCCCTCGGGCGTGATACCGAGGACACGCGAGGCGGCGGGGGCGTCGGTGTACGGATTGATAAACAACGTGTCGACCAGCCGAAGGGCGTTGGCCGACGCTCGCCTTTCCTGAAGCCGTCGCCTGTAGTCATCGTGCAGTCCCCGCACCCTGCGCGATCGTGCGATCGCGTCGCCAGCCTGCTCGACCACGCCGTCCAGAAAAAAGGCGAACCAATCGTCCCAACTCCCGCTGCTGCTGATATCGTTGAGCCGTTCGTAGTACGTGGTGACTGACATGGACCACCCGGCCA
>WHTO01000204.1 GCA_009377665.1 Dehalococcoidia bacterium
CGCGAGGCTCGCTCCCCGGCTCGGCCGCGAGGGTTTCAGGAGTCGGGCCGCCCCGAGCAGTGGCCCCGAGGCGTTTTTCATTTCACGGGCGGACTCGCAACGAAGATCGCCCCTGTCGGTGCTGGGGTAAGCCGCCGGCGCGGCGCGCCGGGCCTCCGCGGGATGCCGCTATAGGCCCCCCTCAGTGAGCGCCGGCGGTCGCCGAGCCCAGGGCCTGGACGGCCTCGGGTGGGAGCATGCGGTCGAGCACACGCTCGAGCGCCATGCTATGACTGCACAGTCCCCAACCGGCAAAGAAGTTGCAGCTGCAGTTCCAACGCCCGTCGGCGAAGGACACCTCGTGAGTGTCGTTCTCGCCGTCGAAGCGCAGCTTGAAGCTTTCAAACCGCATACGCTGGGGCTCGGCTGCATAGCGGTGTGCCTTCTCGATCTTGCCGATGAGGCTGGAGTTCATGGTCCCTCCTTCAGGCTCCCTCGGTTGCTCCGCGGGGAACAAAAAAGCACCGGGACTTTGACATCCGGTGCTTTGGGCTCGAACCTTGGTGGCGCTTTGATCGATTTGTGCTCCCCGTGGAAGACTGCGGGGCTGGTCGCGTACGCCCTCAGTCTATCACCAGAGGCGCCGCCCCTCCAAGAGGTGGCTAGACAAACTGGAAGGAAATCGGGTGCCAGAAGATCAAAGGGGACACCCCTTTGGAACCCCGCCAGAGAGGGTGCGCCCTCTCTGGACCCTCCCCGGGGCTGGTCTACTCGGCGGGGGCGCGAGTTGAGTTCCAGGCACGACTTATCGTGCCGCCGCCGATGACCTCGTCGCCGGCGTAGAAGACGGCCGCCTGGCCCGCGGCGATGGCGCGTTGTGGCCTATCCAGGTCGACGAGCCATCGTCCGCCTTCGCGGCGCAGCAGGGCGGCGACGGGGGCGGCGCGATAGCGGAGCCTGGCCTCGACCCGGGCCGGCGTCGCGATGGGGACGCCCGACACGAACCTGGCCTGCTCGACCTCCAGACGGTCGGCCAGCAGGTCGTCCTCATGTCCGACCGTGATCGCGTTGGCTGCGACGTCGACGGTCGTGACAAAGACGCGTTCGCCGGTGGCCACGCCCAGCCCGCGGCGCTGGCCGATCGTGAAGCCGGCAGCGCCGTGGTGGCGACCGATCTCGCGGCCGCTGCCGTCCAGCACGGGGCCTTCGCCGAGCCCGAGCCGGTCGCCCAGGAACGCGCGATGGTCACCCTCGGGAACGAAGCAGATGTCGGCGCTGTCGGCTTTCTGGGCCAGGTGGAGGCCGATCTCGGCGGCGAGTGCGCGCACCTCGGGCTTGGTCATCCCGCCCAGCGGAAAGAGCACGCGCGAAAGCTCGGACTGGCCGAGCCCGTAGAGGAAGTAGGTCTGGTCCTTCTCCTCGTCGAGTGGGCGCAGGAGCCTGTAGCCCGTTTCCACGGCTTCTATCCGCGCGTAATGGCCCGTCGCCAGGTAGGAGGCGCCGAGACCATGTGCGTAGTCGAGCAGCGCGCGAAACTTGATCTCCTCGTTACAAACGACGCAGGGGTTGGGGGTACGGCCGCGAGCGTATTCGTCGACGAAGTAGTCGATGACGTGGCGCTCGAACTCCGCCTCGAAATTCGCAAGGTAATGCGGGATGCCGAGGGCGGCGGCGGCGGCACGGGCGTCCTCGTGGTCCTCGACGCTGCAGCAGTGACGCTGGCGACGGAACGCAGTGGGGTCTTCTTCCGCCCACAGGCGCATCGTCACGCCGATCACATCCATGCCGCTGCGCTGAAGCAGGGCCGCCGTGGTCGCCGAGTCTACGCCGCCGCTCATCCCGACGACGACGCGGGTTCCGGGCGGCAGGGGGTCAGGGCGAATATGGGGTCGCATAAGCACGGGCGGTAGCTGCCGCCGCTAAGATGATAGGAGAACCAATCGAGACCACGGAGGAGCGCAGCCTACTGGCGGATCCAGAGTTGGGGAAGAAGATCGTGGACGTCCTGGTTGAGCGCCAGGCGGAGGATGTCCTCTTGCTAGACATCTCGAAGGTCTGCGACTTTGCCGATTATTTCGTCATCGCCAGCGGCCAGAATGTCCGGCACCTGCAAACGCTCAAGAGCACGCTGGACTCCGATTTCGCGCGCGCGGAGACGGGCGCCTTTCATGAAGAAGGCACGCCCGACTCGGGGTGGATCCTGATGGACTACGGGGACGTGATCGTCCACCTCTTCTCCGAGGCGCAGCGCGACTACTACAACCTCGAGAACCTCTGGCGCAGCGGCACGCAGGTTGTCCGCGTCCAGTAGGGGCCACGGGCGACGGTCTGCCGTGATCGACGGTCATACAATGCCCCTGTGCCATGGATAACGACTTCTTCGGGGTCGACATGTCGGAGGTATTCGAGAGCATCGATCGCGCCGAGGTGCTGACGGTGTTCTTCCCGGTGCTGCGGCGTACGCTGCTCGTCGACGCCCGCAGCAACGAGAGCGACGGACCCTGGGTCGGCGTCGTACCGATGGTGGCCACGCCTGAGGATCGGCTCAGGGAGCTTGAGCGGATGCGCCCCCGTTTCCCGCGACCCGACTCAATAACCTTCATCCCCTGGTCAAAGTACATCGACAGCCTCGAGCGGCTGGGCGTCATCGAGCGCCTCTGCCGGCGCTTTGCGGCCAGCGGACAGGACGATGTTGTCGAGCGGTGCCGCGATGCCTTCGGCGAGCTGCAGAAGCTGGAGCGCGTGGAGATTCGCAACGCGATCGCGGGCGAGGGTTACCAGACGCTCTGGTCGGCGGATGAGTCGGGGGCGCTGGACGACGAAGAAGACGAGGATGACGACGAATTCTGAAAGCGCGCCTGGCCCGGCATCGGGCGGCGCGGTGGAGGTCGGCCACCGGCATCGTCCGGCGACCCATCATCAAACGGCGCACCGGCGCTGATGGCAGGCCTTCCGCTTACCACCCTGCCCGAGCTTCCGCTCTTCGCCTTCCCGCCCGTCGAAGCCAACGATGAAGCTGCCGTGCGGGCGCTCTGGGTCGAGATGACGTTGCGGATGGAGGCCGGCCTCGAGAGTCCGTGGCCGGACGTGACCTGCGTCGGATTCCATGAGCGGGGCGGCGCGACGCCACACTACAGCCTGGGCATCCCGGCCGCGGGAGCGCTGCCGGACGGGATGGTGGAGACAAGTGTGCCGGGCGGCAGGTTCGCCCAGTACTCAGTCGGCGGCTCGTACGCCGGAGTTCCTGCAGCCTTTCAGATGCTCTCGCGCCTCTGCGCTCAGGGCGGACAGGTGGAGTCTGGCCTGAGGTTGGAAATCTACCGTCCGGTTGACGGCGAGGGCAAGCGCGTAACTGACGTTTACCTCGGGGTGGCGGAGTGAGCGCGGACGCGCGCCCGACACGAGCTCCGCTGACCTGCGTGGTCGTGGTCATATTCACGGTCCGGGACAACCATCCCGAAGTCCTGCTCATAACGCGCAGCGCCGATCCCGAAAGAGGCCTCTGGGCGCTGCCCGGGGGGCTGCTCCTCGACGGCGAGGGCCTGGACATGGCGGCCGCGCGCAAACTGGTCGAGGAGGCGGGGGTGCGAGACGTCTACCTCGAGCAGTTGTACAGCTTCGACGACCTCGATCCTTCGGCCCCCGAGGGGAGCGTCGCCGTCTCGTACTTCGCGCTGGTCGATGCTTCGATGGTCAGGCTGGCGCCGCGCGACGAGTGGCAGGCGGCCTGGTACCCCACGAACGAGCTTCCGGAGGTCGCATTCGCCAACGACCGGGTCGTTGAATACGCGCTGGAGCGCCTGCGCAACAAGCTACAGTACAGCAACGTGGTCTACAGCCTGATGCCCGAGGAGTTCGGCCTCGGGCGCCTGCAGAAGGTGTACGAGTCGATTCTCGACCAGACCTTCGACAAGCGAAACTTCCGCAAGCGCATCCTTTCGCTGGGGATCGTTGAAGAGACGGGCGACGTACGCGCCGAGGGGGCGCACCGTCCTGCCCGCATTTATCGGTTCATCCGGCGCGAGCCCACCACCTTCTAAGACCCGTCTGGACCAACTGTTCTCCCAGCGCCGCGCGCCGCGGAGATGCGACGCTGGCGCCGTCGGGTGGGACCGGCCCGCTGGGTACTGTGCCGAATCCCTTTTGAGGTGCGTCGTGGGCGGGCGAGCCTGATCCGGCTTTGTTATGCGCGCCTGATTTGGGCAATGGGGCTGATACCGTGCCCCGGTATCTTGGCCTCAGTAGGAGGTTGGACCTATGTACATCGGAAGTGGCTTGCTCGTTATTGTCCTG
>WHTO01000205.1:0-2672 GCA_009377665.1 Dehalococcoidia bacterium
GGCCGATTCCGGGCACCTGCGACAGGATGTCGTCCAGATTGTCGATGGCCACGGTGTCCTCGATCATCAGCGCGACGAGGATCTCGCCTTCCGGGTTGAGCGGCCAGACGTCCGCCTTGCGGTAGTACTCCTGCTGGGTAAGGCCCCAGTAGCGGGCGGCCGTGGTGGGCGCGTCGCCGCGGATGCCAGCGGGCTCGTAGAGCGGCGCCGATTTGAGACGGGGATAGCGGCAGGCGGCGACCGCGTTATAAGCCTGCTCGACCGTGCTGATGTGGGGCCAGACGATGCCGTAGGCGCCGAGGTCGAGGGCCTGCTTCGCGTAGGTCTGGTCCATCTCGTTACCGTTCGGCGGGATGCGCACGATAGGCGTGACCTGCGGCGCAAGTGATGCCGAAGATAAGATCTGGCGCCGGTTGACCATGTACTGAAGGCTATCGCGCAGGCCGCGGGCATCCCAGGCGTTGTGCTCGCACTCGAAGACGATGCCGTCGTAGGGCGCGACGCTCATGTCGAGGGCGGTCTGCACGTCGGGGGTGGCGAAGGCGGTGTATGCCCTGCCGCCCTCTTCGAGGACTTTGATGATGCCGTTCAGTCGTGGGATTTCAGACATCGTAGGATTTCTTCTTTCCAAGCTCGTAGTGAATTTCATGAAATTCCACTAAGAGCGGAAGCGGCTGTAGACGCGGCGGGCGTTGCCTTCGTAGATCTTCTGCCGCTGGGCGTCGTTGAGCCAGTCGACCGCGTCGATGTACCGCTTTGTGTCGTCGTAGTTGAAGCCGGTGTCCGGGTCGACGCCGCGCACCGCGCCGACCATCTCCGAGGCGAAGAGGATGTTGTCCTCCGGCACGACCTTGAGGAGCACCTCGATGCCGGGCTTGTGGTAGACGCAGGTGTCGAAGAAGACGTTGTTGCCCATCAGCTCCGCCGGCGACTTCCAGCCGTTGTCCTGGGCAAGGCCGCGGAAGCGTCCCCAGTGATAGGGGACGGCGCCGCCGCCGTGCGGAATGATCAGCTTGAGGGTCGGGAAGTCCTTGAAGAGGTCCGACATCAGCAGCTGGACAAAGGCGCTGGTGTCGGCATTGAGGTAATGCGACCCGGTGGTGTGGAAGTTCGGGTTGCAGGAGGTGCTGACGTGGACCATCAGCGGCACGTCGAGCTCCGACGCCGCCTCGAAGATCGGGTACCAGTAGTGGTCTGTCAGCGGCGGGTCGGTCCAGTAGCCGCCGGAGGGGTCCGGGTTGAGGTTGGCGGCAATCATGCCCAGCTCGGTCACGCAGCGGCGCAGCTCGGCGATGCAGTTGGCGGGTGAGATGCCGGGGACCTGAGGCAGCATGCAAGCGCCAACAAAGTTGCTCGGGTAGAGCGTCGCCACCCGGTGAATCAGGTCGTTGCAGTGCTCCGCCCAGTAGCGGTTCGCCGTCTCGTCGCCCTCATGGTGGGCCATGGCGCTGGCCTGGGGCGAGAAGAAGGTGAGGTCGCTGCCCCGCTCGCGCTGCAGCCGGATCTGGTTCTTCTCGACGCTCTCCCGAATCTCATCGTCGCTGATCGAGATCGTGCCTTTCGGCGGCGCTTTGCCCGACGATGCAAGGTCAGCGAGCTGCTGCCGCCGATAAGCGAAGAGCGCAGCGGGTGCCGTGGTGTAGTGGCCGTGGCAGTCGATGATCATGGGTTAGTCCTCAGGAACAGGGAACAAGGAACAAGGGGAGCCCGGTGTCCGTGTTCCCTGTTCCTTGTTCCTTTCTATCCTCGCCCGAAGGAGGAGATTTCCGTCTCCTTCGTCGTGATGAACTCGAGCAGCGCCGGCGTGCCGTTCAGCGTCTGCTCGACGCCGCGCTTGATTGCCGGGATGATCTCGTCGGGTGTCGTTACGCGCTCACCGTAACCGCCGAGGGCCTTGGCGAACTCGGCGTAGTTGCCGGAGATGTCGGTCGAGCGGTACTTCTCGGTCGAAATCTTCATCGCCGCCAGCTCGATCGCCATCGAGAAGTTGTTGAAGAGGATCGAGAGGATCGGGATGCGCTCGCGGACGGCGGTCTCGAAGTCCATGCCGGTCATGCCGATGGCGGCGTCGCCCCAGACGTTAAAGCAGAGTTTGTCGGGCCGTGCCAGCTTGGCGCCCATCGCCAGGCCGAGGCCGTAGCCGAGCTGAGTCGTCTTGCCCCAGCCGAGGTAGCTGAGCGGCGTCGTCGAAGGCCAGAAGGGCGTGAACTGGTCGCGCGGGCTGCCGGCGTCGTGGGTCGCGATCGTGTTGGACACGTCGACAGTGTGGATAAGGTCCCAGATCACGCGGTAGGGCGAGAGCGGCGTGTCGTTGGAGGTGAGCTTGGGCATCCACTTTGGCAGCCACTCGTCCCGCTGCGCCTTGATCTTCGCCGCGACGTCCGCTGCCCGGCCCCGCGGCTTGCCGCCCAGGCGCTCACGCACGGCCTCGATCAGCATCTGCAGCGTGAGCTGGGCGTCGCCGACGAGGGCGTGGCTGGCCTGGATGTCCTTGTTGATGTCCTTCGGGTCCAGGGTGGCGTGGACGTATTTCGGGCCGCTCTGAGGAAACTGGATGCCGTAGCTGGTGCGGCCGAAGCTGCAGCCGATGCCGAAGATGACGTCCGCGTCCATGACATGCTTGTAGACCGGCTCCGGCATCGCCCGGCCGCCGCTGCCGAGGGAGAGCGGGT
>WHTO01000205.1:2682-4271 GCA_009377665.1 Dehalococcoidia bacterium
AGGCGCTCTTGCCCTCGAGGCTGGTGGTGGTCGCCGCCTCGAGCAGCTCGACCAGCTCCTTCAGCTCTGCCCAGGCCTTCGCGTAGTGCACGCCCTGGCCGGCGTAGATGACGAGGCGCTCGGCGTCGATCAGGACCTGGGCAACCTCGTCGACGTCGGCGGGGTCGGGCGCGGTGCGCTTCTTGAAGGTAGGGACGTAGGCGAAGTCGTCCGCAATCTCTTCGCGGAAGAGGTCGCCGGGGAACTCGACGAGGGTTGGGCCGGGGCGGCCGTTGCGGGCCTGAGTGAAGGCACGCCGCATCGCTTCCGGTACGTATTCGGCGAGCGTCACCTGCTCTGCCCACTTTGTGATGTGGCCGTAGTTGACCATCGAGTTGAAGTTGGGGAAGACGTTGGTGAGGTGGCGGGCGTAGCCACCTGGCAGCACGACCATCGGCACCGACTCGGAGTACGCCTGGGCGACGGCGCCGAAGGCGTTTTCGGAGCCCGGGCCTGACTGCATTGTGAAGACGCCGATCTTGTCGCCGGAGTTGACGCGGCTGTAGGCGTCCGCCATGTGGATGCCGATGCGCTCCTGCCGCACGACGATGGGCCGGATATCGGCGGCGGCGACGGCATCGAAGATCGGGTTGACCGGATAGCCGAACACGATCTCGACGCCTTCGCGCTTGAGGATTTCGGCAATGGCGGCAGGTACACGCATGGGAGGCTCCTCCGGAAGTAACTGGTAACCAGTAACTAGTAACTAGAAGCGCCTGGGCCGTCTGCGACGGCTGTAGGGCTGCCCGCAGATTCTACCCGAGATAGGGCGGCGGGCGGTTGTTGAGTCGCACGAATCAGTGGCAAAGTATCGAGGACTTCAAGGCCGAGGACGAAGGACTCGCACTCACGGGATCTTGTGGACGTACGGGATGACCTCTTCGGCGATCAGCCGGCTCTGCTCCAGCATGTCGTCATCGGTCGAGGCGATGGGGCGCAGGACGAACTTCGAAACGCCGACTGCGCGGAGCACTTCCACGAGCTGGATGACCTCCTCCGCGCCGCCGACCGCCATCATCGCTCGCGGGTCGACGTCGGGGTTGCGGGCCTGGAGCTGCTGGGCCATGCGCTGCACCTGTGGCTCTTCCCAACTGCCGAAGCGATAGCTCAGCCCGCAGCCGTAGTGGTCGTTATCGATCGGCCGGCCCAACTCGGCGCTGCGTTCGCGGATCGCCGTGATCACGCGCCCGATCTGGGCCGGCGTCTGCGCCGAACCCGAGAGCCAGCCGGTGCCGAGCTTCGCGGTGCGCTCGATTGCCGCCTCGCTGCTGCCGCCGATCCAGACGGGCAGCGGCTGCTGCTTGGGCTTGGGGCTGATCGTGACGTCCTTATAGTTGTAGTACTTGCCCTCAAAGCTCACCTTGTCCTCGCTCCAGAGGCGGGTCAGCAAGGTCAGCATCTCGTTCGAGCGGGCGCCGCGGCCCTGTGTGCCCTGGCCGGTCGCGGCGAACTCGGGCGCCACGTCGCCACCGACGCCGAAGACGGGCAGCAGGCGGCCATCGCTCAGGTAGTCGATGGTCGTGCATTCCTTCGCCAGCACCAGGGGGTCG
>WHTO01000026.1:0-1306 GCA_009377665.1 Dehalococcoidia bacterium
CTGCTGCACGAGCGCGGACTTTCGACAAACGTGGGCGATGAAGGCGGCTTCGCCCCCAGCCTCGGCGGCAACAGGGAGGCCCTTGAGACCGTGCTGGAGGCCATAGAGCGCGCGGGCTATCGGCCGGGTGCGGACGCCTGCATCGCCCTCGATCCGGCGTCGACCGAGCTCTTCGCGGATGGCGAGTACGTCCTCGCGCGTGAGAATCGCCGCCTCACCAGTGACGAGATGGTCGAGCACTGGCGGGAATGGTCCGAACAGTACCCAATCATTTCGATCGAAGACGGCATGGCAGAAGACGACTGGGGGGGCTGGCGGGCTTTGACATCCGCGATCGGCGACCGCGTCCAGCTCGTCGGCGACGACCTGTTCGTGACGAACACGCGCCGGCTCGAACGCGGAATCAAAGAGCGCAGCGCCAACTCGATCCTGATCAAGCTCAACCAGATCGGCACCCTTACCGAAACGCTGGCGGCGGTTGAGATGGCGCACAAGGCAGGCTGGACCGCCGTAATCTCCCACCGCAGCGGCGAGACGGAGGACACGACGATCGCGGATCTGGTCGTCGCCACGGGGACGGGCCAGGCAAAGTTCGGCGCTCCCAGCCGCGGCGAGCGGGTCGCCAAGTTCAACAGGCTACTGCGCATCGAGGAGGAGTTGGGTGCCTCTGCCCACTACGCCGGACAGGGCGCTTTCAGGCAGCGCCGACCGCCGTCATAACCAGGGACGGGCCCCGAGCTGGGCCCCCGACGTTGACGAACGCACCGTCCTTGGTCAGCCGATGAAGCGCCTGGCCTTCGGCACGCCGTATCCGCCCGAGCAGAGCGGCGTGGCCCACTACAGCGGCGAGGTGTTGCGGGCACTGGCGGCGCGTTACGAGGTCGAGATCGACATCGTCGTCGGCGGCCTGGTACCCGATTACGAGGACCCTCCCCAACAGCGGGCGAGGATCATTCACGTCGATGAATCGCGGCTTCGGCCGCTGCGGGGAGCTACGACCGGATCGTCTATTGCCTCGGAAACAGCATCTTCCATGCCTACATGTACGACCTCATCAAGACCTACAAGGGGATTGTTTGGCTCCACGACATCCGCCTCACCAGCTTCTACGAACGCCTCCTTGCATCGCGGCCCGCTGACGCCGAAAGTCTCGTCCGCGAAGCGGTCCCCTGGTGCGAGGCATTCGGCGCGAGCCTCACGGAGATTGTCGGTTGGGAGATGGACGTCATCGTCCAGCGCAACGTCTGCCTCGCCGGCGAGCTCATGAGTCACGCCAGCAAGGTGCTGGTCAACTCCCGCTACGCAG
>WHTO01000026.1:1316-25041 GCA_009377665.1 Dehalococcoidia bacterium
CCCATTCAGACGATCCCTGTCGGCATCCAACTGATACCTGACCAGACGCCTACCTCCTGGCCGGAGCTCGCTGCCCGTCACGGTCTGCCGCTGGACTCAAGCCTGGTTGTCAGCGGCGGGATCATGGGTCCGACCAAGCATTTCCTCACTCTGATCGAGGCGTTCGCTTCGACAGCACGCGCGTGGCCGCGGGCAATGCTGGTCTTCCTCAGCGACCTGCATTTCGCCTATCGCGAGGACGTCCTGGCGCTCACCGAACAGGAAGGCCTCGCGGGACGCGTTCACTTCACCGGCTACCTGGCCGCCGAGGACCTGGACGGGTGGCTGGCCGCGGCCACGGTTGCGGTCCAGCTGCGCCACCCCTCTCAAGGTGAAACATCGGGCGCCTTGATGCGTTGCCTGGCGGCGGGCATCCCCACCGTGATCAGCGACCACGGGACGATGGCCGAGGCGCCCGATAAGGCGGTGCTGAAGCTCGCCGTGCCGCACGACGCAGGGACAGTGGCCGACGCCATCGAACTCCTTCTGAGCGACAGCGATAGGCGCGAGCGGCTCTCGGCGGAGGCTGTGAGATACGCGCGTGGCCGGTCGTTCGAGATGGTCGCCGACAACCTCTGGCACGCCTTGTTCGGGGGATCGGGCAAATCACCGGCCGCCGAACTAGATGCGGCGAGCAGCGGACACGTCAGCCGCAGGACAACGAGCGGCCACACTATGGGTGTGCCAACGAACGCGAGGCTTCGAGCACGGAGGCTATTGGGAACGCTGGTCGTCGGCGCAGGCCGGGCGGCTCGTCCCTTGTTCGACCTCACGCTTGGCCGAAGCCGCTGGCTTTCGGCCAGGTTCGACGCCCTCTACGTGCGCCTCGTAACCGGACGCCCTCCCGGTGGCATGACGGTTCAATTCACCGCCTCCCCGCCTCGCGGATCGCCGTCTGCGCGCCCTTTCGGCATCAACGTTGCCGGTTATCTGAAATCAGAGAAAGGGACGGGCGAAGCCACCAGGTCGGCCGTACGGCTGCTGCGGGATGCCGGTGTCCCCCTCGCTCTGAACAACGTGGTCGACCACTGGTCCGACAACGTCGATGCGACGCTGGCCCGGTTCTCGAGGGATAACCCGTTCGCCGTAAACCTGGTCTACGTGAACGCCGATCAGGTCCCCACGTTCGTGCAGAAGGCTGGCGATGCCTACTTCGCGGGGCACCACAACGTCGGGGCCTGGAACTGGGAGATGCCCGACTTTCCCAGGGCGTGGCGCGATAGGACGCTCTGCTTCGACGAAATCTGGGCGCCGACCAGGTTCGTGCGGGATGCCATCGCCGGAGCAACCACGGTACCCGTGCACCACGTGCCCTACGCCCTGCAATCGCCGATATCCACCGGCGGCAGGTTCGACAGGGCGCACTTTGGGCTTCCCGAGGACGCCTTCCTGTTCCTGTTCATGTTCGACGCCCACAGCGTCGTCGAGCGTAAGAACCCGCTGGGCCTCATCTCGGCGTTCAGGAAGGCCTTCCCCACGGGAGGCAACGCCTTGCTCTACATCAAGGCCGCACACGCGGACGGACAGGCGGAGGCGGCGATGAGGGACGCGGCGGCGGGCGCAGCGATCCGCGTGGACAACCGGGTCCTCTCGCGGGCTGAGGTCGATTCTCTCTACGAGTTGTGCGATTGCTACGTCTCCCTGCACCGCTCGGAGGGGTTCGGACTGACACCGGCGGAGGCCATGCGCGCGGGCAAGCCCGTGATAGCCACCGCCTACGGCGGCAACGTCGACTTCATGACGGACGAGAACAGCCTGCTGATCCCCTACCAGCTGGTACCTGTCGACCGCGAGTATCCGCCTTATCCCGCCGGTTCATGGTGGGCCGAGCCGGACCGGGACGCCGCTGCCGACGCTATGCGGCTTGTCCTCGCGGACACGGAAGGCACCGTCCAGATGGCCGCTCGCGGGCGCGAGGACATCCTCGCAGCGCTCGCGGCGGCCCCTGTCCGCGACGCGATGGTCGAACGGCTCTCGGCAATCTGCCGCGAAAGGGGCATCCGCGACCCGTTCGCCGCCCATCCCGAGTGAGGCCGTAACCTTGATAGCGTCGACGAAAAAAGGAGGCGATTATGGCCGGCATTCCTGAGATCAAGACCATCGGCGTGATGGGCGGGGGCGTGATGGGCGGCGGCATCGCCCAGGTCTTTGCCCTCCACGGCTATAACGTCCTCTCACGCGACATCTCGGAGGAGCTGAACGCGAAGACGCGCGAAACCATCACCACCGGCCGTTACGGGCTGGAGGGCGGGGTCGAGCGCGGCAAGGTCACCAGGCAGCAGGCCGACGAGGCGGTGTCCCGGATCTCGTTCATTACCGCCGTCGACGACCTCAAAGGCGTTGACCTGGTCGTCGAGGCTGTACCCGAGGATTTTGAACTGAAGAAGAAGGTCTGGGCCGAGCTCGAGGGAATCGTCCGCAAGGACGCCATCTTCGCCACCAACACCTCCGGCTTCTCGATAACCAAGCTCGCGGACGCGGTCCAGCGCAAGGATCGGTTCGTCGGCATGCACTGGTTCAGCCCCGCGCCAATCATGAAGATGGTCGAGATCGTCGCCGGGCCCGAAACATCCGACGAGACCGTCCACGCCATGGTCGACCTCTGTGAGAGGAGCGAGAAGGTCGCGGTCCGCGTCAAGGATCAGCCCGGCGCGTACGGCTTCGTCGCCAACCGCATCTACCTCGCCGCCGTGGCCGAGGCCCAGAAGATCCTGGACGAAGACCTGGCGACCGTCGAGGACATCAACAAGGCGATGGTCTACGGCTACAACTGGCCGGTGGGGCCGCTCGCGATGATCGAGGGCGCCCGCAAGGGCTGGGGCTAGGGTGGACGAGCCGCCCGCAGGGCGAAACCTGCGCGTTGCGCCCGTCCTTATCGCCGAAACCTACGACCTGCCCGAGGCGCCGGGCGCAGGGACGGTCCCTGCCGTGCAGGATGCATTCCGGCAGACGAGATTCCTTCTTGGCGACGACCTGCGCTGCTTCAAGCAGGCGATGCTGCTGCAAATACAGGTCCAGCAAGCCTCATACCCCTCGAAGTACCGGACGCGAAAGCTCGCCGCGATCACCCTGTACTGGTCGCGTGCTTTCTCCGCCCAGCGCGATGCCCTTCTGCTCATCACGCGAGGGGCATATTCGTCGGTCCCACCTCTCGTGCGCGCGGCTGCCGGGTTGCTGGCAGCGCAGGTACAGCTGCACCGAGGCGGGATGGCGGAATTCGACCACTGGCTAGACAACACCCTGCTCCCCGAAATCTCCCACCAAGCGCTCGGGATGGACCTCGGCCGCCAGGCCGTCGAGCCTGGCCTCGCCGCCGACGACCGCCTGGCGATGGTCCACAGAGCGGCGTCGGACCTCGCCGGCCCGGCCTTCGGCGCGTCGCTGCTGCTCACGGCCAGCGAGTCGAACCAGCAGCGCGTCATGGCAACCTTCGCCGACCAGGCGTTCCACGTGGGCTTTGCGGAGCTGATGCTGGGCTGGCTGCTGCGGCTGCAGGAGAGGCAGTTGGCGCTGATCCTGGATATGCCGGGCGTCTTCGTGATCAGCGACGAGACACGGCAGGCGGCACTGTCGCTGAGGGACCGCATCGACGACAGGCTGGCAGACGCGGGGCGCTGTCGGATGGACGAGATCGAGATCGACGGAAAGCAACGCTACCTGCTGGTCAACTTCAGGCGCTCCGCGACCTCCGCATCGCGCAAGCTCATGCTGTAGGCGAGAGGCTATCGGTCTCGTGACGTAAACTTGTCGTTAATATCAGCGCGCCAGGAGGAATACGATGGCCGGCAAGACGCGGGTTGGCATCAACGGCTTCGGTCGCATCGGCAGGCAGGTCTACAAGGCTATCCGGGAGCGCCACAACGACACGCTTTCGGTCGTGGCCATCAACGACCTCACGGATACCGAGACCAACGCCCACCTCCTGCGCTGGGACAGCACCTACGGCCCCTATCCGGGCAAAGTAGACGCTCGCGACGGGAAGTTGATCGTTGACGGCCAGGAGATCACGGTGTTCGCCCAGCGCGACCCCGCGCAGATCCCCTGGCGCGATGCCGGCGTCGAGATCGTGATCGAGTCGACCGGCTTCTTCACCGACGGCGAAAAGGCCCGCGCTCACATCGACGGCGGGGGCGCCAGCAAGGTGATCATCTCGGCTCCGGCCAAGAACGAAGACGCTACCCTGGTCCTCGGCGTCAACGACGAGGTCTACGACCCGGAGGTGCACCGGGTTGTCTCCAACGCCTCGTGCACCACAAACTGCATCGCCCCTGTGGTCAAGGTCCTGCACGACTCCTTCGGCGTGCAGCACGGATACATGACGACGATCCACTCCTACACCAACGACCAGGTCATCCTCGATACCGTCCACAAGGACCTGCGCCGCGCCCGCGGCGCCGCTCAGAACATCATCCCGACGACGACCGGGGCAGCCAAGGCTGTCACCCTCGTGATGCCCGAGCTCAAAGGACGCCTCGACGGGCTGGCCTTCCGCGTCCCCACGCCGACGGTATCCGTGTGCGACTTCGTCGCCACCCTCGACAAGGAGGTCACCACGGAGGAGATCAACGAAGCCTTCCGGGACGCTGCAACCGAGTCGATGCGCGGCATCCTCTCCTACGAGGAGCAGGAGCTGGTGAGCTCCGACTTCCGGGGCAACCCCCACAGCTCGATCATCGACGCCAAGAGCACCATGGCCATGGGCAACCTGGCCAAGGTCGTGAGCTGGTACGACAACGAGTGGGGATATTCATCGCGCACGGCCGACCTCGCCCACTTCATCGCCGACAAAGGTCTCTAGCCCAGGCTCCTCCGCCCATAGGAGGGCCGACCTTGGCAGGTGCCTTGCGCAACAGTACCCAGATCGATGTGGAGTCCTCGCAGGAACCGCTACTCGACGCACGCGCCGCCGGCCTGCGCCATGTCTCGGACCAGCAGCCGGGTATCCGACGCAGTAGAGCAGGGCATGGCTTTACCTATCTCGACCCGGATGGGAAGCCCCTCCGGGATCGGGAAGAGGTAAACAGGATCAAGAGGCTGGCTATCCCGCCGGCCTGGACCGACGTCTGGATCAGTCCCAGCCCTCGCGGTCACATCCAGGCCACCGGGCGCGACGCCCGCGGTCGCAAGCAATACCGCTATCACCCGAGGTGGCGCGAGCAGCGGGACGAGACCAAGTTCCACCGGATGCTGGAGTTCGCGAACGCATTGCCGCGGATCCGGGCACGCACCGACGAGCATCTGCGCCTGCACGGACTTCCGCGTGAAAAGGTGCTGGCGACCGTCGTCCGGCTGCTCGAGGCGACGCTGATTCGGGTCGGAAACGAGGAGTACGCGAAGAGCAACAACTCGTTCGGCCTGACGACGATGAAGGACGGTCACGTCAAGAGCGGATCCAAAGGCACGTTCTTCAGGTTCCAGGGCAAGTCGGGCAAGAAACACGAGGTCCGTTTGAGCGACCGCAGGCTCGCCCAGGTCGTGAAGCGTTGCCGCGATATCCCCGGATCGGAGCTCTTTCAGTACGTCGACGACGAGGGCCGCCGCCACGCGATCGACTCCGGCGATGTCAACGATTACCTGCGCGAGATCAGTGGCAGCGACTTCACAGCCAAGGACTTCCGGACGTGGTCGGCGACCGTGCTCTGTGCCCTCGCCCTGCGCGAGTTCGAGTCGTTCGACAGCGAATCAGAAGCGATAAGGAACGTCGCCCAAGCCGTCGAGGCCGTCTCCCGCCGCCTCGGCAACACACCGACGATCTGCCGGAAGTCGTACATCCACCCGGAGGTCATCGACGCCTACGTGGATGGGTCGATGCTGGAGACGTTCGCAAGCAATCCGCGTAAGCTCCGCGAGCTCTCCCGGGAGGAGGCAGCGGTCGCCGCGCTCCTCGGGCAACGCCTCGGCAAGGCAAAGCGGCCCGCACAGGGTGACAACGAAAGCATCGAGAAGGCGCTGCGAGCATCGCTTAGCGCAGCACGGCGCGGCCGTCGTTAGACCCTCGTTACGCCGGGCGTGCCGGATATGCCGGTCGCACCCACTCCTTTCAGCTCCCGCGAGCTACCCGGGAGCGGTCGGGATGGCTGCAAGGGCGTATAATCCTGACTCGTTAGGGAGGTTTCGAATGGCAGATAAGGAGTTCAAGTTCCCCATCGAGGCGGGGCACATCATGATGTTCGCCCGCGCCGTGGGCGACCCCAACCCCGTTTATCACGACGAGGGGCAGGCCAGCAAGACAGAAGCGGGCCAGATCATCGCGCCGCCGACGTTCATCCAGTCGAGCGCGCAGTTTGAGCCAGGCTATTTCCTGCGCCCCGTACCGGGCCAGCCCTGGCACGGATCGGGGAAAAACCCGAGCGGGATGGCGGACCAGGGCGCTGGCAGCCGCCCCGGCGGCGGCGACGTGGCGCGCGGCCTGCACGCCGAGCAGCACTATGAATATCATCGGCATCCGAAGGCCGGGGACATCCTCACCGCCACCCTCAAGCCCGGCAAGACCTGGGAGAAGGAGGGCAGGCGCGGCGGCAAGTTGAAGTTCACGGAAGCCGTCACCGAGTACCGCGACCAGAACGGCGGTCTTGTCGTCACGGCACGCCAGGTCAGCGTCACCACCGAGAAGACTCCTGAGAACGCCTGAGGGAGGGAAGATGGCACTGAAGGCAAGCGCACTCAAGGCCGGGGCAACCCACCAGGCCGATCTCGTCAAGGACCTGAAGCGGACGCAGATCGTCCAGTACGCCGGTGCGTCCGGCGATTACAACCCGATCCACACGGACGAGCCGTTCGCGACGCACGTGGCAGGATTCCCCACCGTCATCGCGCACGGCATGCTGACCATGGGCATAACCGGCAAGGCCGTCACCGATTACGTCGGCGACGGGCGGCTGAAGAAGTACGGCGTCCGCTTCCTGGCCACCGTCGTACCGGGCGACGACCTTAAAGCCAGCCTGACCGTCAAGGAAGTCCGCGACGAGGACGGCGAGAAAGTCGCTGAATTCGATGTCGTAACGACCAACCAGGACGGTGTCGAGGTCCTGCGCGGGTACGCCACCGCGCGGGTCGACTGACCCGGTATTCGTTTAGAGGGCCCGGGCGGGATCACCCCCGCCCGGCCAACCACTCTCCAGTCTCTCGCCGCGCCCTGTCCAGGAAGGCAGCGTCGATCTGAAGCTCCTCGACGACCTGCTCGACCGCCTTGCCGGCGTCCTCCAGCGGCTTCGAAAGCAGGAACGACCTGATCTCCTCGGCGTAGTCACCGCCCGCCGGCGCCAGGAACTCGACCAGGTAGCGCAGCATGGTGGCCCCACCGGTGCGTTCGGCCAGGCTGTCCCACTTCTCACGAATGAACTGCCATGAGTCCTCGCGCGTTTTCGGGTTGCCGAGCGAAACGGCCACGAAGCGGAAGAGATCCGGGCCGGGATACTCGTCGGTCAGGGTGAGGCCCCGTGCCCGCTCGTGCAGCACCGGGTCCTCGAAAGCCGCCAGCGCCACGCGGTGCCGGCGCCGTCCCTGGGGGTCGGGAAGCTCCTTCGCCGCCCTGCGATAGGCTTCGAAGCGCTCCTCACCTCCCACCCGTGCCGCGAGCGTCGTCGCGACCGGCAACAGGTTCGCGTCCAAGCGGGGGCCCGAACCGGCCAACTCGTCATCAACCCGTCGTGCCGCCTCGGCAAGGACCTCGGGCAGGCCAACCGTCAGGCCGAGCAGCCTGATCAACTCTGCCCTCAGCACGCCTGTGGACTCGTCCTCGTCCTGGGCGGCGTCCCAGCCCAGCTCCTCAAGCCGCGGCCTGAAGGCGGCTCCGACGCGCGCTTGCAGATCGTCCCTCTCGTTGCCCGTCAGAACTCGGGAGTTCAGATACTCGAGGTGCGACACCGCCTCCGCTAGCACCGCTTCTTCGCGCTCATCGACGAGGGACAACGCGATGTCCAGGAACTCGCTCGTCGAACGCTGGCCTGCTTTGGCCAGTGCCCAGAGGTCGCTCAAATAGCTCACGCGCTCGACCGGCGAGAGCTCAGTGATGCGCTCTCTCAGCAGCCCGGCGAGCGTCGCGTCGTAGGAACAGCGGTAGAACCCACTCGCCCCGGCGTTGGCATAAAGCACGCCGAGCGTGCCGCTGATCGGAAGCGGAATCTCGGTGGAGCGTTCGTCGAAAAGGACGCGCTCGACATGCTCTCCTTCGTCATCGACGTAGCGGATGACCATAGGGACGCTCCACGGTCTCTCCTCAACCGCGCCGTGGAGAGCAGTAAAGCGGCGCTGAGTAAGCTTGAGCGTGCCGCCGGTGAGCCCAACCTCGACGAGCGGGAATCCGGGGCGGCTGACCCAGTCCTCGGCGACCGCGCGCACCGGCTGACCGGACGAGTCCTGGAAGGCCTGCCAGAGGTCGCCGGCAGCGGCGTTGCCCTCGCCGTGTCGTTTCATGTAGAGGCGCATGCCCTCGCGGAACACGTCGGCCGTGAGGTAGGCCTCGATCATGTTGAGGACGGCCCCGCCCTTGTAGTAGGTGATCTGCCGATAGCGCTCGTCCGATTCGTGGACCGAGCGCATCTCCGAGCGAATCGGGTGGGTGCAGGAGAGCGCGTCGATGCCGAGCGCCTCCTTGCGAAAGCCTTCCAGTTCGTGCCAGATCTTCCAGCCAGGTCGCCAGTCGCTGACGATCTTGAGCGCCAGCCACGTCGCGAACGACTCATTGAGCCACAGATCGTCCCACCAGCTCATCGTCACGTGGTTGCCGAACCACTGGTGCGCAAGCTCGTGCGCGATAACCTCCGCAACGCGCTTGCGGCCGGATAGCGGAGTCTTGTCGGGATCCAGGATCAGGTCGGCTTCGCCATAGACGACGAGGCCGGCGTTCTCCATCGCGCCGAACTGGAACTCTCGGACCCCAACCTGGTCCAGTTTGCCGTACTGATAAGGGACCGCGAAATACTCCTCTTCGGCCCGCAATGAGAAGACCGCGCACTCCTGGGCGAAGTCGGTCAGCTTCACTCCGTCGTCGGTGGCCCATGTCCGTATCGGCGTGCTGCCCACGTGCAGGGGATCGCTGCCTTCGACCTTGCCCGCCACCAGCGCGATCAGATAGGTGGGCAACGGCGGCGTCTGTGAGAACCGCAGCGTCCGTCGACCCGCGGCATCATCGAACGTCTCGTCCTCGACCTGTCCGTTGGAAAGCACCTCGAGGTCGGCCTCGGCGCTTATCGTCATCGACCACCTGGCCTTGTAGCCCGGCTCGTCGAAGCAGGGGAAGACCTTGCGGGCGAAGGCCGACTCAAGCTGGGTGGCTGCCATGTTCCCGGCCCAGTAGAGGCCGAACATGTCGGAGGAGAACGGGGCGCGATAGACGAAGCGCAGGGTGTGGGTCCCCGGCGGCACCGACCAGGCGAATCGCACGTAGAGCGTTTCGCTCTCGGCCTCCAGTTCCCAGTGCTCGGCCGCGGCGCCGTCGATCTCGACCGACTGAACGTCGAGGTTGACCGCGTGCAGGCGAAGCTTCTCTAAAGGCTCCGTGCAGGCAACGTCGATATCGAGGGCGCCTTCGAACCGACGCTCGACTACGTAGAGGTCGATCACCGACCGGTATTCACGGGGCCTGGCCGATGAGTCCAGGCGAAAGTCTCTGTCAGGTTTCTCGCGGACGATTTCGATGGCAGTCATAGCGTCAGTCTACGGATGCGAAAGCCGCAACCGCACGCCCTGGCGACCCTGTGCCGCCGGGTTCTAGCGAAGCTGCGCGGCAAGTTCGGCGGGCTCGGTCACCGGAGCCTGGCAGGCGTAGTTTTCGCAGACGTAGGCCGTAGGCCGTTCATCGACTGTTCCCCGCGCCTCCAGCAGCGGCGTCAGGCGGGCGAGCTCGGGGTCCGGGCGTCCGCCGGCGACCACCAGGTAAGGCCGGTAGGCGCCGTAGACGACACCGAGGAGAGCATCCGCCGCGTCGCCCTGGTCGGCGATCAACGCGAGCTCCTGTTTGCGCCCCAGGTAGAAGTCGAGCGCGCAGAACAGCCGTCCGAACCCGGCGGGCAACTCCTGCAGGTAGCGGGAAAGCCCGCGCAGGGCCGCGCTGGCGACCTTCTCGTAGTCCTGTCGAGAGGCCAGCTCGGCCAGCCTGAGGAGCACGTCCACGGCCACGGAGTTCCCGGCCGGGGTGGCGTTG
Organism: Dehalococcoidia bacterium; assembly: GCA_009377665.1. Taxonomy (GTDB): domain Bacteria; phylum Chloroflexota; class Dehalococcoidia; order WHTO01; family WHTO01; genus WHTO01. The sequence continues at coordinate 11,500 of WHTO01000026.1, forward strand.
TCGAACACGTCCCGCGGGCGTGTCACCAGCTCCTCGTGATCGGTCGCGGTGTCGTAGAAGACGCTCCCCTCGGGCTCCCAGAACAGCGTCAGCATCTCGTCGGCCAGCTCCAGGGATGAGGCCAGGTAGCGCGGTTCAAAGGTGGCCTCGTAGGCCGCGACCAACCCATCTATAACGCAGGCGTAGTCCTCCAGGTAGCCCAGCAGCTTCGCTTGTCCGTCCTTCCAGGTCCGCAGCAGACGGCCCTGCGGGCGCATGCTCGCGATCAGGAAGTCGGCGTTACGCCTGGCGGCATCGAGGTAGCGGCCCTCAGTGTCGTCCAGGATGCGCGAGGCACGGGCGAAAGCCTTGAGCATCATTCCGTTCCACGAAGCCAGTACCTTCTCGTCGCGTCCCGGGTGGACGCGGCGCTCGCGCGCCTCGTAGAGCGGTGTCTTCGCCTGGTCGAGGAGGGCCATAAGCTCGTCTTCGCCGAGGCCGTGCTCGGCGGCGAACGCAGCCGGATCGCGGCCGACGTGCAGGATGTTTCTGCCCTCGAAGTTGCCCTCTTCGGTCACGCCGTAGAACTCGCAGACAAGGGAGGCAGGGTCCATCCCGTCCCGAACGGGTGGCGGGGCGTCACGCAGCGCCCCGGCGATCTCGTCTCGCGCCCAAACGTAGAATTTGCCCTCCTCGCCCTCCGAATCGGCATCCTGCGTTGAGTAGAAGGCGCCGGTTTCGTGCGTCATTTCACGCAGCACATAGTTCAGCGTTTCGGTGGCGACCCGCGCGAAGAAGGCGTCCCGCGTGACGAGGTAGGCGTCTAGGTAGAGGCCGGCGAGCTGGGCGTTGTCGTAGAGCATCTTCTCGAAGTGGGGGACCAGCCATTCGCGGTCCGTCGAGTAGCGGGCGAATCCGCCACCGACCTGGTCGTAGATGCCGCCGTTGGCCATGCTCCTGAGAGTCTTCAAAGCGATCTCCAGCGCGCCGCGGTCTCCGAAGCGATGCTGATAGCGGAGAAGCAGGTCGAGGTCCATCGGCATGGGGAACTTCGGCGCGTCGCCGAAGCCTCCATAGCCCGCGTCAAAGCGCCCGCGCAGGCCAGCAACCGCTCCGTGGATGATCTCGTCGCTCAGGAGCGCCGCTGGATCGCTGGCTTCCCCCGGCGGGCTCAGGCGCTCCACCAGCTGGCGGCCCGTCTCTTCGAGCGCGCCACGGCGCTCGCGGTAAGCCTCGGCGACCGCGCCCAGGACACGCGGGAATCCGGGCATGCCCTGCCGGTCCTCCGGTGGGTAGTAGGTTCCCCCGTAGAACGGTGTACCGTCGGGAAGCAGGAAGACGGTCATCGGCCAGCCGCCACGGCCGGTCATGGCCTGGACGGCCTGCATGTAGATCCCGTCGATGTCGGGCCGCTCCTCGCGATCGACCTTGATATTCACAAAATGCTGGTTCATAAGGCTCGCGATCCCCTCGTCCTCGAAGGATTCGCGCTCCATTACGTGACACCAGTGGCAGGCGGAGTAGCCCACCGAGAGGAGGATCGGGAGGTCGTCGCTTTTGGCTTTGCTCAGGGCCTCTTCGCCCCAGGGATGCCAGTCCACAGGGTTATCCTTGTGCTGCAGCAGGTAGGGGCTGGTCTCGTCTGCGAGCCGGTTCGCCATCCCTACCAGCCTAGCGGTCGCGCCACGGCTACCGGCGTGGCCGGTGATCGCCTATCCTCCAAGACAGCAACGAGGGGGAGTAGCTCCAAACGGGCGGCGCCGTCAATACGACTTAGGTCCGGTGCCGCCGGGCAATTCTGCCGGGCAAGACCTTCGCATCAATCGCGGAAGGTGTTGACCTTTGGAGCTTTGGGTTTGGGCGGCCTTCATCGCCTTCGTCATCGTCATGCTGGCGATCGACCTCCTCGTATTCCACCGCGAGGCTCACGAGGTGTCCGCCCGCGAGGCCGCCATCTGGAGCACCATCTGGATCACCCTGGGTCTGAGCTTTGGTGGAATCCTCTGGGTGTGGCAGGGCGGAACGACAGCCGGCGAGTATCTTGCTGGATACCTGATCGAGAAGAGCCTGTCCGTTGACAACGTCTTCGTCTTCGCGCTGATCTTCTCGTACTTCGCCGTGCCGGCGGCCTATCAGCACAGGGTGCTCTTCTGGGGGATCTTTGGCGCCATCGTCCTGCGCGCCATCTTCATCATTGGCGGCGCGGCGCTGATCGAGAACTTTCACTGGATCATCTACATCTTCGGCGCCTTTTTGATATTCACGGGCCTCAAGATGGCGCGGCACCGCGAGGGCGAGCTCGACCCGGGCCAGAACCCTGTACTGAAGCTTCTCCGGCGACTGGTGCCGCTGACACCGGAGTACCAGGGACAGAAGTTCTTCACCCGCGTCAGCGGCAGAATGGTGGCCACGCCGCTTTTCGCTGTCCTGGTGCTGGTGGAGACTACCGACGTTGTATTCGCGGTCGACTCTATCCCGGCCATCTTCGCCGTAACAACCGACTCTTTTGTGGTCTTCACGTCGAATATCTTTGCCATTCTTGGCCTGCGTGCCCTCTACTTCCTGCTCGCCGACGCCGCGAGCCGCTTCAGCTATCTGAAGGTCGGGTTAGCGGTGATCCTGGTTTTCGTGGGCATCAAGATGCTCCTTACCGACATCTACCACGTGCCGATCTGGCTCTCGCTGGGCGGCATCACCAGCATCCTCGCGGTCTCGGTCGCCGTGTCATTGCTGGCTCCGCCGAAGGCGGCTGAACCAACCACGGCCGTTCCACTGCCCGACCCGCTCGGCCTGATCAGCAAGGGAGGCGGCGAAGGCCCCTCTTCAGACACCCGCGCTTGAGCCGGCGGATGTCGCGCAGTCCCGATTTCGGCAGCGCGACGGCGGCGACTTCCGGAAAGGCCCACCACGACGATGTAGCAGGCACGTCCCACGCGAAGTGCGCGGGCATTGTCTACCCTAACTGCGGGATGGCGACAAGATCCTCGCCGCCATCGTCGCATTTAACTTCCCGTGGGGTCCTTCCGGCCGCACCCCCGGTCCTCAGACTTCCAGCGCAAATCAGACAGCCCAGGAATTGTGATCCCATATAGCAGAAACGCAGGTAACTAATTGACGATGACCGACACATACCGCCTACCGGCAGTCGCGAACACGCGCTTGAACGCGCTGGTCGACCGCATAGAGGCTGCACCGGGAGATCTCATCAATCCCCGGGAGTTCGAGAATCTGCAGCAGCGCATGGATCTCGGCGCCGTCGTGCGGACGCTGCCCCAGGGACTGTCAGAGGAAGACCTCGGCGGCATCCTCAGGCTCGCGCTCCTTACCGAGTGCGCCACCGATACCTTCGCCACGGCGATAGACGAGCGAGCGAAACGCTTCGATGCCCCCTGGCTGTCACGCTTCAACAACAACGTCTGGGCTCCGGACGAGGCGACGCATCATACGCCCTACAAGCACATCCTCATGGGCCTCGGATACCAGGAGGTTGACCTTGACCGCGAGATCCGTGAGACGCGAGCCATGCCGTTCACGCACCGCGGCGGTGACTTGCCGGCACAGGTCACGACCTTCGGGGTCGTCCAGGAATACCTGACCGACAACTGGCACGGCCTGATCGCCAGGCTTCTCAAGAGCGCCGCTCCCGAGGCTGCCTACATGGCGACGCGCGTGAAGCGCCGCGAGACGCTGCATACGCTCTGGTATCGCGATATGACAGCGCTTCAGCTCGAGGCCGACCCAGGGCTGATTGAACCCGTTGCCTCCGCCCTGCTCAAATTCGAGATGCCCGGCAACGATATCCTGCCCGAGCTGCAGTCTTCGGTGACGCGCTGGCTGCCGCTGATGGGCGCTGACTTTCAGCGCATAACCCGCGATCTGATCCGGTTCGTCTATGAGATGATGTCGAACACGCGCACGGCCGGCCGCTTCGTGCTGGAAATCGCCCGACAGAACGGCCGGAAGCTCGGCCCGATCTCGGCGCACCAGGTGCAAATGGCATTGAACCGGCTGGGTGGTCCCGGCTATGGGCTGGTGGGGGAGGCGCTGCTGGAGAGCGTTGGCCTGGACTACATGTTCAAGCCCCAGCGGGGACGCCAGGACTCAGGCTTCGCCCTCTACGAGCAGCCTTACGAGCGCCTGCGCGGACTGGTGCGCACGTGGGTGAGCAACCAGATGAACTTCAAGGTCACGGTGGGCGGGCCGGGCTTCTAAGGAGCGAGACCGTGGAACTGGCGGGAGGAACTTCTGGCTGATCGGCGCTAGCTCGGGCATCGGCGCCGCTCTTGTCCCTCTCCCCGCTGGCGCGGGCGCGAGTGGCAACGGCGCTTCAAATCCGGACTGGACGGCGTCCGAGCGCTTGGCTTCGATGAGCGCTTCATCCGCATGTGGGAGTACTACCTGGGGCGCCTGCGAGGCCGCGTTCAAGACGCGCAATACCGGCGACCTGCAGATCGTCTTCGATAAGCTTCGATAGGGTCCAGGCCATTCGTCGCGGCCCCACCGATGAGTGGCTGAGCGGCGGTCGGGACTACCGTTGGAGTGTCTCCCCAGGATCATCGGACCAGCCGACGGCGGCTGCTCGGGCGCGATTTCGCGCTTGGGAGTAAGGAATCATGTCCCGGGACCACAAGACCAGGCCTGACCTCTCAATGTGGTACCCGGAGAAGCATTTGCTGGCCGCTATCGATGACCCGCAATCTGCTGTGACCGCCGTGGAATCGCTGGTCGCGATCGGTTTCGACTCGTCGGACATCACGCTATTCACCACGGAGACCCTGAACGCAAAACTCGATGAACAGGAGCGGCCGCGAGGACGCCTCAGGCGTTACCTGTCGCGGTGGGACAGGATCTCGACAGCCGAAGCGGGCGCGATTCAGGTTCATGGCCGCCTCAACCCTCGGCGAGCAGCTGATCGCCGTCTACGCACCCGACGAGCCCCGGGCCAGGCAAGCGGCTGAGGTGTTGCACGAGCACGGCGGGCGCGACATCTGGTACTACCGCTCCCTGGGTAACCCAGGAGCTTTAGACCCTCACCCTGAAGGCGTCCAGCCAGGGATCATCCAGCTCGAAGGTGCCGACCTCCTCCGGCTGCACACCTTCAAGGCTGGCATCGCACGCCGGCAACGGACGGGGACGGCCTCCTCGTCAACGCGGGCCACCACTACCACAATTCGGACACCGATATCCCCTCACGACTTGATGCTAGGCGAGCGCCCCGCAGGATTCAGGCACGTGTCGGGACGGCCGCCGAGCGCATCCTGACCATACTGCAGAGTCCGTTCCTGCTGGCCTCGTGGCCCACGGTTCATGACGGCTAGCATTGGCGTGGTCCAGAAGCAGCGTGGGCGCGTCCTGGCCGGGGATCTGCTCCGGCGGGCCGATATAGCCATATATCGCGCCAAGGTCGAGGGCAAAGCGAGGTACGTGGTATTCGAGGAGGGGATGGACACCCAGGCCCTGCGCCGCCTGGACCTAGAGAACGACCTGCGCCGTGCCATCGAGGCGCAGGAGTTCGTGGTCCACTACCAGCCGCAGGTCACGCTGGAGTCCGGCGATTTGACCGGCTTAGAAGCGCTGGTGCGCTGGGAGCATCCCGAGAAGGGCCTCATCCATCCGATTGACTTCATACCGATCGCCGAGGACATCGGTGCCGTACGCGAGCTCGGCCTGTGGGTACTCGAAGAAGCCTGTCGCCAGGCGATGTCGTGGGACAGCGAGGGTGTACTCGAACAGGCTACCGTCTTGAGCGTGAACATCTCGCCGCGCCAGCTCGACGACCCACAGATCGTGGCGCGGGTCGCGGCGGCGCTGGCGCGTACCGGGTTCCCGGCGAACAGGCTGGCGCTGGAGATTACCGAGAGCGTACTGCTCAGTGAGAGCCGCACGATAGCCGACAAGATCGCAGCTCTGAGAAGCCTCGGTATCCGCATCGCGATCGACGACTTCGGGACGGGATACGCATCGCTGACCTACCTGACGCGGATACCGGTTGACTTCCTGAAGATCGACCAGCGTTTCGTATCGGGGCTGGAGCGCGATGACGAGAGCAAGTCCATCGTGCTGGCGCTCGTCAACCTGTCGCGCTGGCTGGAGATAGAAGTGATCGCCGAAGGCGTCGAATCGCGCGCCCAGCTCTCCCATCTGCTCGCGCTGGGCTGCCGCCAGGGGCAGGGCTTCCTGTTCGCAAAGCCGCTCAGCGCCGACGACGCCCGCGTCTACCTCGAAAACGCACGCAAACAGCTCGTCGCCTAACCCGCGGTTAACCCGCACCAAGACAGATGGGTGGTGCCGGAAGTGGGAGTCGAACCCACACGAGGTTGCCCTCAACGGTTTTGAGACCGTCGCGTCTGCCCATTCCGCCACTCCGGCCTGAGGGCAAAGTAATGGAGCGGAAGACGAGATTCGAACTCGCGACCCCCTCCTTGGCAAGGAGGTGCTCTACCACTGAGCCACTTCCGCCCTCATGCGATTATACGCCGGGCGCGCCGGCGCCAACAGATCTCTAGGTCTTTCGGCCCTTTTTATCCGCCCGCTTCTCGGGTTGCACGGGCGGGGCCTGCAACTCCCTCTGGCGCTGAAGGAACGTCTCTATCCGGGCGATGGCGCGGCCGTGAACGCTGTCCGGCCGGAAGGTGCCGTCCGCGCCGCGCTCCCCCGCGGGGACGCCCGTCAGCACCTCGATGCCTTCGTCTATCGAGTCAACCACCCACACCCGAAACCTGCCCTCGGCAACGGCCGCGGCGACGGAATCCTTGACCATCAAGTTCCTAGCGTTATCCCCCGGCACGATGACGCCCTGCGATCCGTCGAGCGAGGCCGCGGCGCAGACATCGAAGAAGCCCTCGACCTTCTCGGTGACACCGCCCACGGCCTGGACATCGCCGAGCTGGTTCACCGAACCGGTGGCAGCGATGCCCTGGCGAATCGGCAGGTCGGCCAGTGCAGAGAGTAGCGCGTAGAGCTCGGCCGACGACGCGCTGTCGCCCTCTATCTCGTCGTAGACCTGCTCGAAGCTGATGCTGGCTGTGAAGGCAAGCGGTCGGTCAAGACCGTATTTGCCCTGCAGGAAGCCAACGAGCGAGAGAAAAGCCTTGCTGTGGATGCGGCCACTCATCTCGGTTTCCCGCTCGATGTTCACGAAGTCGCCCTCGCCCAGCGATACGCGGGCGGTGATCCGCGTCGGCCTGCCGAAGCTGTGGTCGGCCAGTTGATAGACCGAGAGGCCGTTGACCTGGCCCACGACTTCGCCCGAGGTGCGGATGCGGATCGTGCCGTCCTCGATCATCTCCTGCATCCGGTCCTCATAGAGGCTCGCGCGATAGCGCTTCTCCTCGATGGCCCTGGCGACGTCTTCGCGGGCGACGTGACCTTCGGGCGATCCATTGCGAAGGTCGTGCCAGTAGGCCGCTTCGGTGACGATGTCGGCGAGGTCAACGAACCTGGTCGACAGCTTATCCTGGTGCCCGGCCAGCAGGGTGGCGTACTCTATAACGCGCGCGATGGCGGGCTGGTCGAACGGCGGAAGCTTTCCGAGGTCGACGCGCCTGCGAACGAACGAAGCGAGGTGTGCCAGGCTCTCGGCGTTGCGCTCCATGTCCGGGCCGAAATCGGCCTTGACCTTGAATAGCTTGCGGAAGTCCTCGTCTATCCCCCATGCGTAGTGATAGACGCCGGGCGTGCCCACCACTATCACCTTGGCAGTGAAGGGGATGGGATGAGGGCTGAGGGTCTGCGTGGGCAGCGCCCGCGCCTGCTCTCCCAGGGCTTCGATCCGTATCTCCTGCGAACGCAGGGCGCGCTTCAAGGCATCCCAGATCGCGGGCTCGCCAAAGATGTCGGGCGCCTGCAAAACCAGGAAACCGCCGTTCGCCGTGTGCAATGAGCCAGCCTGGATGGTCGTGTGGTCTGTGGTCATCACAGGTCCCGCGGGCCGGTAGGCGGCACGTCCGAAGAGGCTGGAGTAGCTCGCGCTGTTCTCGATCACGACCGGAGCACCGCTCCCCGTATTGCTGACCAGGACGTTGACCGTATAACGGGCCAGGAACCTGCGTCGCCGCTCCTCGAGGTTGACGGGGACTCCAGCTTGTGGAGGCTGATCGAGGCTGACGATTTCGGCGATCTGATCGACAAGATCACGCTCAACCCCGGACAGGTAGCGACGTGCCGGCGAGTCTGCAGAAAGCTCCAACCTTTCGGCGAGCTCGGCGAATATGGAGTCGACGGCGGCACGGGTAGTCTCTTCATCCAGCTTCCGAACGGCTTCAAGAAGCTCCCGGTCGAGCCGCCTCATCTGCAGCATTACCTGCCCCAGGCGGCTACCCAGCTCGGCGGCGTGCTCCTCGATCTCTGACCGTCGTTCGGGCGGCAGCTCCTGGAACTGCTGCGGTGTCAACAACTCGCCGCTCTCGGAAACGGGGATTGGCAGCAAGCCGTCCCCTGCCCGCTCGATGCGCAATCCCCACTCGCGAGCCTGCGCATCGAGGCCTTCTGTGACCCCGGCGCGCTCCGCTCGTGAGGCCTTCTCCAGCGCCTCGCGGCGCGCTACGTGAGCCTCGCTCTCAATTGTGCGACCGATATCCTCGACGGCGTGGGCTATCGCCCCTTCCACTCGTGTGGCGAAGGCGGCGGCGCTTCCCGGCGGGAGTTCAAGAGCGACGGGCCGGTGCTCCTCCACGAAGTTGCGGACATAGACCCAGTCCGAAGGCGTCGGCAACATCGGCGCCAGTTGGTCCAGGTAGGTGTTCAGCGCCGTGTTGCGCCCCGAACCAGGTATCCCCGAGATGAAGAGGTTGTAGCCGGGCTGTCGGATGTTGAGGCCGAGCTCGATGGCTCGCAGAGCGCGGTCCTGCCCGACGATGGTCGTCAGGGGCTCAACGTCGCCTGTGTTCTCGAAGGCGCATTCACCCGCGGGGCAGATCCAGCGCAGCTCCTCGGGCTTCAGCTCACGGGGCAAGCGTCACCGCAAACCTGTGGATCGTGAACGCCAAGGGCGGCGGTCAGGCCTGGCTTCTGGAGCGTTGGAGGACCCGGCGCTTTATCGAGTAGTAGATGAAGAGGAAGGTGCCGGCCGCCCCGGCCACGATACCAAAGGTCGTAAAGATGATGATGGCGGCGTACGCCTGCAACACAGCACCGGCGATCAACACCTTGATCATGGTTTCGAGGGCGTCCATTCAACCTCCGGCCAGTTTGTTCGAGGTCAGTGTAGCGTGGCAACCGTCAGCGGCAAACTCGACGCCGGCCGTCAGGGCAGGTGGAGCAGCGGGTCAACGGGGACGCCGTTGACGCGGACCTCGAAGTGCAGGTGCTCGCCGTAGCAGCTGCCCGTGCACCCTGAGTAGCCAACAAGCGCGCCCTGCCCGACCTGCTGACCAGGGCTCACTGAAACGGAGCTGAGGTGCGCGTACCAGGTTTCGTAGCCGTTGCCGTGGTCTACAACCACGAGCAGGCCATAGCCACCGTTCCAATCGGCCAGGCTCACCACCCCCGCGTCGGCGGCGCCGATGGCGGCGGATATGGAGCAGAAGAGCGGTATGTCCAACCCGTTGTGGTCGGGCCTCTCAGCGTTCTGGAACAACTGGCCCTCGGAGAATCCGCCGCAGGGGGCAACCGGCCAGCTGAACGACCCTGTCGGCACCGCGGGCGCCTCGGGCTCAGGCGCGGGCGCGGGCTCGGCGGGCACTTCCGGGGTCGGCTCAGGCGTGGGCGCTGGGGTGGCCTCCACGGCAGGTTCCGGTGCTGGCTCTGCCGTGGCCTCGGGGGTCGGCTCGGCGGTAGGCTCCGGTGTCGGCTCTGCTGTGGCCTCGGGGGTCGACTCGGCGGTGGGCTCCGGCGTTGGCTCTGCTGTGGCCTCGGGCGTCGGCTCGGCGGTGGGCTCCGGTGTTGGCTCCAGCGCACGAGCGACATCCTCGCCCGGCGTGGGCGCCACGATTGGATCCGCCGTGGGCTCGGCGGTGGCTATCTCACCGCCAACGGCGAGCAGGGTAACGCCCTGGCGCAGGCTGCCGTCAGCTCGCACCGCCTCGCTGTTTCCAGAGTATTCGGCGATGGCTTCGGGACTCGTACCGTAGGCGGCAGCGACGTCGTCGAGATTCTCGCCATAGCGCACGGTGTGGATAACGCCATCGGCGCCCGGGACCGTGATCTCCTGTCCCGCCTGGAGGAAGTTCGAATCGATGATCCCGGGGTTGTTGACGACGATGCTTTCGGTTTCGACACCGAACACGTCGCCGAGCTTGCTGACGCTGTCGCCGTCCTCAACTTCGACGGTGAAGAAGACCGGGCGGACGTCCTCAACGGCAATCCTGGGCTCAGTCTGCGGTGATTCGGCCGGCGCGCTTATCTCGCTCACGTCGGCGTGGGACGAGCCCGTTTGCCGCTCCGAGAGCTGGCCGCCGCCGCCCAGCGCCGCCAGGGAGCTCGGAATCCCGTCCTCGTCCGTCGTGGAGCCGGGTTGCAACGAGAGAGAAGCGACGTCGACGCCGCCCTCTTTCAGGTCGATGGACAGGTAGAGGGCAGCGGCCGCGAGGCCCATGAAAACGGCATGGAGCGCCGCCCGGCGCCATGGGCGCGGCCTGCTGTTGACAACCGGGTAGCGTCTCGGCACCTCACCGCGGACGTGCCGCGGCGGGCGGAGTGTGCCTGGAATGGCGCTAGCCCTCCTCGATCTATCGGTAATAGGGGCGTGTCCCGACAGTCGCTTCTCTTCGCCAATTGTATACCTAATTGTCAAACGCGCCTGTCTACTGGGAGTTTCGGAGAACCGGCGAAAAAACTTTCGTGCGCCTCAGGGCGCGGGTCGAGATCGAGCATAGGCATCGGCCAACAGCCGCATTGGGTGCACGACCTTGACCTCCATGCCGGCGCGACGGGCGCCGGCAGCGATCTGCATGATGCAGCCGGGGTTGGCCGCGGCGATCACCTCCGCGCCCGTTTCCCTGATCGCCGCCAGCTTCTCATCAAGCAGCGCCATCGAGGCATCGTACTGCTGCAGGTTGTAGGTCCCGGCGCTGCCGCAGCAGTAGTCCGGGTTCGCCATCTCGACAAGCTCCAGGCCGGGAATGGCGCGCAGCAGGTCCCTGGGTTGCTCACGCACTCGCTGACCGTGCGCGAGGTGGCAGGCGTCCTGGTAGGTCACCCGGGCGTGGACAGGCCCCGGCGTCGCGACGGGGCCGGCCATTACGAGGAACTCCTGGACGTCGCGGACGCGTTCGGCAAACGCAGCCGCGCGAGCGGCCCAATCAGGGTCGTCGGCCAGCAGGTGCCCGTACTCTTTCAGCGCCGACCCACAGCCGGCCGCGTTCGTCAGGTAGTATTCGGCGCCGCTGCTTTCGAAGGCGGCGATGTTGACGCAGGCGAGGCGGCGGGCGGTCTCCGGGTCGCCGCCGTGCAGGTGCAGGGCGCCGCAGCAGCCCTGCTTTCCGGGCACGATGACGTCACAACCGTTGGCCGCGAGCACGTCCACCGTCGCCCTGTTCGTCTCGGACATGAACTCCGGCATCACGCAGCCCTCGAGCATGGCGACTCGATAGCGCAGCTCGCCCCGCGCAGGCGTAGCCGTCTGGAGGCGTGGGGCGAGCAAGCCTCCCTCCAGCGCAGGAAGGGTGGCGTCCGCCTGCCGCAGAGACGCTGGGAGAAAACGCAGCAGGCCAGAGGTCCGGGCCAGGCGCTGCAAGCCCAGCTTCTGGTAGGAGCGGGTAGCCAGCCCAAAAAGGCGCATGAGCCGGCGCGAGGTGACCGCGCGTTGCAACAGCCTCACGCCCGCCGGCGGCCGAGGATCGGGGATCGTCGCCCTCGCCTGCTCGATCAGGAGTCCGTACTGCACGCCCGACGGGCACGCGCTCTCGCAGGCGCGGCAGCCGAGACAGAAGTCCATGTGCTGGCGGAAGTCCGGGTCGTCGCTGGGGACCTCGCCGCTCCTGACGAGGTCCATCTGGAAGATGCGCCCGCGCGGGGAATCGAGCTCGGACCCGGTCAACCGGAAGGTTGGACAGGAACTGAGGCACAGCCCGCATTGCACGCACTGTCGAATCAGGTCGCGGGAGATGGCCTCCCTGGTGGCCGTCACAGCATCTGCTCCGCCAACCCGCGGTTGAACAGGTCGTCCGGGTCGAAGGCATTCTTGAGCGCAAGCATGACCTGGCGTGCCGCGGGGTCGCCTGCCCGCTTCCAGGTCACGATACCAGCGGCATCGCGCCGGCGCATGGTCCCACCACCCTCCGCCGCCAGCCGCCAGAGAATGTCCACGCAACGCGGCGGGATGGCGTCCCCCCGCACAAGGGCCTGGCCAGTGCCCAGGTCGACCATGGCGTCGAGGTCGTCGGTTTCGGCGGAGCGCAGCATCTCGGGTGCGCACGAAGGCGGCAGGTCAAGGATCATGATGTCGCCGCCGTCCGTGGCGATGGCTGAAGTCTCCGCCCAGCCGGCGCTGGGATCTGATGTGACGGCCGCCGGCGATCCCATCACGGACCCGCCGTGACCGAGCATCTCCTGGATGCTCTCGCGGCGCCCGGCATAGCGCGCAGCGACCGTAACCGTCCCGGCAGGCTTGCCGCTCTCGCGGGCCACGCTGTAAGCGACCAGGGACTGCGGACGGTGGGCCGAGTTCAGTAGGCCGACGCTGGCATCGAGCAGGGTGCCGGCGGGTCCCTCCCAGCGGACATGGACCACGGCCTCGGCCAACGGCGCAACCTTCAGGGTCGCCTCGACGATAAAGACGAGCGTCCCGTAGGAGCCGCAGTAGAGCTTGCCGAGGTCGAACCCGGCGACGCTTTTCACCACCCTGCTGCCCGTCCTCGCCTGCGCGCCGTCGGCGGTGATAACCGTCGCACCCAGCAGGCGGTCGCGGACGCCACCGTGCGCCAGGGCCAGGGGGCCGGCGTGCCCGGTCGCGATCATCCCGCCGACGGTTCCCGCCGCGGCGTAGTCCGTGGGGAAGAACTGGCCCACGCGGGACAACTGCGCCTGGAGGCTGCTGAGCGTACACCCGGCTTCCACCGTGACGGTCAGGTCGGCAGGCTCGTGTTCGACCATGCGGTCAAGGGCGCGGCTGCTCAGCCAATCGCCCACCCCTGGAAGCGGGATCGTGCCAAGCTGAGACCCGTTGCCGGTGAGAATGAGGGGTCGCCCTCCGGCGGCCGCCCTTCGGACGACCTCCGCCGCCTCTTCACGCGACGTTGGGGCGACGACGAGGCCGGCTTCAGGCAGGACGCTGGTCAAACTTCACCATCCACTGAGCCGCGACCCCGTGGCAGTCAGCTCCAGGCACTGCCCCGGCGTGGGGAACAGCTTGCCGGGGTTGCAGACATCGTCTGGATCGAAAACGGTCTTGACGCGCCGCATGACCTCGACATCATCACGGCTGAACTGCAGAGGCACCATGCCCTGCTTCTCGACGCCGATGCCGTGCTCACCGCTTAGCGAGCCGCCGGCCTGGATGCAGGCCTCGAGGATTCGGCGGGCGGCTTCGTGCACACGATCGAGGTCGCCCTCGTTGTCCTCGTCGAACAGGACGAGCGGATGGAGGTTGCCATCCCCCGCGTGGAAGACGTTGGCGATCCGCAG
>WHTO01000027.1 GCA_009377665.1 Dehalococcoidia bacterium
GGCGGTCAGGGAGAAGGCAGGGTCGCGCTCGTCCTCAGGGTCGCCAGGATCCGCCCACATCGCCGTCAGCCAGCCGACGTCGGTGTGGGGATCGCCGAGGGTCGATAGCTCCCAGTCCACGATGGCGGCCAGCCGCGCTGGAGCAGTCGAGTCGAAGATGACGTTGTGGGGCCCGTAGTCACCGTGGACGATCGTCGGCGTGCTGCATTCTTCCGGCAGATGCGTTTGCAGCCAGGAATGGACCTCGACCATTTCGGGGAGGTAGCGGCAGCGTGCCATGATCCCCTCGAGCTGGCCGAAGCGGCGTTCCACCTGCCGGGCGACGAAGCCCTCCGGCCGGCCGAAGCTCTCCAGCCCGGCGGCACGCCAGTCCACGCGGTGCAACTCGGCGAGAGCGTCGACCATCTCCTCGCCAACCCGGCGGCGCGCACGGGCATCGTCCAGCCATCGCAGCGGCGGTGACTCGTCGAAGAGAGTGCCGCCCGGGATCCGCTCCATCAGATAGAAAGGGACGCCGATCACGGAGGCGTCGTCGCAGGCCAGGATCGTACGCGGCGCGCGCACGCCTCGCCCGGCCAGCGCTGTCAGGACGCGGTACTCGCGCAACACGTCGTGCGCGGACGGCGGGAGGGGGCCGGCCGGCGGGCGCCGGAGCACCCAGCGCTCGCCTCCCCAATCGACAAAGAATGTCTCGTTCGACTTGCCGGAGACGATGCGCTCGACGCCTAGAGCGTGGGACTCCTCCAGGTGGTTGCGCAGGTAGGACGCGAGCGCATCCTCATCAACCAGGTCGCGGGCAGGCACTACGCCTGCCCGCGGCCGACCACCTTCGCCCCCTGGCTGATCACGCCGGGTTTAACGACCCGTGCGTACACCCGGCTCTCAAGGGGATGGGTCTTGACCGATATTCGCCCGAAATCACCATCGAGGAAACAACCCGCAATGTTCTTGCAGGGCGAGGTGAAGGCTGTGATCTCCAACTCGACATCGCCAGCCGCGAAGCGCGCGCCCGGCCTTACCGTCGACCAGTCCAGGCCGCGGACCGTCAGATTCTCGCCGGCCCCGCCGGGAACCAGAGGATGCCCCTCGCTCCGAAGCTGATCGATAACCTCGGCCGAAAACAGGCAGAGTGCCCTGTCGGGACCGCCGTGATTCACGCGATCGTTGTGCGCGTCACCATCGATGCCCAGGAAGTCCACCCTGGCCTCCGGGATGGCCGTCTTCGGCACTCCACCATTGGAAACGTTGATCTGAACGACAGTCGCGGGTGGCATCGGCGTCTCCCTTTGTCGCAGTCTAGCGACCGCCCCACATTCGCGGCGAGAGGTCTATCGGCGACACTGGATGGAGGTATGGGCGAAGTCAATCTTTACCCGTCGAAGGATCACCGGCGCCCCCCGGCGGCCCGATGGACCCCGGGCGGCCACTGATGGACGTTACCTCTACCTATGACGTTCGTCAGATGACGGTCGAGGACATCCCCCAGGTCATGAAGATCGAGCGCACATCGTTCCCGGCGACGTGGCCACAGACTGCTTACCAGCGCGAGTTGACCCGGAACAACCTGGCCCTGTACTTCGTGGTTGTGGGTGGTCACGCGGCACGGCCCGGCGAAGGCGCGACGCCGGCCCGACCGCTCCTGCGCCGTGTACTGCGCAGCGCCTCGACCGAGCGTGAGCCAGCAGAGAAGGATGACATCCTTGGCTTCGCCGGACTCTGGCGCATGGTCGACGAGGGCCACATCGTGACCATCGCGGTGAGAGAGGACCGACGGCGGCTGGGTCTGGGTGGCTTGCTCCTAAGCAGGGCGTTCATGGTCGCCGACCAGGAAAATCTACCGGCGCTGACGTTGGAGGTCAGGGTGTCCAACCAGGCCGCGCAGGCGCTTTACGAGAAGTGGGGGTTCCAGCGCCTGGGCTTGCGCAAGCGCTATTACTCGGACAACAACGAGGACGCCGTGATCATGACGACCCCGGACCTCGCAGACTCCGACCTGCGCCGCCTGATTGCCGAACAGCGCGCCGAGCTGCGGCAACGCGGGTTCGCCGCTTAGGATCGCGGCCTTCGGGCCGGCTAGCGACGCAGGCCCATCTCGGGAATGAGGGTGCCAGCCGCTTCGAGCAGCGGCCCGAGGATCTTCGAGTCACGGCGAATGGTGTCGTATCCCGCTTCCCCACGCACAAGCTGCTCGAGCTTGAGCCAGACGCGCGGGCTGCGTTTCACGATCGACAGATAGAGCCGCGGCGTCAACTGGAAGAGCTTCTGGAGCTTGCGGGAGAACAACAGGTCCTTTCCGAGGTCGCTCTCGATGCCGTCCTGGTATCGACCCAGGCCGTTTCCCGTTGAGAGAAAGCGAAGCCCGGCCTCCGCTGAGAGGGTGCCGCTGAGAAGGGCGGAATGTATGCCCTCGCCCGACAGGGGATCGACCAGCGCCGCGGCGTCGCCAACGAGCATCACGCCGTCGCCAATTACGGGGCTGCCGGGTCGCCGAATCGGTAACGCGTGGCCCTTGAGGTTCTCCAGCCTGTCGGCGCTCAGTCCATAGAAGCGGCTGACACGTTCCAGCAACCCACGCAGGTCGGCGGCGATCGTCTCCCACCCTCCCACGCCCACGTTAACGTGCTCGCCCTTGGCGAAGAGCCAGCCATAGCCACCCGGCACAGACCCGACGTCGATACCGATGGTGTCTCGCCATTGGCGAACGCTCTCCCCGTCGCTGGCGTTCCCTTCGAGGGCTACCCAGGCGGTGTAGCGCGGAGTCAACCCAACAGCCCGCGCCACCACGCCATTGGCGCCGTCGGCGCCCACCAGAAGACTGCAGCGATAAAGGGACGAAGCAGTCCGTACAAGGACGCCATCGCCCGATCGCTCTATCGAATCGGTCCTTTCGCCGTCGTGGAAGACGGCTCCCGCGCGTTCCGCCGACTCGGCCAGGAAGAGGTCGAGATGCCGACGCTGCGTCATGTAGGTGAGGGCCTGCTCGGAGCGCCGTTCGAACGAAGGCTTCTGCTTGTAGCTGAAGCGGGCCGCATACACAGTCTGTTCGATCACGCCCTCGTAGCCCGGCGGCATGAGCCGTGAAGCTCGGATCGTCAGGCCGCCACCGCAGGGCTTATCGCGCGGGAACTTGGCCCGGTCCATGAGGAGCACCCGCGCGCCGCCCGCCGCCAGCTCGCGGGCAGCCGTGGAACCGGACGGCCCGGCGCCGACGACTATGGCGTCGTACCGGTCGGTCGTCATCAGTTGAGGGCCACTACGGCAGCGACCGCCAGCACCGCCTGCGTCGAGATACCGCCGAGCAGGAGCAGGTAGGAGAGCAGCCGCTGCCAGCTGTGAGCAACAAAGGCGAGCGCCACGTCGACAACAAGGATGACCAAAGCCGCCGTCGGGATCTTGAGGATCTCATCCCGGCTGGCGACGCGGGTCAGCCCGCCCAGCGAGGGAAATTCGATATCGACCATGCGCGGCAGGCCCGGATAGACCCAGGACACGTAACCGTAGAGGCCCGCGCAGGCCGCAAAGCCGACAAAAAGCAGCGCCTGTACCCAGCGGTCGCCCCAGAAATTCTGATTGGCGAAAGCGTTGCGGATGGGCACCTGCTTCATCGCCCGCGTTGGGCCCATTAGCTGCCGGTTCTGGATCTCGCGGGCGAACAGCACGGGATCGTGCACGCAGATCCCGTAGGCCCGGTCGGCGGTAACCACATAGAGCAGCTCGCGACGCGTGCGGTGGGTCGAATAGAAGAGCGTGGTGCCCAGGCCCCTGATCTGACCCTTGCCGATGTGGTGACCCCACCAGCCCAGGCCCTCGATGCGCGGCTTCTTGACGTTGGTGCCGGGTACCAGCCTCTGGATCTCGGCTAGCGGAATGAGCTGGCGGATAGCCCCCCACTGGATCGCCAATCCGTTGCGGTCAACGATATAGGTCGTGCTTAAGCAGGCGAAGCTCCAGTACATGAAGAGCAGCGCGAGGACCCCGAAAAAGAGGGTCGCCAGCCCAAGGAGAAAGGCCTCGAAATCGATGCCGCCCGCGACGACGCGCGAGACAAGGAAAAGGGTGGCGGCTGAGGCCCAGATCGTCAGAAACAACCCGATGATGAAGCCCAGTCCACGGGGCGGCCGGTAGATCATGTTGGGACGGGCGTCAGGAAGCCTTTACCGCCACCGGCACGGGGACGCACCAATCGGCGTAACGCTCATTCCTGCCCGTGATAGTCGCGAAGTACACCCTCTGAAGCTCAGCCGTCGCCGACCCTGTCTCGCCGTCACCGACGAGCCGTCGGTCGACCTCGACCACCGATGAGACGTGGGCAGCGGTACCCGTCATGAACACCTCATCGGCGATGTAGAGCTCGGTACGATCGATCGGCCGCTCCAGCGTGGTGTAGCCGAGCTGCTCCTCGGCGATGGCGATGATCGACTCCCGGGTGATGCCGACAAGGATGTTGTCCGAGGGCGGTGGCGTGATCAGACGCCGGTTGGCGCGATCGACAAGGAAAATGTTCTCGCCGCTGCCTTCTGACACGTGGCCGTCATTGTTGAGCATGATGGCCTCGTCGTAGCCGTCAAGGACGGCCTCGGTCTTGGCCAGGGCTGAGTTGACGTAGATGCCCGTGACCTTCGCCCGGGCCGGGATTCCCGTGTCGTCGACGCGCCTCCACGAGGAGGTGCAGCAGCGAATGCCCTTATCGACGTCGAGGTAAGCGCCGAAGGGTGCAACGAAGATCAGCAGGTCGTCCTCGAGGCCGTGCAGCCTGACACCGAGTTCCTCAGAGGACTTGTAGACCATCGGACGCACATAAACGTCCTGTTCGTACTCGGACCGCGCGACGAGGTCGACGGTAAGCTCAACGAGCTCGTCATCGGTGTACGGCAGCTCCATCTGCAGGATGTGGGCGCTGCGCCGCAGGCGCTGGTAATGATCCTTCGGGCGGAACACGAAGGCCTGCCCCTTCTCCTCGTTCCAGTTGGCCCGGATGCCTTCGAAACAGGCCGTCCCGTAGTTGAAAGCGTGCGTCATCACGCCGATCTTCGCTTCATCCAGGGGCACAATCTGACGGCGAAGATAGGCATACGACCGGCCCATGTGTGAGGCTCCTTTGCTGGTTCGTGGCTAACTCGAAAGTATCACAGGCCCGTCCGTTCAGCGACCTTCTCGCCACTCCCCCCGGGGACGGGAGCGGCGGGAGCCGGCTCCACAGGGTTGAACAAAATGCGAGGAGGCCGCTGTTGTCGCGGCCTCCGGCGGCGATGCTGCTCGATATCTAAGCTTCAGTGGCCTGCGTT
Source organism: Dehalococcoidia bacterium (assembly GCA_009377665.1). Classification (GTDB taxonomy): domain Bacteria; phylum Chloroflexota; class Dehalococcoidia; order WHTO01; family WHTO01; genus WHTO01. The sequence continues at coordinate 5,286 of WHTO01000027.1, forward strand.
GCCTGCCTGGGCCGCGCGCCCTCGACAGACACGTCGGGCAGCCACTCCAGCCAGCTCGGCAGGTACCAGTTCCAACGGCCGAGCAACTGCATGCTGGCAGGCACGAGCACGATGCGGACGATGGTCGCGTCGAGGAGGATGGCAACCGCCAGCCCGAAGCCCATCTGCTGCAGCATGACCATCTCGCCGCTGGCGAAGCCGCCGAAGACGGCAACCATGATCAGGGCGGCGCCCGTGATGATCCCGGCCGTGGATCTCACTCCGTGGACCACCGACTCGGCGTTATCGCCGGTCTGGTCGAAGCGCTCGCGAATGCGGCTGAGCAGGAACACGTGGTAGTCCATCGAGAGCCCGAACAGCGTCGCGAACAGGAACAGCGGCACCCAGGCCTCGATGATGTCCACCTGCCGGAAGCCGAAGACCTCGTTCAGGACACCGTGCTGGAAGACCAGCACTAGCAGTCCATAGGAAGCGCCCACGGACAACAGGTTCATCACGATGGCCTTGGCGGGCACGACGATGGACCTGAACACAACGAGCAGGATCAGGAAGCTCAGCGCCAGGACGAAGCCCAGCACGATCGGCGTGTAGTCGAGGAGGATGGCGACCCCGTCGATGCTCTCCGCCGAATCGCCGCCGACGAAGACATTGGCGTTCACGCCGGCGAAGGCAGACGGAATGTGATCACCGCGCAGCCTGTCGATCGCGTCCTCGGCCAGGTCGCCCTGGGGGTCCCCGCGCACCGGTGTCGAGATCAGAGCCAGCTCGCCGCCGGGCGAGGCCTCGATCGTTGGAGCGCCAAACACTTCGTCATCCGCCAGGAGACGGCTCAGCTCTTCGATAGCGGCGGCCACCTGGGGAGCGTGAACATCATCGGCTTCGACGACGATCTCGGCGGGCGACACGCGCCCTCCCGAGAACTCTTCCTCGAGCATCGCGAAGCCACGGGCGGCTTCGGTGTGGGCGGGTAACGTGCTCACGCCGTTGAAACCGAGCTCGATGGTGAAGTACGGGATCGAAAGGCCAGCGAGCAGGGCCGTCGACGCAACGACGCTAACCACAGGGTGCGCCATGACGACGCTAATCATGCGCTGCCAGAATCGACCGGCCGGGCGACCCGATGTGCGTCGGCGGAGGAAGCCCAGGCGCGGAGCGTTGATCCGGTCGCCCAGGATCGCGAGGATCGCTGGCAAGAGCGTGAGGCCGACGAGCACGGCCGCGATCACCACGAAGATGGCGCCGGCCGAGAGGCTGCGAAAGATGTTGTTGGGGACAATCAGCATGCCCGCGAGGGCGATGACAACCGCCATGCCCGAGAACATGATGGCCCTGCTGGCGGTTGCACCGGCAGCACCTATGGCGTCTATCTTCTCCAGGCCGTTGCTCCGCTCCTCTCGGAATCTCTGGATGATCAGCAAGGAATAGTCGATGCCAACGGCCAGTCCGATCGTGGTTACGAAGTTGATCAAGAAGACGGAGAGGTCTAAGAACTGCCCGACGACCGCCGACACCCCGATGGCAACCACGATCGCCAGCACGCCCAGGATGATCGGAATGCCGGCGGCGACAAGGGCACCGAAAACCAAGATCAGGATGACCAGGGCCGCCGGTATGCCGAAGAGCTCGGCCCGCTCGAGGTCGTGAGCGGCCGTCTCGTTGAAGGCGAAATTGATCGACTGCTCTCCGGTCGTCGCGACCTCGAACCCGGGGTACGCCTCGGCGGGCGCCCGTGCGGTGTCTATGACGGCCTCGACATCGGAGTCGGGATCGTCTCCGCCGATGAAAACCGGAAGAATGGTGGCGTCGCCATCGGAGGAGACCAGCGACTGGTCGCCGCTGGAATAGGCGCTCATCACCTGTTCAACCTCCGGCAGGGCCGATAGCCGGGCTTCCAGGTCCTCCACGACGGCCCGGAATTCATCGTCGTCCGCGGTCAAGTTGCCGGAGCGGACCACGATGATCGCGCTCGGCGACTGTTCATCGCCACCGAGGTGCTCGTCGACCAGATCCAACGCGCGGTCCGAATCGGTTTCGACGTACTGCTTGAACTCGGTATCCACGACATCACCGATGCCGGACGCCAGGAACCCTCCGACCAGGAAGACGACCACCCACAGGCCAACGGTGAGCCACGGCCGGCTTGCGCTCGCGAGCGCAAGCCTCGCGGTCAATCCCCTGTGTGCCATCGCCGGTTCCCTTTCTTCCTGGTTAGAGATGGCCCTCGCTAGCTCGTCCAAGCGTGAGGTAGATGCGGCGATCGTGACAACAACGGGCCGCCGTTTCTGTGACGTGCGTCACGATCCGCATGCGGCCCGGAACGGCGAACGGCCGACCCGGTGGAGATTTAACACAACTCCGCCGCGCTCAGACGATTTCGCCGCGTCGGAGGCGGCGGCGACGAACGTGCGAATAGATGTAGAGCAGCACGGCGATGACGAGGGCCAGCAGGATTGGTATGTCCGCAGGACGCATCCAGGTGCGCAGGTCCTCGTAGTTCTCGGCCAGGGCATAGCCGGCAGACGCCAGGCCAAGCGACCACAGAAACGATCCCGCGAAGGTCAGCAGCGAGAAACGCAGCAGTGGCATCCTGACAACGCCTGCCGGGATGCTGACAAGCGTGCGCGCCAGCGGCACAACGCGGCAGAAGAAGACGATCTGGTCGCCGTATTTCTCGAACAGCTCGTCGGCCTTCGCCAGGTCGCGCTGGGTGATGAAAAAGTAGCGCCCATAGCGCTCGAGGAAGGGCCGGCCCTTCCACGCGCAGATGCCGTAGACAAAGAGCGACCCCAGCAGGGTGCCAAGGCCACCGAGGGCGCCGGCCAGCAGCAGCCAGGCGGGCCCCAGGCCCTCCGCCTCGATCAGGAACCAGCCGGCGAACGGCATGATGAACTCGCTGGGAATGGGCGCCGCCGGAAGGCCGCTTTCCACGGCCATGAAGAGGACTATGCCGGGCCAGGAGAACAGATCGTAACCGCGCTCGATCAGTGCGAGCATCTCGGCTTCGACGGAATCGATGAGGTCGCGGAGGAGGGTGATGGGATCCAGTAGAGGGCTCCCCGGCAGGCGGTCCTGTGGTTGAGCCCAGTCTCATGGCGCCCTTCGGTCTGGTCAATCCGGGGGGAAGTCGGCAAGCTGCAGCGTGCAGGCCCCTGACTACGTAGGCTTACCTGAAAGGAGGTACCATGCTGCTTGCCTATGAACGGCTGTTGGACGTCGACTATGTCGCGTTCCTGGTCTTCGTGGCTGCTGCTATGGGCGCCTTCGTCATCGGAACAGCGTTTCACGAGTTCTCGCACGCCGCCTCGGCGCTGGCTCTGGGCGACCGCACCGCGCAGGCCGCGGGACGCGTGACGCTCAACCCGCTGGCGCACCTCGACCCGGCCGGCACGGTCCTGCTGCTGCTCGCCGGCTTCGGCTGGGGCCGGCCCGTCCCGGTCAATCCCTCGCGCCTGCGCGGCGGAATGCAGGCTTCGGCGATGGTGTCGTTCGCCGGCCCGGCGGCCAACTTCGTGATCGCGGCGATTGCCACGCTTCTGCTACACCTGACGCCGATCCCTGTCCGTCACCCGTTCGACGCCGGCGCCTACCTGGGCGTGGACTGGAGTTTCGTGGATTATGTCGGCTTGCTGCTGTCGGCTACTGTGTTCTTCAACGTCATCCTTGGCATCTTCAACCTGATCCCGGTCGCGCCGCTCGACGGCTTTAAGGTCGCGCTGGGCATCCTGCCCCGGGACCTGGCCATGGAGTACAGCCGCACCGAGCGCTACGGGCCCGGTATCCTCCTCGTGCTCATCCTCGTGCTGCCCTACATGCTGGGGATCAGCGTGTTGGGTCCCGTCGTCCGTTTCATCTCAGACATCCTGCTGGGGGCATAACCGTGGCGGAGCCAAACAACAACACGAAAGCACGACAGAAGATCGCCATCGTTGGGCTGGGCCTGATCGGCGGTTCGATCGGCCTCGCCATCAAGAAGGCCAACCTGGGCAACGTATCGGTCGTCGGCTATGACCGCGAATCCGCGGCGATGAACAAGGCCAGGCGCGTCGGGGCCGTTGACAGCACGGAGGGCAGCATATCCTCCGCAGTGCGCGACGCCGCCTGCGTGATCATCGCCGTGCCTGTGATGACGGCGAGGCGAGTGATGGAGGAGATCGCGCCCCACCTGGCGGAAGGCGCGGTCGTGACAGACACAGGGAGCACCAAGCTGAAGGTCATGGAATGGGCGGCCGACAGCCTTCCCGACCATGTCAGCTTCGTCGGTGGACACCCGATGGCCGGCAAGGAGACGGCGGGCATCGACGGCGCCGATGCCGACCTCTTTCGCGATGCGACGTACTGCGTCGTGCCCATGCCGGACGCACCAGACGGCGCCGTGCAGGTCGTGCTCGCCCTGGTCAACGCCCTTGGCGCTCGCCCCTGGTTCGTCGATCCGGAGGAGCACGACCGCTACGCGGCGGCGATCAGCCACATGCCTATGGTGCTGGCCAACGCGTTGTTCACGATGGCGCGGGACAGCAGGGCCTGGCCCGAGCTCTCGCGGATGGTGGGGCCCGGATTCAAGGACATGACGCGATTGGCTTCCCAGGACCCCGAGATGCAGTTGGACATCGTGATCACCAACCGTGAAGGGATCGTGCACTGGATAGAGCGCATGCAGGAGGAGCTCGCGCGCTGGAAGGAGATCGCCGAGTCGGACGAGGAGAGCGTATTCCAGGCCCTGTACAAGGCCAACCTCGACCGCGATGACTTCATCCTGAACGGCCCGAAGGAGCCAGCCAGGCCGGGCGACCAGAACGTACCGGGCAGCGGCGAACAATTGGCAGACATGCTCTTTGGCGCCCGGATGACGCACCGGACACGCGAGATAACGAAGTTCTTCGAGGACCGCAGCAAGTCGCCTCGGCGGCGGGAGCGCTAGTGCGGCAGACCGTATCGGGCGCGCCACGCCTTCGTGGCGCTATCGTCGTACCCGCCGATAAGTCGATCTCGCACCGGGCCGTGATCCTGGGCGCGCTTGCGAGCGGCGAGTCGCGCGTCGCGAACTTCCTGGGCGCAGCCGATTGCCTCAGCACGCTACGCTGCATCATCGCGCTGGGCGTGGAGGTCGAACTGGACCTGGATAGCCTGCTTCGGGTCAGGGGGCGGGGGCTGTCCTGGCTGCGCGAACCGAGCGACGTCCTCGACTGTGGGAACTCGGGCACGACGATGAGGCTGATGAGCGGGCTGCTCAGCGGCAGGCCGTTCCGTTCGATACTCACGGGCGACGCGTCGCTGCGCTCGCGACCAATGATGCGCGTGGTCGAGCCGCTGAACAGCATGGGCGCCGAGATTCACGCGCACAGCACGGGCACGGCGCCACTCACGGTCAACGGGGGCAACCTCCACGGGATCTCATACGCGTCGCCGATTGCCAGCGCCCAGGTCAAGTCGGCCCTCCTCCTGGCAGGCCTGGAGGCCGAGGGAGATACCCGCATCGCCGAGCCACAGCGCTCGCGCGACCATACCGAGCGCATGCTCTCGGCAATGGGTGCGCAGGTAATTATCGGTCCCGACAACAGCGTGACGATCACCGGCAGCGACTCGCCCATGCTCGAACCACTGAGCATGACGGTCGCCCGGGACATCAGCTCGGCGGCGCCCTGGATGGTTGCGGCCGCCTGTCATAAGGACGCGGACCTGACAATCACCGGTGTGGGCGTTAACGAGACCCGGACAGGGATAATCGAGATCCTCGGGGCGATGGGTGCGCGCGTGGAACTGATGAGCCAGCGGGGTGAGGGTGGCGAGCCAGTAGCCGACATACGCGTCAGCAGCTCCTCGCTGCAGGCGACGGATGTCGGAAGCTCATCGATCCCACGGGCGATCGATGAGCTTCCGCTGGTGGCCCTCGCGGCCACGCAGGCTGAGGGCCGGACTACGGTGCGCGGAGCAGCAGAGCTAAGGGTTAAGGAGTCTGACCGCCTGGCCGGCACGGCGGCGATCCTGGGGGCGATGGGTGCTTCGATCGAGGTTACCAACGACGGCTGGGTGATCGACGGGCCCACCCCACTCTCGGGAGCTTCTGTCACGGCGGGGTCCGACCACCGCATGGCCTTCCTGGCCGCGATCGCGGGGCTGGTGGCAACGGGCGAAACGATGGTCGAGGGCGCGGAAACCGCGGCGATCTCCTACCCCGGCTTCTGGGGGGAGATCGACGCCCTGGCATCGGGCGCGCCGCAGTCGGCTGCCCGATGACTGCAATCGACCCGAAGCCTACACCGCTGCTGGCGATCGTCTCCGGGCCTTCGGGCGTAGGTAAGGACACGCTCCTGACCAGTCTCATCGCGGAGGGTCTGCCCTTCGAATGGCTGGTCAACGCCACGTCGCGGGAGCCGCGTCCGGGTGAAGTCGAGGGCCGCGACTATCACTTCTTCAGCAAGGAACAATTCGAGGACCTGATCAGGAGAGGCGACCTCCTCGAATACGCGGTCGTTCACGGGGACTACAAGGGTGTCTTGAGAGAGCAGGTTGAGGACGCGCTGGCCTCGGGGCGAGACGTGATACTACGTGTCGATGTCCAGGGCGCGGCAACTATCCGGCAACTAATTCCCGAAGCGGTCAGCATCTTCATCAGCCCTGAGACACCCGACGAACTGCGGGATCGGATCGCGCGGCGCGGGGCGGATGACGGCATGGAGCAGCGCCTGGCTGACGCGACCGGCGAGATCGGGCGCGTCGGCGAATTCGATTATCTCGTCGTCAACCGCGAAGACTCCCTTGACGAAGCGGTGGCGACGGTCCGCGCCATCCTGACGGCCGAGAAGCACCGCATCGGCCGCCAGCGGCCGGTGGTACCGAAGGCGGCGTCCCGCGATTGACGGGGACACGCGGGCGGGAGATTCTTCCAGCGTGATCCAAGTCGATCGCGTCAGTGCCCAGGACTGTGACGAAGCCGGGCGCCTCGCTTTTGAGGCGTTCAAGGACATCGCGGACCGCCACGGCTTCCCGCCCGAGTTCAAGAGCATCCACGAGGCCCGCGCCTCCGCCCGCTGGCTCACCTCACAGGAGCCAGTGCTCGGTTTTGCCGTCCGCCGCCGAGCGCTGGAGGGGGTGGCCTATCTGTCGATGATCGATGAGGTCGCCGGGATAGGACCGGTTGCCGTCGACCTGTCAGCGCAGGGCCAGGGAACGGGCAGGATCCTCATGCAGGCCTGCCTCGACGCAGCGGTTAAGCACGGCCACACGCGGGTGAGGCTGATGCAGGATGCCTTCAACGTGGGCTCGCTCGGCCTCTATGCCTCGCTGGGGTTCCAGGTCGTTGAGCCGCTGGCGATAGTCGCAACCCCTCCAGCAACGGCGGCGCTGGCGATCCGCGAGGCTGACGACGAGGACCTCGCCGAATTGTGCCGTCTCTATCGCGAACGGGTCGGCTTTGACCGCTCGGGTGAGATCCACCTCGCGCAGAGGTACCGCCGGTCGTTGCTGATCGAAAAGGGCGATCAGATCGCCGGCTTCGTCGCCGGCTATTCACTCTCGAAAGCCGAGTTCGGGTTTGCCGACGACAACGAGACGCTGGTCACTATTGTCGCTGGGCAGGCGGCCCTCAAGGGGGCGCCGGTGCAGTGGATGCTACCGATGCGGCACGACGGATTGCTGAATGCGGCGATCAGGGCGGGCTCGACCGTCGTCAAGATGGGTAACCTGATGGCCTTCGGCCCATACGAGGCGCCGAGCGCTCCGCACATCGTGTCCTTCTGGTATTAGGCACGCGCCGCCGCGCGGTCGTAATCTTGTGTCTGAAATGAACAGTCGCATGAGAACAGCAATCGTCACAGGAGCAAGCAGCGGGATCGGCGAGGCGACGGCCCGCTCGCTGGCGGCCGCCGGGTTTGACGTCGTCGCCGGAGCCCGGCGCGTTGACCGGATCGACAGCCTCGCCAGGGAGATCGGCGGCCGGGCCTTTGAGCTCGACGTCACGAGTGAGGACAGCGTCCAGCGCTTCGCAGAGAGCGTGCCCGAGGCCGATGTCCTGGTCAACAACGCGGGCGGCGCGCACGGAGTTGAACCGGTGGCCGCGTTCGACGAAGACAACTGGCGCACGATGTGGGAGACGAACGTGCTGGGGCTGATGCGCGTGACCCGGGCGTTCCTGCCAAAGCTCGAAGCTTCCGGCAACGGGCACATCGTCAACGTGGCGTCGGTGGCTTCGACAGAGGTCTACGCGGGTGGGTCGGGATACACGTCGGCGAAGCACGCCGTGAGGGCTATCGACAGGACTCTCCGTCTCGAGCTGCTCGGCAAGCCGATCAGGATCACCGAGGTCGCCCCGGGGATGGTGCAGAGCGAGTTCGCGCTTGTGCGGCTCGGCGACGAGGAGAAAGCGCGGAAGCTCTACGAGGGTTTGACGATCCTGACGAGCGAAGACATAGCCGAGTGCATCACCTTCGCCGTGACCAGGCCGCCGCACGTCAACATCGACGAGATGCTGGTGCGGCCGCTCGACCAGGTCAACGTCTTCGTCCTGAATCGCAAAACGGCGACCTGAGATGTCGGTGCGAAGGGCGAGCACCGACTTCGACGCTATCGCCGCCTCCTACGACGAGTCGCGCCGGGCCAACCCGGCGCTGGCGGCGACGCTCGGGCAGCTCTTCGAGGGTCGCGATGGGCCGCTCCTCGACCTGGGTTGCGGCACCGGCAACTACGGCCGCGAGATGGGCACGCTGGGCCACGAGGTCGTCGGCGTCGACGCCTCGCCCGGGATGCTGGGACAGGCCGTACGCAAGCTGGGCGCCGGGCAACTCGTGCTGGGGGACGCGCAGGGCCTGCCTTTCGGTGTCGGGGCTTTCTCGGGCGTGTTCTCGGTACTCGTCCTGCACCACGTCCCGAACTGGCAGCTCGCGCTGGACGAGAGCGTCCGGGTGCTCGGCGCAGGCGGACGGCTGGTCGTCTTCTATGGGACGCAGGAGCAATACATGAACCTGTGGCTCTGGGAATATCTGCTCGACGGACCGGACGCCCTGCCTTCGCGGAGACCCGGCCTCGAGGAGTCCATCAAGGGCTTGAGGAGCGCGGGATTCGCGCGTGTCGAGACTCAGCCCTTCTCCTACACGACACCCGAGGACGCTGCGCTGTTCGTGGGCGCGCACGCGCCCGAGCTCTACCTGGACCCGAATGTACAGCGCGGGATCAGAGTCTTCCGCAACATCGAACCCTCGCGGCTGGAAGCCGGCTTCGAGCGGCTGCGCCGCGATGTCGAGAGCGGCGCCGTGACGAACGTGATGGCCAGGCACCAGGAGTCGGCGACCGTCCGGGGGGACTGCACCTTCTTCGTCGCGGACCTCTGAAACGGAGCGCGCCCCTCCGTGCTGGCATACGGAGGGGCGCTTGTGTTGCCGAGCGGTACGTTGTGGGGGCACAAACATCGGGTCCGTGGGACCGGAGGGGTCGTACCGCTCGCCTCGGCTTCGCTTTCGCGTCGCCGCTTGTCCGGCAAGTTCAATCTATGCCTGCGGGGTAGTCGGGGTGTTAACGAGGGTTTGTCGGGCGGTTAACGTTCGGTTATCGCCGCGTGGTAGTCGGCTCCGCCCGGATGCGGATGCGCCACTCTCTTGGTTGGTGATTGACCTTGCCCGGCCGTCCGCCTGGCATCTGAGCCACATAAACCGTTGGCCGTCCCAGGACAGTGCTATCGTCGCCGGGCTCACAGGTTGTACCTGAGCAGGGCCCCTACGCCACCGAGGGCGGTCAATCCGTCGTGGCCCTCGACGACCTCGACGGTTGCGGAGGTCTGAGCGGCTAGCCGCGCAAGTTCGTTGCGAGCGGACTTGTCCAGCTCAGGGCTGTCCTCAAGGACCAGCACATCCACCTGGCCCCGCTCCAGCGCCGAGCGGACATGTTCCACGCCGCTGGCCCCTAAATCACCGGACTGTACGGCCGCGACCAGGCGATCCGCGGCGGCGCGGGAGTCTTCCTCCTCCAGTCGGCGCAGGATGGGGTCGACCTCCTGCTGGACCTCGTTGCGGTCAGCACGCATGTCGAGCCTCCTCTCCTCGACAGCTGCGCTCAACGAGGAGGGCAGAAATCCCCTGAGGCGGGGGATTGCCACCTCGTTACCAACGAGCACTAGTCGCGTGGCCCCTTCGCGGTTAACAAGCTCAGCGACCTCGGCTGCTATCGCCTGAAGGAAGTCGCTCTGGTGCTTCTCAATGTGCCGCTGGTATCGCGCCTCCGACCACCCGCCGGTGGACCGCTTCTGGTAGTGGACGGGGTCGTCGTCGATGCCTCCACGCTCCTCCAGTTGACCGAGGCGCGTGACGAAAAGGCGGGCGGAGTTCGTATCGACCAGCGCTGTTACAGCCGTCTCATATTCGTCGACCAGTCGCGCCAGCTGATATAGGCGGGCGGTCCGGCCTGCCGAGACCTGGTTGTCGAAGGCCACGCCGGTTTCGATGACGTCGAACAACCCGGTCGCCGAGCAGGCGAAGGCGGCGAGGCCCTGCGTGGATGGAGCGACCTCGCCGGCCAGGTACTGCTGGAGCCGCCCTGCGTCCTGCTTGAACGACTCGATGGCGGGACCGCGATGACCCAGGGTCCTCTCGATTTCACGCAGTCGATCGCGAAGGACAATCTCGCCGGAGCGCAGGGCGGGGCGTCCGCCTGTCTCCTGCGGCCGCAGGTCCAGGTAGACACTCAGCACAAGCGCTCCTTCCACCTCCTCCGTTCGAGCCAGCCCCGAGAGCATCTCGGCAGCGTCAACCATTGCGCGCATGTTCTGCTCCTTCTAGCGGTTGTATTCGTGCCCCTCCTGCCCAGGGCGGTCGGTCTGGAAGGGGTTGCCGGTCTGGCCTGTGCGTCCGTAGTCGCCCTGCCGTTCCGGACGACCCGGATGTCTGGTCGGCTGAAGGTCGCCCGGGTCTTCGGGGGGCGCTTCGTTGTCTTTCCTGGCGTCGTCTGGCGCCGTGCCCTTGGGACTTGTCATGTTGCCTCCCTTTCTGCCGAGACAGCAGTCGCGGGGTCTTAAATGCGCGGGGTGGGGGTTCGCCGAGGAGGACACGCAGCACGGACGGCTGACTGCGACTGCGAGAGACAGCGGGATGCACTTCCTTCCGTCTCCCTCTCATGCTATCAACAGCGATCAGACCACTCTCGGCGCAGGAGAACGGGGCGTGCCCGAGCCTGGAAGATCGGCCGCGCGGAATACGGTGAAGGGTCTCGCCTGCCGCAGCAACAAGGCTCCTGTAGAATCTTGCTAGCTTTCCCCAGCCATTCCCAGGAGGCCATGCTTGGAGACTCCCGCTGACCTGAAGTACACGAAGGAACACGAGTGGCTGCGCCTCGAAGGCGACCTCGCGTTCATCGGTATCACGGACTTCGCGCAGGACGAGCTTGGCGATATCGTCTACCTCGAGCTGCCGGCCGAGGGCACGAAGCTCGAGCAGTTCGCCAAGTTCGGCGAGATCGAGTCGGTGAAGGCGGTTTCCGACCTCTACTCACCCGTCACCGCCGAGGTCATGGAACGGAACCAGTCAGCGATGGACGCTCCAGAGCTGGTCAACGGAGACCCCTACGGTGAGGGCTGGCTGATCAAGGTGAAGCTCCTGGACGGAGCCGAGGCTGAGACATTGATGGGCGCCGAAGAATACGGCGGGCTCACAGCCGGGAGCCAGTAAGGGGCGTGACGCACCCTTACATACCCAACACAGACGAGGACCGAAAGACAATCCTCGACCGGCTCGGGATTGAGTCGGCTGACGAGCTGTTCGAAGAGATACCAGCGGCATATCGCGATCCGGCGATAGCGCTGCCGCCGCAGCTCTCCGAGCAGGAGCTGTTGGCCGAGCTCTCACGGCTAGCCTGGGAGAACGTCTTCCCCGAGAAACCGATCAGCTTCCTCGGCGCCGGAGCCTACCGTCACTACTCGCCGAGCGTGGTCTCTCACATCATCAACCGAGGCGAGTTCAAGACCGCCTACACCCCATACCAGCCGGAGATCAGCCAGGGCACGCTGCAGACCGCGTTCGAGTTCCAATCGATGGTCTGCGAGCTGACCGGCATGGACGTCGCCAACACGGGGGTGTACGACGGGGCAAGCGCCCTCGCCGAGGCCTGCCTGATGGCCGCCGGCGTGACGGGCAGATCGCGTATCGCGCTGCTCTCGACGCTTCATCCGTCCGCTCAGTCGGTGGTGCGGACCTACGCGCTGGGACGGGACCTCGCGGTCGACGTCTTCGAGCCAGGCGCGCTGGCGCTGACCAGGGAGCACGCCTGCCTGGCCATCCAAAACCCGAACTTCTTCGGCTACATCGAATCTGTCGACCACCTATCTAAAGCGGCAAGTGCGGCCGGGGCGCTCCTCGTCGTGTCGGCAGATCCAATCTCACTGGCGCTGCTGCGAGCGCCCTCGGAGTACGGCGCGAGTATTGTTGTCGGCGAGGGTCAGTCGCTCGGCATTTCGCCCTCGTTCGGAGGCCCCTACGTCGGCCTGTTCGCGTGCCGCCAGGAGTTGATCCGACGCATGCCCGGTCGGATCGTTGGCCGCACCGCCGACAGCGACGGCCGCATAGCCTACGTGCTGACGCTGCAGACGCGCGAGCAGCACATCCGCCGCGAGCACGCCACGTCGAACATCTGCACCAGTCAACAGCTCGTCGCGTTGGCAGCCACGGTCTACGTCACGGTTATGGGAAAGCAGGGCCTGCGCCGGGTGTCCGAGCTCTGTTACCACAAGGCCCACTACGCCGCGCAGCGCATCGCCGATACGCCGGGTTACAGCCTGCCCCTTGCCGGTACCTTCTTCCACGAGTTCGTGGTGCGCTGCCCGATGCCTGTCGACCGCCTGGGTGAACATCTGCGCGAACAGGGCATCACCGCCGGCCTTGATGTCAGCGATGTGATAGACAGGGGTCTGCTGGTCTGCGTGACGGAGATGAACAGCCGCGAAGAGATCGACAGGCTGGTGGACGCGCTGGCGGAGGCCGCGCCGTGACGGCGCCCGCTGCCGACGGGCCGGGCCCGCGTAGCGTGGGTGTCAGCCAGCGCAACATCGGCGAGTCGCTGAGCTTCGATCTCAGCCGGCCGGGTCGCGTTGGCTGCATCCTGCCGGACCTGGATGTGCCCGAGGCCGAGCTCCCAGTCGATCAGCTCCGCCGCGATCTCACGCTGCCCGAGATGTCGCAGGTCGACGTAGTGCGCTACTTTACCGCGCTCAGCACCTTGAACTACTCGATCGACAGTGGCTTCTACCCGCTCGGCAGCTGCACGATGAAGTACAACCCGAAGATCAACGACGACGTCGCCGCGCTGCCCGGCTTCGCCCGCGTGCACCCGCTCCAGGATGAATCGACCACGCAGGGCGCGCTGGAGCTGCTGTACGAGCTCCAGGGTTGCCTGGCCGAGCTCACCGGCATGGACGCCGTCTGCCTGGCGCCGGCGGCAGGAGCCCACGGCGAGCTGGCGGGCATCCTCACGGTCAAGGCGTATCTCCGAGATCGCGGGGAAGATCGGCACCGCATCCTCGTGCCCGACTCAGCGCACGGCACGAATCCGGCGACGGCGGCGATGTGCGGGTTCTCCGTGGGCAGCATTCGTACCGGCGCCGACGGCAACCTCGACCTCAACGACCTCGCATCACAGCTTGACGACGACGTGGCCGCGCTGATGATCACGATGCCCAACACGCTCGGGCTGTTCGAACCGGGGATAGCCCGCATCGCTGAGATGGTCCACGCCTCGGGAGCCGTGATGTACGGCGATGGCGCCAACATGAACGCCATCGTCGGACGCGCGCGTTTCGGCGACCTGGGTTTCGATGTCGTGCATATGAACCTGCACAAGACCATGAGCACGCCGCACGGCGGTGGCGGACCGGGGGCCGGGCCAATAGCCGTCAAGGAACCCCTGGAACCCTTCCTGCCGACGCCTGTGGCAGCACGGAATCCACACGGCGTGTTCAGACTGATGGCGCCCGAGCACTCCATAGGCAAGGTCGGGCTCTTCCACGGCAACTTCGGCGTCCTTGTCCGCGCCTACGCCTACATCCGGGCACTTGGACTCGAGGGGTTGCGCGAGGTCAGCGAGACAGCCGTCCTGAACGCCAATTACATCAAGGAGCGGTTACGCGAGGCATATCGGCTGCCATACGACCGTCCGTGCCTGCATGAGGTTGTTTTCTCGGGCTCGAATCAGCGAGCCCACGGCGTACGCACGCTCGATATCGCCAAGCGTCTAATCGACTACGGGTTTCACCCGCCCACGGTGTACTTCCCGCTGATCGTCGACGAGGCGCTGATGATCGAGCCCACGGAATCGGAGAGCCTCGAGAACCTCGACGCCTTCTGCGACGCCATGCTGGAGATCGCGCGGGAAGCGAAGGAGTCGCCGGAAGTCGTCAAGAACGCGCCGCACAATTCGCCCGTGCGGCGCCTGGACGAGGCAACGGCCGCGCGGCGCCCGGTTCTGCGCTGGAGGCCGGCGATGGCCGATCCGCCCGAGGCCGAAACCTCCGGGGGGCGCGGACATCCAACATCACGACCGGGATAACGCCTTTGCTATGACCGCGTCTCTCCTGCCAACACCGCTGTGACATGGCACCGGGATGATGAAGGTGCTATGACAGACGACAGAAAGACCATCGCCGAAGCCCTGGAGCAGACGAGGACTATCGCAGTTATCGGAATGCGCGAGCACGGCGCCGCCGCGTACGTGCCCCAGTACATGGAGGACGCTGGTTACGATGTCACACCGGTGAATCCGGTGCTCGCGACTGTCTTCGGCAAGCCCGCCCTGGACAGCCTCGACGACCTACCCGGACCGATCGACATGGTCACCGTATTCCGCCGCAGCGAGGACGTACCCGGACACCTCGATGAGATCCTCCGGGCGAAGCCCAGGTACGTCTGGATGCAGAGCGGAATCCGCAGCGACGCAGTCGCCGACAAGCTGGCGGCGGCAGGCATCAAGGTGGTGCAGGACCGCTGCCTCATGGTCGAGCACCGCCGGCTCTCACCCGCCTGATACCGCGGCCTGCTGGCGGCGGACCGCGATCGCCTACGATGCGATCGCGCTACTGAGCGACGGCGAGAACGGCTGCGGGAAGCGTCTCTGCGCTCGACAACGTTTCTTCGGGTGAGGGGACGAGGCCTACCGCGTAGCCAGCGGGCGCCTGCCTGACGCGAACCAGCCTGGCGTCAGCACGCGACCCCAGCGGCTCGTCCAACTCGCCGACCGGGGTACCCGGCATCAGGACGATGATGTCCAGCTTGCCGGACTGGCGCTCCAACGAATCCAGGGCGTCGGCGAGGCCCTGGACGCTTGTGCCCTCGATGGTGATGGCGGCGCCAGCGCGACCCAGGGCCCATGCCTCGTTCAGGATTGAGTTGGCGTAGAAGAGCTGCTGCTCATCCGCGCTCAGGGTTGTCGTCGAAACAAGGGCGCCCGCCTCCGCCAGTGCTACGGCCACAGCGCGAGCAAGAGCGTCAACGGCTCCCACGACCGCCGCGTGCCGGCCGGCGAGCGGAAGGGATTCTGTCATGCCAAAAGGCGTGGCCCGTCAGGCACCCGCGCCCACGCACTCGATGGCTGAATCGACGAACGCCGTTGAGCTGTCGGTGCTCTGGTCGCCGAAGATCTCCTGGAACTCGCTTGCATCGCCTTCAGCCAGGGCGTCGAGCAGGTCGAGGTAGATCTGGTGCAGGGTCTCGCAGACAGCCGGTGGTGTGAGGCTTTCCAGCTCGCCACGGAACTGCTCAAGGGCTCCATCACACTCATCGGGGATCGCGATCGTGGACGGATCGAACGTCGCCGGATCGAGCCCGGTCGCCGCCTGGCATTCGGGGAATTCCTCGTTGATCTCCCCACCCAGGGCGGCAACGACCTCGATATACTCACCGCCATCCGACGGCGAGAAATCAAGTGGGCCATCGCTTGTGTCGCCGTCCTCGGCACCCTCTGCGGTTCCGGTGGCCTCTGGGGTCACCTCGGCGGAGTCATCGGGATCCGCTGTGGCGGTTTCGGTAGCAGCGGCGGTCTCGCCAGGCGTGGCCGTCGCCGTTTCGGTTGGCGATTCCTCTTCGGTACTCGTAACAGATTCGCCGTCGGTGTCATCATCGTCATCGCCGCCGCAGGCGGCGGCCACGAGGAGGAAGGCTGCAGCGCCCATGGTGGTTAGAAGGAATCTGTCAGTCGTCTTGCCAAAAATCGTCAACTTGCCTCCGAGTCTAGGAACGCGACTACGACAGGATAGATGCGGCGGTTGCCTGTCGTGCCTTCGGTGTGGCCCTGGCGCCAACGGGCGTCCGCTGCCCGCGCAGCGTGATTTTCCTCACGACGCCGCGTTGTTAAGCGGCGGTTTGCCACCGCCGACTCTCACAATATGCTCAATCCAATCGCAAAGGGGGAGCTGGCGGATTGACTAATTGTGTATCTTTGGCTCACAAATGCGAGTAACGTTCCTCGGCACGGGGGCCGCCGCCAATCCCGACCGGGAGCAGTGTTCCGTGGCGGTTGAGGCCGAACAACAGACCCTACTCTTCGACGTATCGAGCGGGACCGGCATACTGCGCCAGCTCTGCGCGGCCGGCGTCGACAACTCGACGATCCGCCACGTCTTCCTGAGTCACTCTCACTTCGACCACGCCGGCGGCTTGCCGCCCCTCATGCTGGCACTGATGGAATGCGGCAGCCCTTCCCTCACCGTCCACGGGGCGCGCGAAACGCTGGACGCTGTGCGCTGCTCTATGTACGACGAGTTGCCGGGTGTCGAGCAGTGGATGGGCGAGCGCCTGGCCTGGGACATCATGGATTCGGGCGAGGTTTTCCACGTGGCCGGCAAGACACGGGTGGAGGCGGTAGCCGTCGACCACACCGTCCCTTGCCTTGGTTACGTCGCCCGCGACAACGGCAATTCCGCCGCCTTCAGCGGCGACACGCGCTTCTGTGAACGGTTGATCGCTGCCTCTGAGGGTTGCGACCTGCTGGTGCACGAAGCAGCAGCCACCGAAGACATGAAGGAATGGCTAAAGATGACGGGCCATTCGAGCGCCCGTGACGCGGCTTGCGCCGCTCGCGACGCCGGCGCGCGACGCCTGGTGCTTACCCACATCGACCGCGAATCAAAGTACGCGGGCGACCTCCTCGAGGAGGCGTCCAGCGTCTTCGACGGGCCGCTGCGACTCGCGCATGACCTGATGACTATCACGATCAGCGACCGCCGGTAGCGGCTCTCCCTGTCTCAGCGACGCCCGGGCAAGAGGCGCAGCGTCGACTCGGCGTGGCGCACGACATCGGTGCGGACAAAGTACTGACGG
Organism: Dehalococcoidia bacterium; assembly: GCA_009377665.1. Taxonomy (GTDB): domain Bacteria; phylum Chloroflexota; class Dehalococcoidia; order WHTO01; family WHTO01; genus WHTO01. Next base: position 22,568 of record WHTO01000027.1, read on the forward strand.
TGCATGCGCCCGGCGTGCCAGAGCGGCGTCAGGTCGTTGTAGTGACCAACCAGCGGGTCACCGCTTTGCCCCCCCGGCATTACTGCAAACCCCTGCGACAGGTCGCCGAGATCGCAGACCTGGCGGAAGCCCGGCAGGTGATAGGCCTCGAAGTCGCCATCGGCGGCGTAGCCCACGGCGCTTATACATTGCGAGTCCCCCCGGCCGTCGTACGGCCCGCGATCAAGGAGCGCCGAGTTCTGGGGGCTGCTCGCAACGTGGCGCAGATGGATTGGATGCAACGATCCATAGCGCCAGGCGTCCGGATCGGGGCCCAGGGTCCTCTCCAGGGCCTTGAACGCATCTCCGAGCGCCCCTGCTATCTCGGCTTCCCGGTCGTCGAAGAGGCCATCAGGGCGCTCACTCAGGGCCTGCACAACCACTGCTCCGTGCCGAAAGAGCCAGCCGTTCTCCCGCGCCAGCGGGTTGACCGGCTTTCCCATCCAGAACTCCGCCCCGGCGCCCAGCCGGGCCGTGCCAATCCTGCGGGAAAACTCGCGCATGAAGGCCGTGTAGGCGCAGGCGGCGGCGCTGTCCGCGGTGAGACGGCAGTCCCAGGCCTTGATCATCGCCAGCAAGCGTTCAGCACCGGCGTCGGAAGGATGAAAGTCCAGCAGGGCCCTCCTGACCTCACAGGCAGCGGGCGACTCTACATCGAGTTGCATCCGTGAGACATCGAGTGGACTGTGCTTCTCCTTTGCCTCGACTAGCTCGCGAATGCGTCCTGCACGGTAACCTTCCGCGAAGTCCACTCCAAGCCAGTACGGGTAGTCGGCGCCGGGCGCGTTGTTGGCGCTGATGACGTACCCGCAGTCGGGGTTGGCGGACATCGGCAGCTCGTCGAACGGTATCGACCCGGACCAGCCCCCTTCGTCGCCAACGGTGGTTGGGAGGAGGCCCAGGCCCTGTCCCCGCCCGGGGACCAGGCCCGCCACCTGGTGGCCGATGTTACCGTCGGCATCGGCGCAGACAAAGTTGAGGACGGGCGCCCGCCATCCGCGGAGTGCCTCCCTGAATTCGTACCAGTTGTCGGAGCGAAGGATGGATAGAAGCGGAGCGAACGGCTCCGGGCCGCCCGGGACCTCGCAGCGCAGGCACCAGCGCTGGCCTTCGATGCCGATAGCAGGAGCGATATCCGGGCCATTGCGGCCGACGTAGACCTCCTCGACGTTCGCGGCCTGTCCCTTGACCAGGATCTCTTCGCGGACTGTCTCTCCCGGACCGCCTTCCTCGATGAAGATGTCGGTGCAGTCTACGCACCCCGCAGTCACCGACCAGGCAATGCTGCGGTTGTGTCCGATCAGCACGCCGGGGGTGCCCGGGATGGCGGCTCCGATGACATCGACATCACCGGCCGACAAATGGACCTGGTGCCAGATGTTGGGCATCCCCACGCGCAGATGCGGGTCGCCGCCGAGGATTGGCTTGCCGCTGGCCGTGCGAGCGCCCGCGAGCGCCCAGGCATTGCTTGCGCCGAATCCCCCGCCCAGGTCGAACAGCCTCTTGAACTCCGTCGCGACCACTTCGTGAAGGCTGAACCCCTCCCCCATACCCGGGCCCTCGTAGTGTCCCGCCGGCAGGCCTTCCATGGCGGCGAGGTCATCGGCCGATACGCCCTGGCCCAGCAAGCGCGCCCTGATCACCTCGAGGTCCCAGTTGGGCGTGAGCATGAAGGAGAGGAGGCCGCTGAGCGCCAGCACGTCCCGGCTCTGCCAGTGCGTCGGCGGCTGCCCGAGGCCGGCGAACTCGATCGGCGGGCGCGATGTCGAGTCGATGTACCAGTTGATGCCCGCGACGTAGGCGTCGAGGACGATTTTCGAGTCCCCGGTTATGCCCTCGGCCGAGGCACGACGTGCGAAGCCGACGCGGCGGGCAAAACGGTCCGTAACCAGCGCGTCGGGTCCGAGGAGCTCGGCCAGGGTGCCGCAGGCAGCGCGGCGCATGAAGTCCATCTGCCAGAGGCGATCCCAGGCGTGGACGTAGCCGTTGAGGAAGAAGAGGTCATGGAGGTTGCGCGCGTAGACGTGGGGGATGCCCCAGCGGTCGACGAATATCTCGGCTTCGTCGTGGAGAGCGGGTGCGACGACTTCGCCGTTGCGGGTGACGTCGCGTCCACGACGGCGCAGGCCGACCAGGGCGCGCAGGCCGCTTCGGCGCAGAGACTGCTTCAGCAAGGGCGACCGCTCACGTGCACCAGATGATTATCCCCCGGAATGGCCGTTGCCGACACAGCCGTAGCGCCTCATAATTAAGTGTTACCCAAGCCTTGCTGCTGCTTCATAGCCATGGTTACCAGAACTTCCTTCCGTTGACTTCTCCCGCAGCGCCCAGAGCCTTCGCGCCTTGCGGTCGATCTCCAGCCGCAGTTCCATCGGGTTCAGCTCGTTGAAGAGCAGTTCGAGCT
>WHTO01000206.1 GCA_009377665.1 Dehalococcoidia bacterium
TCGGCTCAGAAGGCCTTCCTGCTCGTGGCAAGCGAGAGGATTGTCGCCATCGGCCTGACCGCCGCCGAGGATTGCGCCCCGGACGGTCCGTGGCTGCACTACTGGCGGCTAGACCCTGACTGAGCTCGTCCTGTCTTCGGAGCCTCGTTGTCGGCCTGCCTTCGCGCCCTCGGACTGAGCGGCGGCCCGCTTTCCGTCGTTTGCGCTTCCTCGTGGAGCCTGTCTACGTCCTCATCGGATGCCATCTCGGCGCGTAGCTCGGAGAGGTCGGGGACGTCTTCGCCGTGGGCGCTTGACGCGGCCTCCGCCCTGAGTTCGCTGGGCGTTGCCTGGTTGGGCGGCTCCTCAGCGCCGGCGCCAATGATGCTCGCCATGACCTCGTCGGGGTCGCGCGTGTCGAGCCTCCGATACACGTACTTGAACAGGTCACGCACGATGGCGGTCAGGGGGACGCCCAGCAGGACGCCCCAGAACCCCGCGAGTCCGCCGGCGATGACGACCACGAAGATCACAAGCGCGGGGTGCATCTCGACTGCCCGGCCCTCCACGTTGGGCACGACGACAGCCTGTTGGATCTGTTGCAGCGCGAAAAAGAGGATCGCCACGAAGATGACCGTCTGCAGGTCGCCCGTGGTGGCGGCGACGACGAGGGCGGGGATGACGCCGAGAATGGGTCCCGCGAAGGGGATCAGCTCGAACAGCCCGGCGATGATGCCAAGGGGGAGGTAGAACTCAACCCCAAGCGCGTAGAGCCCGATGGTCACCGTTATGCCGATGAACGCCGCCTCGATGAGCCTGGCTCGGACGTAGTTGCCCGCCACGCGATTGACCAGGCCCACGCAATTGCGGGCGTCCGTGGCGAACGGTTCTGAGAAGTTCCGGTAAAAGGAGCGGGCATTCTCATCCCGGTCCTTCAGGAAATAAAACAACCAGAACGGGATCAGCAGGTACCCCAGCAGGGCAGAGACGGTGCCGAAGACGAAGCTGGCGCTGCGGGTCGCCGCTCCAGACGCATAATCGCCGAGGGCTGCCTCGACGTCGTCACCGTAGCTTGCGATGCGTTCGCGCACGTCCTCGGGGATGTTGCGCTCGTAGGTGTCTCTTATCTGGTTGACGCGGTCAGGCATGGTGTCGATGAGATCCGCCGTCTCGTCGATGGCACGAGGCACGAGGAAGACTCCTGCGAGGGCGAGCACCCCCGCCGCGCTGGCGTAGACCAGGAGGATCGAAAGCCCTCGTGCCGTCGAGGCCTTCAGCTTGTTGAGGGGCCAGATGAGGCTGAGCATCTCGACCAGGGGGCTTATCAGGTACGCAAAGAGCAAGGCAATCAGGAAGGGGATGAGCGAGAAGCGGGCAAGCCACAGCAGGTAAAGAAGCACCACCACCGCGCCGATCACCATCGCGGCCCGCAGCCGCCGGCGCGTGGTTGCGGTCACGGACCCTGCCTCATGTACTGCCATGTCAATCCACTATCGCATAGCATTTGCGGGTTGCTGCGATTGATGTAGGCGGCTGATCGGTTGGGAGCAATTCGAATTCTTCTATGGCTGACTGGAGCCTTGACAGCCGCTGATAGGCTTCGGCCTACATGCTACGCAAGGAATGCCCGGGAAAAGCCACTTGCAGCTAGAAGCCGATATCCCGCCCAGCATCGACCGCAAATCCAGGTTTCAGATCGACCCCGTCAAGGTGCGCAAACAGGACCCCACGACCCGCGTCGGAAACTGGGAAGAGGTCGTGCAGGTCTTCACGGTTGAAGAGGCGATGCTCGAGGCACAACGCTGCATCCAGTGTTCCCAGGCCCCCTGCATACAGGCCTGCCCGGTGCACAACGACATCCCCGGCGCCTTCAAGCTGCTCGAGAAGGGCGACGTCATCGGCGCCGCCAACAAGTTCCGCGAGACCAGCGCCCTGCCCGAGATGTGCGGTCGTCTCTGTCCCCAGGAGAGCCTCTGCGAGGGCTCCTGCGTGGTGCGCAAGAAGAAGGGCCCGGTTGCAATCGGCAAGCTTGAGTTCTTTGCCGCCGACCACCAGCGGCGGACAGAGGGCCTGCCGCTGCCCGTCCTGCCCTCCTCGACTGGAAAGAGGGTGGCTGTGATCGGTGCCGGGCCAGCCGGGATACAGGCCGCGGAAACCCTGGCCGGGAAAGGGCATATCGTTGTCATCTTCGATAACTGGCCGGAGCCGGGAGGCATCCTGCGCTACGGCATCCCAAACTTCAAGATGTCCAAATCCATCCTCGACGACAAGATCGACCAGTTGCGCCGTCTGGGCGTCGAGTTCAGGCAGAACACGAGGATAGGAGAGGACATAACGGTCGACCAGTTGTTCACCGAGGGATACGACGTGGTTTTCCTCGGCCAGGGCGCCCCCGTGGGTGGGAAGCTGGGGATCGAGGGCGAGGACCTGGCCGGCATTCACGAGGCGACGGAATTCCTCGTCAGGGGCAACCGGCCGCCCGAAGAGCTACCGGAGGAGATCCGCCAGCCGCTTAAGGTCGGCCGCCGGGTGGTCGTATTTGGAGGCGGCGATACGTCCATGGACTGCGTACGCACCGCTCGGCGCCTGGGGGCCGGAGAGGTCGTTTGCGTCTACCGCCGGACCGAAGCCGAGATGCGCGGCCGCGAGGAAGAGCGCGTCCATGCCCGGGACGAAGGTGTGATCTTCCAGTTTCTAACGGTCCCGGTGCGCTTCGTTGTCGGCCCGGATGGCGCGGTGGCTGGCGTCCTATGCACTCGGATGGAGCTGGGTGAGCCGGACGAGAGCGGTCGCCGGCGGCCGGTGCCGGTCGAGAACTCTGAGCACGTGATCGACGCCGACACCGTGGTTATCGCCATTGGCTACAAGGCCGAGAAAGCGATCCTTGAAGCTACGCCCCAGTTGAGCACCGACAAGGACGGGCTGATCGTGGTCGACCGCAAGACCGGTCAGACCAGCCGGCAGCACATCTTTGCCGCCGGCGACAACGTCAACGGCGCCGACCTGGTGGTCACGGCGCTGGCCGACGCCCGTGCCACCGCTGATGCCATCCACGCTTTCCTCTCGCGCTGACTTCGTCAGCTATGACTGACTTGCGCTAGCCTGATCTCGACAGTCGAGGAGGCCGCGGATTTGAGCGTCGAGGTAGGGAAGCAGGCTCCGGATTTTACCTTGCGTGATGAAAACAACGAGAAGATCACGCTTTCAGAGCTAAAGGGGGAGCCAGTCGTCCTGATGTTCTATCCGCTCGACTTTTCGCCCCTCTGTACGACCGAGCATTGCTCGATGCGAGACAGCGCCCACGAGCAGTTCGCGGCGGCAGGCGCGCGTGTCTATGGAATCAGCCGGGACTCGCGCTGGACGCACCACGCCTTCAAGGAGAAGGAGAACCTTCCGTACTCGCTGCTGGCCGATATGAGCGGCGATGTCGCGCGGGCCTACGGGACCTGGAGCGAGGAGGCCGGAGTGGCTGAGCGACTGACGGTGGTTATCGGCCCCGATGGGGTTGTCCGCCACCTGCAGCGCACCGAAAATCGTGGCCAGGAGCGGGACCACAGCGAATCAGTGGCCGCCCTGCAGTCGGCGTCGCGCTAAAGACGAACGGCGGAAACGCCTACAATTTCAGGAGTGGGTGGTGAGTTGCGCCCACGGAGGTAGTTGTTGGCTTACTCGATCATTGAGACCTGCATAGGCTGCACGGCCTGCACGAAGCGTTGTCCAACGAACGCTATCACCGGCGACCGCGACCAGCTTCACGTTATCGACCCCAACCTTTGCATCGACTGCGGCGCCTGCGGGGTCGTTTGCCCTCCGGAGGCGATACTTGACGACGTCGGCGACGTCTGTCGAACCTTCCCGCGCAAGGAATGGCCCCTGGCCGTAGTAGTTGAGGACAACTGCATCGGCAGCGGCTGCGAGCTTTGTATCAACGTTTGCCCCTTCGAAGCCCTGACGCTCAACATCTCGGGCGAGAAGGTCGGCGACTTCTTCGGTGTCGCCGAGGTCATCGAGAAGAAGTGCACCGGCTGCCGGCTTTGCGAGCAGTCCTGCGGCTGGGCCTCCATTTACATCTGGCCGCCGCGCGAGATGCTGAAGAAGCGGCTCTATCCGGGTGACGAGGACGCCGAGAAGAAAGAGCGCCTCGCGACCCGTGCCACCGGCCGCTAGTTGTACTGAGCACAGAGGTTGGTGACAGCCCGGGTGAATGAAAGGGGCCTCCGACGGAACGTGTGATTGTACGAATCA
>WHTO01000207.1 GCA_009377665.1 Dehalococcoidia bacterium
ACAACCAAGACACGCCCAACAACAACCTGATCCACCGCATTACAGCAGAACTACCGCCCCTCAAAGAGGCGCACCCGGCGCGCCTCTAGATACGCAGCCCATGCCTACAAGATCATCCGAGAGGTGGTTGCCGTGATCAGTAGCGCCAAGAAGCTGACATATGCCGCGCTCTCCGCTGTTGTCCTGGTGCTCGCGGCATGCGGCGGTGCGGAGGACACCTCGGGCGACCCTGAGCCGCCAGACGCCGCCGCAGAGGCGGATGGAGGAGACTCAGATCCCGAAGCGGAAGCGTACTTCGACGGGAAGACGATCACCTTGCTGGTCCCGTTCTCGGCTGGAGGCGGCACGGATCTGAGGGCACGGCTTCTTGCTGAGCACCTCCAGCAGCACATCCCCGGAGAACCCCAAGTCGTCGTGGAGAATGTCACCGGCGGTGGGGGTGCGCTTGGTATGAACGAGGTCGCGCTCGGTGAGCCGGACGGCATGACGCTCGGCATCACCTCGCCGAGCATTCCGCTGCGCTGGATCAGAGGCGCGGAGGGCCACGACTACGACCTGGCAACCATGAACGTGCACGGCGCCTTCACGGACACGTGCATGTACTACATCAGCACAGCTTACAAAGAGGCCGCCGGAATCGAGACGCTGGCGGATCTGCCCGACGCCCCGCAGGCCGCCAGGATGGGCTATACGGACGCAGCAGGCGGCCTGCCGATCCTCCAGAACATCCTCGCCGACATGATCGGTGCGCCGATGCAGGCAATCGCGGGCTACGCCGGCTCGAGTGAGGCGCTACTGGGTGTCGCCTCGGGAGAGCTCGACGGCAGCGCCCTGTCTGTGTCCGCCTACCTTGACCAAGTACTCCCGTACGTCGAGGAGGGGGAGATGGAGCCCCTCATCCAGTGCGGCAACGCGGAGGACGGCGACATCGTGCCGGCTGCCGGCGTCGAGGACATGCCGACGATCAAGGACCTCTACGAGGCAGTGGGTGTCCCAATGGAGGGCGCCGACTGGGATGCCGTCTACGCCAACGTGCAAATCCAGTCGACATTGTCGCAGATGGTCGTCTCCCCGGCGGGAATTCCGGACGAGGCAAAGCGTGCTCTGGACGAGGGATTCAATGCCGCCGTCACATCGGACGCATACCGGCAAGAAGCGATCGACGTGCTCGATACGGACGGCTCCCCGGTGAACGCCGAAACGGCCACCGGGGAGTTGCAGAACCTCGTCGAGACGGTGACGGAAGAGATCATTGAACGCTGGGAGCAGGCGGTTGCACAGGACTAGTGCACGGCAGGTGACACTCGGAAGATGACACGTGCTTGACGTCCTGGGGACGCTCTTCACCACGTCCGCGATTGGCTGGCTCGTCCTCGCCGCGCTGGCGGGGATGATCATCGGCGCGATCCCGGGACTCGGAGGCGTCGTCGGGCTTGCATTGCTGCTGCCGTTCATCGGCGACCTCAACGAGACGATCGCCTTCGTTCTCATTGTGGGCTTGACCTCGACGGTCACTACCGGCGACACGATACCGGCAGTGCTCTGGGGCGTCCCAGGGACCGCCGGTTCGCAGGCCACCGTTCTTGACGGCCACGCGCTGGCGAAGAAGGGCGAGGCGGTACGGGCGCTGAGCGCGGCCTACGTGAGCTCGCTGCTGGGCGGCGTGTTCGGCGCGGTCGTGCTGCTCGTGACGCTACCGGTTGCTGCGACACTGGTTCTCTCAGTCGGCTCGCCGGAGATGCTCATGATCGCGCTGGTCGGCCTCGCCATGGTCGCGGTCCTGAGCGGCAAGGCGCCAGTCGCCGGGCTGATCCTCGTCCTTTTCGGAGTCCTGCTCGGCATGGTCGGCCAGGATCCCCAGTCCGGCATCTACCGTGGCACCTTTGGCCAGGCGTACCTACTGCAGGGCGTCCCTCTCGTCCCACTCGCGCTCGGCCTGTTCGCGATTCCCGAGGCGATGCAACTCGCGGCCAGAGGCCGCTATCTGGAAGGGTCGGCCAGCTTGAAGGCGGGCGTGGCGGACGTGCTCACCGGCGCCCGGGACGTCGTGAGGCATTGGTTCCTCGTCGTTCGCTGCAGTTCCATAGGAGTGGCCGTCGGCGCGATGCCGGGCATCGGTTCCTCCGTCGTGGACTGGCTGGCCTACGCGCATGCCGCGCAGACCTCCCGGGGAAACAAGAGGTTCGGCGACGGGGACATCCGCGGTGTCATCGCCCCAGAGAGCGCGAACAACTCCAAGGTGGGAGGGAGCCTGATCCCGACGCTGATCTTCGGTGTGCCGGGCGGGCTGACCATGGTCTTCGTACTGGTAGCGATGACGATGTACGGGCTCAACCCCGGGCCGAGGCTGGTTACCGAGCGCCCGGAGCTGATGTATCTCTTGATCGCCGTCATCGTGGTCGCGAACGTGGTCGCTGTGGTGGCGGGTTTCGGCCTGCTGCCGCTGATGGCCCGCCTGGCTCTGGCACCCGCTCACCTGCTCGCGCCGGCAGTGACTGCGGCGGTGGTGGTCGCGGCCTACCAGACCACCTGGCACGTCTTCGACCTTGTGGTCGTCGGCCTCGCTGGCATCCTCGGGTGCGCTGTCCACCGGGCGGGGTGGTCGAGACCGGCTCTGATCCTTGCGTTCGTACTGGCGCCGATCGTCGAGCAGCGCTTTCACATCTCCAACCAGAGCTACGGGCTGGACTGGTTGACCAGGCCCGGCGTGCTGCTCCTCGGCGCGGGCGTCGTGGCAAGTCTGGTCTACGGCGTGCTCTCTGAGGTCAGGGCCGCGCGAGCGGCGCGCCAGCCGGAGAGAGCCAGTTCGGCGGTGAGCCCGGGAGGCACGCTCGCTGCTCCCGCAGCACTGGCGGAGGGTACGGAGCCGGCGGCCGAAGCCCGTGGCCGCGCAGTCCCACTGGACACGGTGCTGGCAGTCCTGCTGATGGCCGTCTTCGCCTACACGCTGTACCTGGGCTTGGACTGGCCGAGGAACCCACGGTGGATGGCGATCGGCACTACGATCCCCGGACTGATCTTCTGCGCGGGGATGCTCCTGCACCAGTGGCGCCGTGGCCGCGAACGCAAGAAGATCGTTGTCACCTGGCCCGAGGCGCGCTACCTGCTGTGGTTCCTTGCCGCCCTCGTAGCGACCTGGCTAGCCGGGCTGGTGCTGGGGCTGACTCTGTTCATGCTCGCCTACGTGAAGCGTGCCCCCGCCAGTTGGCGCACGGCGCTATTGGCGAGTCTCGTGACGGCCGTATTCCTCCAGGCGATTGTCTGGCTGTTCAACTTCCGCGTCCCTGCCCCCGTCCTTCCCCTGCCGTGGTGAAGGCCGTGAGCACGTGCCGAAAGGCCCGGACCAGGCCATGGTAAAGGAGCACCCGGTGTCCAGTCATCAGCAGGAGAACGCGAAGGCCGAGACCTTCCAAGAGCCCGAAGTGGGCCAGGCCGCCGGAAGCATGGAGGTGCGCAGGCCGCCAGCACCATATGAGCGATTCATCAGGGAGCAGGGCCTACCGATTCATGAGGTCTCGGGTGTCCTTGACGTGCGCGACCTCGAGCTCGCACCGTGGAAGCGCCTGGGTGGCAACGCCGCTTTCATCGTGCTGGACAACGCTGTCGACCTGCTCGGCCTCCAAGTCATCGAGATCCCGCCGGAAACGGCCCTCAACACCCAGCGGCACCTCTACGAGGAGAACTACTGGGTCGTGGAGGGTGAGGGCGTCACCGAGCTGTCCCAGGTTGGGAGCGAGAAGTGGCAGCGGTTTGAGTGGCACGCCGGCTCGCTGTTCGGGATACCCCTCAATACGAATTTCCAGCTGATCAACGCGGGGACGAGCCGCGCCGTGCTCATCGCAGGCAACACCGCGCCGATGGCGTTCAACATCTTCGACAATGAAGCCTTCGTTTTCGAGAACGAGTTTGCATTTCGCGAGCGGTACGACGAGGAGCCCGACTACTTCACCCCCTCGCTGGAGACGTACGCCACCCCTGAGCTCGGGCGTGCCATGTGGGGCACCAACATCATCCCCGACATCGTCGACTGCGAGCTCCCCCTGGACAACCAGCGCTCCCCGGGCTACCGGCGCATCGAGCCGCACATGGCGGGCAGCAAGCTGTACACGTTCATCGGCCAGCACGAGCCAGCTCCAATTCTTTTGTGCTTTCCG
>WHTO01000208.1 GCA_009377665.1 Dehalococcoidia bacterium
ACCCCTTGACACTCGAACAGGTCGCGCCTGCCCCGGCGGAATCCACAGAACCCGCCGGCCCTACCGTCCAGTCACGCGACACCTGCGATCTCGGTCGCAACAACAGCCAGGAAGTCATCGGCCACGACGTCGCCGATAGCGTCGAGCTCCCCGGCGGCCGCGTCCTCTTCGTCTTCGGCGATACCTGGCTGGGCCACGTGGATGACGACGGCAACCGCCAGGTCCGCGAAGACCGCACGTCGTCAGGGGCGACGCTGCCCGCCGGCGCCGGCATCTGCGACGAGCTGACGTATCTGACCGATGCCGAGGGCGAGGTGCGCAAGCTGATACCCGTGCGTCCCGGCGATGACCCCGAGCGCTATGCCCACTGGCCCGTTGCCGTGGCGGTTGGCGAATACGGCGTCGTCGTCCTCTACCGCCGCATCGACCGCGGCCCCAGTGAGGACCCCCTTGACTTCCGAGTACTCGGTACCGGACTCGCCCTCGCCAATCCCGACACGCTCGACTTCTTCCTCCTCGAGGAAGGCCGCCTGCTTTCGCCCGAAGACGACGCCGAAGCGGTGGCGATCGAGATCGACCCCGCGACCGGTCAGCCCTACGTCATCTCCTGCCGCCACGGCCCGGCAAGCTGGACAAGGGAGTGCTTACTCGCCCGCCCCTCCGCCCCCGACGCGCCCTTTGGGCCAACCGAATACTGGTCGGACGGCATCTGGAGCACCGACCTCGACGAGGCCACCCAGATCCTCCCCAACGGCGCCGACGAGATGTCGCTTGAGCGTGTCGAGTGGGATGGCGTGGCGCGCTGGGTCGTCGTTTACATTCCACCCCTGACCTGCGAGGTGCACATGCAGGTCGCCGACGAGCCGTGGGGCCCCTATTCAGACCCGATCGTCCTCCACGAGGGCGATCCCGCCGACGGCAGCTATTGCTACGGCGGCAAGCTCCAGCGCTCGTTCTCCGACGCCGGGCGCGTAGTGGTCACCTGGGTCAACAACGGCACCCTCCGCGAAACCTACCTCTACCCCGACCTCTACTGGCCCCACGTCGCCGAAGTGGAGATCAACACCAACTAGCGCTCCAACGACAGGGACAATCGACTCCAAATCGGGCGAGTGTGACGTTTGTCACACTGTGCGAAAAGATACACATTTCGGCCGATGAGTCGTCGCACTCAACGTCCGTAGGCTGGAAAATATTATGGCCGGACAGAGCCCAAATCCTGCCGCCGGCCCCACCTCAACCCGACCGCCGGATCACCCCGTCCGGCCCAAACGCGACCCCGCTCCTCAAATCAGCAGGAAGCTGAGTCGCGCCCCTCAAGGAGAAGCACTTTGAAGCGATTGGCACAATTTTGCTATCGCCGGCGTCGCTACGTCGTCGGCGGCTGGATATTCCTCCTCGTCAGCGCCCTCGCCCTTTCCTTCGCCTTCGCCGGCGAGTTCAAGACCGAGTTAAGGCTGCCCGGCAGTGAAAGCCAGGAAGCCGTCGACCTTCTAGAAGACAGCGGGTCAATCCAACGCACCGGCGAACAGGGCCAGGTCGTCTTCGAGGCAGAGCAGGGAGTCGACGACCCTGCTGTCCGGGAGGCCATGGAGAGCCTGTTTGCCGATATCCGCACGGAGGTCGAGGGCGTCGAGGTTGTCAGTCCCTATGAAGATGGCAACAGCCACCTGATCGCCGACAACGGGAGGATCGCCTACGCCGAGCTGAATTTCGGCGACCGCAACTTTGAGGCCTATACCGACGACGCGGACATCGTGCGCGACCTCCGCGAGGAAGTCCAGGTCGAAGGGCTGCGCGTAGAGCTGGGCGGATTCATCTTCGCCGAAGCACCGGTGTTCTCGAGCGAGTTCATCGGTGTAGCCGCCGCCATAATCATCCTCATCGTGGCCTTCGGCTCGCTCATCGCCATGGGCCTGCCGATCATCACCGCCCTCTTCGGCATCGGCACCGGGGCAGCGATCATCGGCCTGCTAACACAGATCATCGAGATGCCCGAGTTCACCACTCAGGTCGCCGCCATGATCGGTATTGGCGTGGGCATCGACTACGCCCTGCTCATCGTCACCCGCTACCGCAACGCACTCCACGCTGGCCTCAAGCCGGAACCGGCGGTAGTGCTCAGCCTCGACACCTCGGGACGGGCCGTTGTCTTCGCCGGCCTCGTCGTGGTCATAGCCCTCCTCGGCATGTTCATGATGGACCTGACTTTCATCCGCGCCGTCAGCATCGCCGCCGTCCTCGCCGTCCTTTTGACGATGATCGCTGCGATCACCCTGCTGCCCGCCCTCCTCGGCTTCGCCGGTCACAACATCGACAAGCTTGGCCTCCCCCACCGGAAAGAACGCGCCGGTGACGCCGAGCGCTCGTTTTGGTACCGCTGGAGCCGCTTCATCCAGGCACACCCATGGCCGGCAATGATCGCCAGCGCCGCCGTCCTGATGGTAATGGCGCTTCCCGTCTTCTCAATCCGTCTCGGCTTCGGGGATACGGGAAACTTCCCTGAAGACACCACCGGCCGCCAGGCCTACGACCTCATCGCTGAAGGCTTCGGACCGGGCGCCAATGCACCAATCATCGTCGTCGCCGAATCGGAGGACGGGTCGCCGGACAACGCCGAGCTCCAGGAGCTTGCCGGCAGGCTCGAATCGACCGAAGGCGTGGCCTCCGTCACCGAGCCAATACCCGTCAGCGATCGTTTGGCTCTGATCAGCGTTTATTCGCAGTTTTCGCCCCAGGACGCGGAAACCGATAAGGTTGTCAACCGCATCCGCGATGACGTAGTACCCGGGGTTGAAGGGACAAGCTCACTCAACGTCCTGACGACCGGCGGGCCAGGCTTTTTGATCGATTTCGCCGAGTTCACCGGCGAGCGCCTTCCCCTGTTCATCGCCGCGGTGTTGGCGCTATCGTTCATCCTTCTCCTGCTCGTCTTCCACAGCATTGTCGTGCCGATCAAGGCTGTCATCATGAATCTGCTCTCGATCGGCGCCGCCTTCGGGCTGACGGTTGCCGTCTTCCAATGGGGCTGGGGAATAAGCCTGATCGGCGTTGGCAAAGAGGGCCCGATCGAAGCCTGGGCGCCGATGATGCTCTTCGCCATTGTCTTCGGACTCTCGATGGACTACGAGGTATTTCTCCTCACCCGCATACGCGAGGAGTATGACCGCACCGGCGACAACGCCCGCGCCGTCGCCGACGGGCTGGCCGCGACCGGCCGCGTCATAACCGCCGCCGCCGCGATCATGGTCTGCGTCTTCGGCAGCTTCGTCCTGGGCGAGGGTAGAGACCTCAAGCTGATGGGCTTCGGCCTCGCCGCCGCGATCTTTATCGATGCCACGATTGTGCGTATGGTCCTCGTCCCGTCGGATATGGAGCTGATGGGCAAGGCCAACTGGTGGGCGCCAAGCTGGCTCGTACGTTACCTGCCCACCATCCGCGTCGACAACGTCGAGAAGCCCGTAGAGCAGCCCGTCGCCGGAGGTGGCCGCTGACCGGTCGCTCCCATGAAGGCGCCACGGGAGCGTAGCACGACGGCCCAGGCCAGTTCCAAGGACTGGCCTGGGCCGTCCAAACGCCAGGCGAAGAAGGACCCGCCGACCCGCCTCAGGCTATGCCACCGCCTCCAACAGCTTCCGGCGCTCCTTCAGCTCACCCTGCACCGCCGATGCCCGCCTGCCCTGGCGCAGGAAATCCAGGATCAACCCCGGCCTGCCCCGCACAGCCGCGCCCAGCGTCCAGCGTGCCACCTTGCCAACAGGCAGCAGCTCATACGGGTTCGGTTCCCACTCTGTCTCACGGGACATCTGCTGAGGGAGACCGGGCACGCCCACCATTTTCCGCATCACGACCGGGAACACGGGGTTGATCGACCCCTGCGCGCCGCGATCCTCGCCCAGCCGGAACCGCGCCAGCGCGTCGACGTCGCGCTGTCGCCAGTAACGCTCCAGCGCCGCCTCGCCTCCGGCCCGGACAGCAGCCGCAAGATGCTTCGCCTGCATAAGCGCCTCGCCGATGCCCCACCCCAGAAGCGGGTCCTTATGATGTCCGGCGTCCCCGACCAGCGCCCACCCCGGCCCCGCCGATCGCCGGAAGAAGAAGCGCTCGCTGACCGTGCCGACAACCTTGCTGACC
>WHTO01000028.1:0-20679 GCA_009377665.1 Dehalococcoidia bacterium
GCACGCCCCAGCGCCCCATGAACTGGCGCAGCCGCTCGTCCAACGCCTCTCCGGTGTGCCGCAGGCCGGGCCCTGCCCCGTCCGTCATCGGTTAGCGCGGCTGGCCGGCGCCCACGTCGTGGCCGCGTGGATCCTCGCCGGCGGTCCTGGCGGGTGTGAGGCTGGCGGTATCGCTGTGGGGTGCGTTGGCGTCGCCAATGTTGAGCTTGTAGACGAGGTGCCCACCGATCGAGGCGGCGCCCATGGCGATGGCGATGCCTGCCCAGGCCAGGAGGCGGGCAGCCCACATCTCGCCCGACCCGCTATCGGGGACGGGGCCCCAGCGGATCACGGCGCTGACGATGGCCAGCGCTGTGCCGCCCAGGTTGAGCAGGGCGTGGGTCATGGCCCAGGTCTTCGCGCGCCACTGCGCGGGTATGAAGAGGTAGTCGATGGCGCCGGGGATGGCGGCCGCGAGGGCGCCAACGATGCCGAGCATCAGCATGTACTGCGCGATTCGGAACCAGACCGGGTCGCTATCGAACAGATAGAAGAGGTCGAAGACCAGGGTGCCGACGTACATGCCTGCCGGCAGGGCGATCATGGCGGCGTGCAGGGGATTGCCGAAGTAGTGGACCTTGGCGTGCATGGACTCCTCCGGTTTGGGAGCTTGAAGGGCCGAGAGGTCGCCGATCCTGATGGCGCAAGTGTAGGCTTCGCCGTGTTCAATCGGGGTTCGATGTATGGGGTGGGTGGATCAACGGGGTTAAATCCTGGCGGCCCGAGCCCGGCGGACATCGGCGGCTAGCGGCCGACGTCGCCCTCGAAGGACGCGGCTGATTCCGCCTGGATGGACTCGGCGAGAGCGGCGCGGAAGCCCTCGATGTCGAGGATGGCGTTGAACTCGGCTGCCTGCTGGACGGTGCCGCGCAGGAGGATGTAGGTCGCCGGGTCGATGCGGATGCCGTAGCGTTCGAGGACCTCGAGGACGCCTGGGTGGCGGTCGATGAGGTCGCCGATGTTGGTGCTGGGGGTAACCCCGCCCGGCGTGGATCGGATCTCGTGTTTCGGATTGCGGTCTTCCACGTTGGCCCTCACCCCCTGGCCCCCTCCCCGATTCCGGGCGAGGGGGAATAAGAGAATTGATCATAGGGGGCACCCCCATGACCCTCGCCCGAGAGGGCCCGCCCTCTCTGGACTCTCCCCTGTGGTAACCGGACGAACAGCCTAGCCTGCGGCGAAGACGGCTTCTTCGGGGATCTTGCCCCAGTCTGGCTGCCAATCGGGCATCTGGAGGCCGAACTCGTCGAGGCGTTGCTTGACCTCGGTGGCGAAGGCCTCGCGGACCTCCTGGTTGTCGCGGACTTTGAGGCCGAGCTCGCGGTAGAGCCGGTTCTTCGGCGTGTTGGCGCGCCCGAAGATGTTCATCGTACGGGGGAACCAGCGGTCGATTCCTGCCTGCATTTTGGGCTTTGTCTCGGGGTCGGCGGCGAGGCGCTTGACCCAGTTGTCGCCGTGGGCGATGTGGAACATCTCTTCCTTGAAGATGCCCTCCATGACGCGGGCCCAGGGGCGGTAGCTGGACATCAGGATGTCTTCGAGCTGGTGGCCGGCGCCACGGTCCATGCAGAAGTTGAAGGAGATGAAGTCGTACCAGTCGTTGATCGGGTAGTAGAAGATGTTGACGCGGGCGTCGCCGGCGGCGCGGGTCGTGCCGAGGTCGTCCTCGTCGACGCGCAGGGTGAAGTCGAACGACTTGATGCGGGCCTCGACGTCGACGCCCAGGTGTTCGAGCAGCTTGTAGCAAACGCGGGCGTGGCGGAACTCGTCCTTGACCATCATCGAGGTCGCGAGGTACTCCTCGATGGTCGGCGACATGGTGATGCAGCTGACGTAGCCGAGGGCGCCGGCGAGCTCGGAGTCGGCCTCCTGGGTCAGGAGGTTGGTGAGGGCCTCGCGGTACTCGTCGGAGGGGATTTCCTGGGGGCCCGTGATCTCGCCGACGAGGTAGTGCGAGTCGACGCTCTTTTGGCCGAGGCGGGTGACCTTGCGCTCGTCGAGGTCGGCGTCGCCCACCTCGTCGGACATGCGGGCGAGGATGCTGGCGTTGATGTCCTGCTTAAAGAGGTCCTTGCCTTTTAGATCGGTTGCCTGGGCCAATGTGATGCCCTCCTCCCTAGCGCGCTGTAGCAAGTGAGCGCTCGCTCGGCAATCCTAGCAGCCGCTTTTCGCAAAGCACACAGGCTTCCGCACGCTCACCATCAGCGGCCGCTGAAGACGGGGGGCTGCTTGGCGAGGAAGGCGGCGACGGCGGCCTTGTGGTCCTCGGTGCCGCCGGCCTCGTCCTGGAGGTCGGCTTCGGCCTCGAGCAGGTCCTCGAAATCGTCCTCGACCCCGGCGGCCATAAGCTGCTTGATCAGCCCGTATGCATAGGTGGGCCCGGCGGCGAAGCGGGCGGCGAGGTCGGCTGCCTTCTGCTGCAGCTCGTCGGCGGGCACCACCTCGTTGACCAGTCCGATGGCCAGGGCCTGCTCGGCGGAGATCACGTCGCTGGTCAGACAGAGCTCGACGGCCTTGCCGTAGCCGACGAGGCGGGGGAGGGTCGAGGCCATGCCAACGTCGGGCACGAGGCCAATCTTGGCGAAGGCTGTGGTGAAGCGGGCGCTGTCGGCGGCGATGCGGATGTCGCAGGCGCAGACGTAGCTCATGCCGGCGCCGGCGGCGACGCCGTTGACGGCGGCGATGACGGGGGCCTGCATGTTGCGGATGGCGCTGACGGCGCGGTGATGCGTCTTCAAGATCGCCTTGAAGTCGGGCTTGCCTCCGTCTTCGTAGTCCCCCCTGATCTCGTCGAGATTCTGGCCGGCGGAGAATGCGCGCCCGGCGCCGGTGATGATGATGGCGCGCACGTTTTCGTCCTCGGCGGCGCCCTCGAGGGTGTCGGCCAGGCCCTCGGTGAGCTCGGCGGAGAGTGCGTTGAGGACTTCGGGGCGGTTGAGGGTGATGGTTGCGACGCCGTCGCGCAGCTCATAGATGAGGTGGTCGGTCACGGGTTGCCTCCGTTTGTGGGTGTGTGGGCGTGGGAACGGTTGGATTCTATCACCGGGTGTGCGAGGAGGGTTCGTTGGTCGTCCGTTCGTTTGAGTGGTTCATTCGTTTGTTCGTTTTGTTTGTCCGGGCTGGCGCGGGCGCCACGCGTCACGACTTTCGTGGAATGTGACAACAGTACAAGTGTTCTATTTTGTCGGGAAGCATGCCGCCTGTCAACTGCGGGCGACATGATCTGACGCGTCTGTGCCGGAAGGTGACGCTACGGCACGGTGTTCGGTATGGAATACTGTGCGCACTCAAGGGTACGGCGGTACGGCGTGAAGAACGCCTGGGGTTGCGATGGAATACTATGCGCATTCGAAGAACGAATCGGGGGTGCGGCACTTGCTGGCCGATCACCTGCGTGCCGTGGCGGAGCTGACGGCGGAGTTCGCGAAGCCGCTGGGCGCCGAACAGGCCGGCTACTACCTGGGGCTCTGGCATGACATTGGGAAGTTCGACCCAGAATGGCAGCGTTATCTGCTCGATTGCGAGGCTCGGCCCGAACGGAAGGGGCATGGTCCGGACCATAAGTTTGCCGGCGCGCGGCTGGCAATGGATGCCGAGCTCCCTCCGATTGCGCTGCTGATAGCAGGCCATCACGGCGGTTTGAGGACCCGGGTGGACATGGATACCGGCCTGCGCGAAAAGGGAGCGCTGCCCGGTGCGACTGCGGCACGAGGGTTGGCGGAAGAGGTGCTTGCCGAGCTGGTGCCGTCGCAGGCGCCGACGTTCCCGGCCCTTCGCGACAGCCTGAGTGCTGAGTTCTTCATGCGATTCCTGTACTCGGCGCTGGTTGACGCCGACTCACTGGACACCGAGGGGCACGGGTCTCCCGACCGCTCCGCGCTGAGGGGATCGCGGGTGTCGCTTGCGGATCTCTGGCGACGCTTCGAGGGGAACCAGAAAGCGATGCTTGAGCGCGCGCACGAGACGCCGGTGAACGCCGTGCGGCGAGAGGTGTACGAGGCATGCGTCCAAGCAGCACCGGGTGGTCCGGGCACATACAGCCTGAGCGTGCCAACTGGCGGAGGCAAGACGCGGGCCGGTATGGGCTTCGCGCTGCGTCACGCTCTCGAGAACGGCCAGAAGCGGGTAATCGTTGCTGTGCCATACCTGAGCATTACTGAGCAGACCGTCGACGAGTACCGGAAGATTTTCGAGGACGAAGGTGGGCCGGACCCAGTTGTCCTCGAACACCACAGCGCGGTCCGGCCGGGCGGTGACGACGAGGACTTCAGGCCAACCGAGACCTGGCGGCGACTAGCGGCTGAGAACTGGGATGCGCCGATCGTGGTGACGACGACCGTGCAGCTGTTCGAGAGCCTTTTCGCTAACAGGCGAACGCCAACGCGAAAGCTGCATCGCCTGGCAAATAGCGTGGTGATCCTCGACGAGGCGCAGGCACTGCCGGTCGGCCTGTTGACGCCCATCCTGGACGCCCTCAAGCAGCTCGGCACGCATGGGACGACCACGGTGATCTCGACAGCGACGCAGCCGGCGTTCAGCGCGCTGCCCGTGTTTTCGGGTGTCGGCGTGACTGAGATTGTCCCGCGTTCGGAACGTTACTTCGAGACCCTGAAGCGTGTGGACTACGACTGGCGCGATGGGCCTCTGACGTGGGAGCAGACCGCGGAGCTGATGATGCGGTCGAGCCAGGCGCTGGCAGTCGTTAACACGAGGAAGGACGCGCTGGCGCTGCTGGACGCGCTTGGCGATGAGGATGCTCTCTATCTCTCTACGCATCTTTGCGGGGCGCACCGGAGGAATGTGATAGCGGAGATACGCAGGAGGCTTCGTGATGAAGAGGCCTGCCGGCTGGTTTCAACGCAAGTGATCGAGGCGGGAGTGGACCTCGACTTTCCCCTCGTGCTGCGCGCGATGGCTCCTTTGGATTCGATCATCCAGGCGGCCGGGCGCTGCAACCGAGAGGGACTCTTGACGGATCTGGAAGGGAATCCGACGCGAGGGCAGGTAATCGTCTTCGTCCCGGTTGACGGCGGTCTGCCACCGTCCGGGTCATACAAGACGGGAACTGGAAGGACGGCCGCCATGCAGGCGGAAGGCGGGCTCGACCCGAATAGCCCGGCCTCGGTCAGGACCTACTTCGAGCGTCTCTATGACGTCGTCGTGACGGATAGCAAGAAGGTGCAGGAGGCGCGAGTGGCGATGAACTATCCGGAGACGGCCCGGCGCTTCCGAATGATCGACGAAGACACGGAAGCCGTCGTAATCACGGAATACGGTACGGCCGATGAGCAATGGGACGTGGTGAGGGCCCTGAACCGCCTGCGGACTGGCGACCGTAGCGCAAGGCTGCTCGTGCGGCAGCTTCAGCCGTACATGGTCTCCGTCCGGAGGAACCAGGCTGAGGCGTTCCGGCGGCAGGGCTTGATAGCGTCGGTCATGGAAGGCCTGGGCGAGTGGACTGGCAAGTACGACCCGGCCTGTGGGATAGCGAGGGGAGGTGGGGCTGTGATGGTCGTCTAGTTAGCGCTCGCGGCAAGCGGGAGCGGATGACCCGGCGAGCTGAGCGCTCGGTCGGGACCTCTGCGTGCTCGGAAAGGGGAACTAATGAATGGAGTGGGACCGCCCCTGGCGGTCAAGGTCTGGGGTGAGTTGGCTTGCTTTACCAGGCCTGAGATGAAAGTGGAGAGGGTCAGCTACCCAGTGATGACGCCGTCGGCGGCAAGGGGCGTCTTGGAAGCGATCTTCTGGAAGCCGGAGTTCACGTGGCGGGTCGAGGAGATCGCCGTGCTGAAGCCGGTGCGCTACTTCTCGATCCTGCGCAACGAGGTCAACAGCAGAGCTAGCGAGCGCGCAGCGCGTGGCTGGCAGGTATCTGGTGGAGGGTATGACGCGACCTCGGATCGGTCACAGCGACACACGCTCGCGTTGCGTGACGTGGCTTACGTCATCAAGGGCCAGGTCGACCTGAAGCCGGACGTCGATGCGGAGCCGGCGAAGTACCGGGACCAGTTCAGGCGACGTGTCGAGGGTGGGCGCTGTTTCGCCACTCCCTACCTGGGATGTCGGGAGTTCAGCGCTGCGTTCGCGGAGCCGGCGGAGGGCGAGGAGCCAATCGCCATGACGGAAGAGTTGGGTCCGATGCTGCTCGAGGTTGTGTACGAGCCGGGACGATCGGGGCACGGAACACCACGGTTCTTCGAAGCCCGGCTCGAGAACGGGGTCCTGCGCGTGCCCCGCGAAGGGACGGCGAGCTGATGCTATTGCAGAAGCTGGTCGAATACTCGGGCCGTATGAATCTTCCTCCGCCCTTGTACCGCGAGAAGCCCTTGCGATACATCATCGAGCTAGATTCGAACGGTCGTTTCCTGGGCCTGACCGACGCGGCGGATCCTGCGGATCGGGAGCTGGGCCGCGGGCAACCGAGGGCACTCCCCGACGTGCAGCGATCCTCGGGTATCCGGCCTTTGCTGCTTGCCGACAAGGCTGATTACGCGGTCGGACTGGGCAGTGACGGTGATAAGGGACACAGGGTGCGGAGCGCGCACGCGGCGTTCAAAAATCTGTTGATCGAGTGTGCGGAGGCGACGAAGGAACCGTCGCTCGGCGCAGTTCGGCAGTTCCTCGACGGCGATCCCCTGGACCAGCTGAAGCTCGATGACGAGTTTGACCAGGGGGCGACCATCTCCTTCAGCGTGTCGGGCCTGCTTCCGACCGACCTGCCTTCGGTCCAGGCGTTCTGGGCCGCTCAGAACGACCCGGAGGCGCAGGGCGCAGTGGTCATGCAGTGCGTCGTTTGCGGGGAGGACCGCCCGGTGCTGGAGCGGTTGCAGGAAAAGATCAAGGGAGTCCCGGGGGGTCAGACCTCGGGCACGTCGATTATCTCGGCGAACGCGGATGCATTTGAGTCGTACGGACTGGAAGCATCTCTGATTTCGCCGACGTGCGGCTCCTGCGGCGAACGCCTTACGAAGGCGGCTAACCAACTGCTCGGCAGCGAGTCCAGCCGGGTGCGGATGGCGGGCGCCGCCTTTGTGTTCTGGACGGCGGAAGATGTCGAGTTCGACTTCATCGGGTCGTTTACGAGCCCGGATCCCGAGGCTGTGAAGCAACTGATCGAGTCGGTCAGGTCGGGGCGTCCGATTCCGGGGTTGGATGACGCTCAGTTCGGCACCAAATTCTACGGAAGCG
Source organism: Dehalococcoidia bacterium (assembly GCA_009377665.1). GTDB lineage: Bacteria > Chloroflexota > Dehalococcoidia > WHTO01 > WHTO01 > WHTO01. The sequence goes on from WHTO01000028.1 coordinate 7,228, forward strand.
TGCTCTCGGGGAGCGGCGGGCGCGCCGTCGTGAGGGACTGGGTCGATGTGACGGTCCGCGACGTCAGGGAGCAGATCGTCCGCTGGCACATTGATCACGCAATCGTCGGGGCCTACGGTGAAGCGCCGACGGCGCTGGGACTGACGGCGCTTGTAGGTGCGACGGTACGCGAGTTGCGGGATGTGCCGGTCACAACGTTCCGGGCAATGCTGCGTGCGGGGATGACGGGGACACCGCTTCCGCATGGGCTGTTGTACCAGGCGGTGCGGCGCAACCGTGCCGAGCAGGACGTGACGCGACCGCGCGCGGCCCTGATCAAGCTGGTTCTGAAGCGCCTGTGGGCGCGATCGGAGGAGGATTTCATGGTTCAGCTCGAAGCGAACAACCCGGATGTTGCCTACCAATGCGGACGCCTGCTGGCGGTCCTGGAACAGGTGCAGCGTCAGGCTTTGCCGGGGATCAAGGCGGGGATCGTGGATCGTTTCTTCGGCACGGCCTCGACAGCCTCGCGGTCGGTGTTTCCCAGGCTCCTCCGTGGCGCCCAGCCGCACCTGGGAAAGCTAGAGCGGGATAGACGCGGGGCGTACGTGGCACTGCAGGGACGCCTGGAGGAGATCCTCTTTGGGCTGACCGGGCAGAGCGTTGACGGCGCACGACTGACCTTCGGCGAGGTGACCAAGTCGATCAACTCGTTTCCTGCTGTGCTGAATCTCGAGCAGCAGGGCCTGTTCTCGCTGGGTTACTACCACCAGAGAGCGTTCGATCGCCAGCAGGCGAGGGCTGCAGCCGAGCGCAAGAGGCAGGGCGTATCGAGCGAGCCGGAGGCCGAGCTAGCGGATGAATCGGCACCCGCGGACTAGCAGCTAAGCAAGCACAGAAGGGATTAGACAATGGCGGATGGCAGACACATGGATAGCAGCAAGCGGCACGACTTCGTGCTCATATTCGACGTAGCCGACGGCAACCCAAATGGTGACCCGGATGCCGGGAACCTGCCGCGGATTGACCCGGAAACGATGCAGGGGCTGGTCACGGACGTTTCAATCAAGCGCAAGGTGCGCAACTGGGTCGATGCTGCGCGCGGAGGCGAGGACCGCTTCAAAATCTACATCCAGAGCGGTGAAGCTTTGAATACAAAGCACGAGCGCGCTTATACCGCGCTGGGGCTGAAGTCCACGGGCGCCAAGCAGGCGGCTGGCGACGTAGAAAACGCGCGGCAGTGGATGTGCACGAACTTCTACGACATTCGGTTGTTCGGAGCGGTTATGACCACCGGTGTGAACGCCGGCCAGGTCAGGGGCCCAATGCAATTGACGTTTGCGCGCTCGATTGAGCCGATCGTGCCCCTCGACCTGTCCATCACGCGCATCGCCGTGACTCGCCCCGAGGACACGCAGGTCGTCGTGAGCGAAACGGGTGGAGAAACGACTGGGAAGCAGAGCGAGATGGGCCGGAAGTCTGCGGTGCCTTACGGGTTGTACCGCGCTCATGGCTTCTTCAATCCGCATTTCGCGGCGCAGGCCGGAGCGGACGGGGAGGATCTGGAGACATTTTGGCAGGCCCTTCAAATGATGTGGGACCTGGACAGGTCGGCATCCCGCGGAATGATGGCCTGCCGCGGGCTGTACGTCTTCTCGCACGAGAGCAGCCTCGGCAATGCTCCGGCACATACGCTTTTGGAGAGGGTCAACATCCGGCGGAGCGGTAATGGTGTGGCGCCCCGTGCGTTCGCGGACTACGCCGTGGAGGTCGATGATGCGAGTCTTCCGAGTGGTGTGACGTTAACCCGCCTCGTGGGCTGAGGCGTGGCCTCGGCTTCGTGGCCCCTCCCTCTGCCAGCGTTGGGTGAGGGAGGGGGCCTGATCCAGGAGGACCAGACCGAGGTAACGGTCTCGGCGATTGAGCATTACAGCTATTGCCCGCGACAGTGCGCGCTGATCCACGTCGAGCAAGTGTGGGACGAGAACCGCGGCGGGATAGCCCATGAGCGTGTGGACGTTGAGGATAGCGAGCTGCGGCGCGGCGTCAGGATCGAGAGGGCGGTCCCCATCTGGTCGGAGCGGTTGGGTCTGCGTGGCAAGGCGGACCTGATCGAGATGAGGCCGGAAGGCCCTTATCCGGTTGAGTACAAGGTAGGGAAGCCGCGCGGCCGCCACGCTGAGATGCAACTCTGCGCCCAGGCGTTGTGTCTCGAGGAGATGCTGGGCGTGGCTGTCCCGAGTGGTGCGCTCTATTTTCACGGGCTGCGCCGCCGCCAGGAGATCCTCCTGGACGAGAGGCTCCGCGCCGAGACGGAGCGGGCAATCCTTGCGATCCGTGGAATCCTCGATCGGCAGGAGCTTCCGGATGCTCCCAACGATTCGCGCTGTCCCCATTGCTCGCTGATCAACTCGTGTCTGCCGAACGTGGTGGCCGAGTCGGCGCGTTTGCGCGGCCACCAGGGTGCTCTTTTCCAGCCTTTCGAGGTCGGCGCGGGGGATGCCTTCGATGTCGATGAATGAGCTTCAGAACGTCCTTTACGTTCAGAAACAGGGAGCGCTGCTCAGGTTGGAGCATGAGACGGTACGCGTGGAGGTGGAGGGCGAGCCGCCTTTGCGGTTTCCGCTCCTGGTGTTGAGCGGGATCGTTGCCTTCGGGCAGGTGAGCCTGACGCCGTTCTTGATCCAGCGCTGTGCCGAGGACGGGCGGAGCCTGGTGTGGCTCGACCGCAATGGGCGGTTCAAGGCGAGGGTAGAAGGCCCGACGCGCGGGAACGTGCTGCTGCGCCGCGCCCAGCACCTTGTCCTGAGCGACGACGGTAGGACGGAGGCGATAGCACGTCAGATCGTGGCGGCGAAGATCCAGAACAGCCGGACGGTCTTGCTGAGGGCGGCGCGCGAGGCGAAGGAGGAGGAAGCGAGTTCGGCCCTCGGCAGGGCAGCCGACCGCCTGGCGGGGATCCTGGTACGCCTGACGGACAGCCGTGACCTGAATGTGACGCGGGGTGCGGAAGGGGAAGCGGGGCGAACCTACTTCGGAGCGTTCGGCTATATGCTGCGCGGCGACCGCGAGGGTTTTCCGCTCCATGGCAGGACGCGAAGGCCACCGCGAGACCGTGTGAACGCCGTGCTCTCGTTTCTCTATGCCCTGCTGCGGGCTGAGTGCAGCTCGGCGCTCGAGGGTGTCGGGTTGGACCCGCAGGTCGGCTATCTGCATGCGCTGAGGCCGGGACGCCCGGCGCTCGCGCTGGACATGATGGAGGAACTGCGCGCGGTGGTCGCCGACCGACTGGCGCTGCGCCTGATCAACAAGCGTCAACTGAAGGCCGAGCACTTCGAGGAAACTCTCGGCGGCGGGGTTCACCTGTCGGACGACGGCCGGAAGCTCGTGATCGTGGCGTACCAGAAGCGTAAGGAGGAGGTGCTTCAGCATCGGGTGCTTAAGCAGAGGATTCCGTTGGGGTTGGTGCCTCACGTTCAGGCTCGCCTGCTCGCCAGGCATCTCAGGAACGACCTGAAGCACTATCCGCCGTTCGTGTACCACTAGGGGGGACCATGGAGCTGTTGGTGACTTATGACGTGTCGACTGTGACGACGGATGGTGAGAACAGGTTGCGCAAGGTGGCGAAGGTCTGCGAAGGCTTCGGCCAGCGGGTGCAGAAGTCCGTGTTCGAGTGCGTCTTGAACGAGGCGGACCTCGAGGTTATGCGGGTGAAGCTGCGGCGGGAGATGGACCTGGGCGCCGACAGCCTGCGCATCTATCGCCTGCGAGAGCCGATCCGGCGCTACCTGGAGGTGCTGGGGGTTGACCGCCAGTTCGACATTCGGGAGCCTCTTGTCCTCTAGCGCGGATGGGAAGCGATCGTGGTGCCAGGCTTCGATCCGCGCCTGGATCCTGGTGTGAGAAAGCGGCTGGGCCTGGTGAAATCCGGTCAACTCGCGGTGATGCCGGCCAATCGTAGCGTGGCAAGGCGGCGATTGGTGTCGAAAGGTGGTGAATGCGCGGATTTTTGCCGTTGCACCCGGCCCTCGGGTCGGGTGGGGATTGAAACCAGCAGGAAGCCCTGCTCATAGAAGAACGAGACCGGGAGTTGCACCCGGCCCTCGGGTCGGGTGGGGATTGAAACCCGTAGGTTGTTGCGCGTCGCATCTCGCATGGTGAGTTGCACCCGGCCCTCGGGTCGGGTGGGGATTGAAACTCCTGGACGATGGTGTCTACTATGCTAGACAGTGGGGGTTGCACCCGGCCCTCGGGTCGGGTGGGGATTGAAACTGTGGGCACTGCGGCGCGGAGAACAAGGTTAACTATGGTTGCACCCGGCCCTCGGGTCGGGTGGGGATTGAAACGCTGTGTAGAATCATGACCCGCGGATGCGATCCTGTTGCACCCGGCCCTCGGGTCGGGTGGGGATTGAAACGACTACAGCGAGCGGATCCGACGCGCCGTCATCCGAGGTTGCACCCGGCCCTCGGGTCGGGTGGGTTCTTCCCGGGGGCGCTGAACGGCGCCCCCCGGTTTGTTGCGCTGGTGATGGGTCCTTAGGTCCTGGAGCTGGCCGGGGTGGCGGCTGCGCCGTCCCGCTGGTCAACTCGGCCTGGGGTCAGTACGCCGTCCCACCAGGGCGGCCGGGAATCGCCCTTGATTATGGTCCCATCACGGCCGAAGTAGAGCCGGTCGTCCATGTTCGGGTCGTACTTGCCGTCCATCATGGCGACGAGCCAATCGGCGCCCAGCGTCAGGATGTCGACGCCTGCCCCACCCAGCGGGTGGAACTCTTCGCCGAAGACCCACATCGCCTTGGGTTTTGCGGCGCGCTCGTACGTCGCCAGCGCAGCTTCGAGTGGCGTGAGCTCGTCGAATTCGCCGTGCATCATCAGGAGGGGACACTTTACGTTCTCGACGATCCCGTCGAGATTCATGTGCTGCATAATCTCGCGGTCGAAGGCGTCCTCGTCCTGGTACCCGGCCATGTACATGAAGTTGGCTTTGAAGTTTGGCTGGGCGTGGTGGAAGATGACCTCCATCGTCGATGTGCAGCCCATCGCGGTCGCCGACGCCTTGATGCGCCCGTCGTGGGCAGCGAGGCGGCAGCCCCAGTAGGAGCCCATGCTGACGCCGTAGTGCACCAGCCGGTCCGAGTCGATCTCCCGCCGCTCCGTCAGGAAGTCGAGAAACACGGATGCGGCCCGTTCGTAGTTGTCCAGCGTGACCTTGCAGCCGTGGAGGAGGGTTTCTCCCTGGCCCGGCCCGTCGATAGCGAGCGCTGCAAAGCCACGCGGCAGGAAGTACTTCATGTAACCGACGTGCCAGTCTTCCTTGATCATGTCCATGCCGGGACCCATCAGGACGCAGGGGAAGGGGCCCTCACCCTCCGGGACGTAGAGCACCCCATAGATGTCTTTACCTTCGAAGGGAAGGATGACCCGTTCGATGTGGACGCCCGGCGTGTACTCGATGACCTTCTGGAAGCACTGGAGCATCTTGTCGTGGAAGTGGCTTTTGCGCGGGTCGTCGCCGAAAAAACCGTACTGGCCGCGTCCATAGAGGAGGGCGGCTCGCTGATAGAAGTCACGCGCGGCCAGGCGGTGTCCGCGCTCTTCGGCCCAGCGCGCCTTCTTCTCTACCTCCTGGCCGGTAGTCAGCCACGCCCGGCTGAAGTGCAGGGTCGACCCAACCTTGCTGAAGACGCGGTTGATGTCTGAGTGGAAGTATCCCAGCTCATAGAAGATGCCCCGGGCCTCAGGATGGAGGACGTCCCACCCAGCCTGGCCCACCAGCGCGTCAAGGACCCATCTCTGACCGGCTCGCTTTGTAGCCATAACGCTCTCCTTCCTGGATTAACCGGCGGGGAGGAAAAGCTTTGTGGGTGGGGGGAGTGTCCTCACCCCACCCCGGTACGCGTGGGCTCAGGAGACTCCGGCCAGCTCGCGCTGCGGCTCGCTGGTGGCGAACTCGTTGACCTTCTGCTTGATTTCGTCGATGCCCAGGACCCACCCCAGGCAACGAGCGACGTTCTGCAGGCCGAACTCGTGCAGGTCTTCGCCATACATGCTGCCGACGCATTCCCTGGCGACCACCATCTTGTAGCCCTGGTTCATTCCTTCGAAGGCGGCGTTCAGGACGCAGGTGTTGGTATTGATCCCCATCAGGACTACCGTGTCGACCTTCAAGAAGCTACTGAGGAGCAGCTGGAGGTCGGTGCCGTAGAAGCTGCTCAGGGTCTTCTTGTTGTCTATGACGTGATCGCCTTCTTCGGGCCCAATTTCGGGCATCAGCTCGGTCTGGACGCTACCCACAATGTTGTGGGCCACACCCCGGCGCTGGGCATCGGTTGTGGGCTTCTGGCGCGACATGGTGATGCGGGCCGCGTCGATGCGCGGGTTGAACTTGTAGGCCTCCAGTGGACGCCAGGTCAGGATCACGTGGATGACCGGGATACCCTTGCTGCGCGCAAAGGTAAGAAGGTCCTTCGATGCCCCGCGGACCCGCTCGCTTAGCTCTGGCGCGACCGGTAGCGTAGCCTCCTGGGGGTCCAGGTGGCCGCGGTGCATGTCGATGGTGACTATCGCGGTCTTCTGAGGGTCGATCTGGAGCCAGCCGTTCAAGGCGTTTAGAGCCTCGGACTGGTCCTCAATCTGTACTGTTCGTGCTGTGCTCATAGCGGCTCCTTGTTCAGAGTTATGCGCTGGGTTTTGGCCTTAACGTGCAATCGTCTGTCGCGCGGGCATCACGCTCCTTCCGTCCCAGACTTCAGATTCTGTTCTTACGAAGCCGCGGCCACCCTGGCCGTGCTGCCGTTGATCTCCTCGAAAGCGCGCACCTTTCGCTTGATCTCTTCAACGCCGAGGACCCATCCCAGGCAACGCGCGACGTTCTGCAGCCCGAGGACGTGGAGGTCGTCGCCGTACATGCTGCCCACACACTCCCTGGCCATGATCACCTTGTAACCCTGGTTCATCCCCTCGAAGGCAGCGTTCTGGACGCAGGTGTTGGTGTTAATCCCCATCAGAACGAGGGTATCGACTTTCAGAAAGTTGCCCAGGAGGAGTCCAAGATCGGTGCCGTAGAAGCTACTCAAGGTCTTTTTGTTGTCGATGATGTGGTCGCCTTCTTCGGGCCCGATCTCGGGCATCAGCTCACACTGGACGCTGCCAATGATGTTGTGGAGTACGCCGCGCCGCTGGGCGTCGGTGGTGGGCTTGCTTCGGGAAAGCGTGATGCGACCGGCGTCGATGCGGGGGTTGAACTTATACGCCTCGACCGGGCGCATGCTGAGGATCACGTGGATGACGGGGATGCCAACACCCCGCGCGAAGGTGAGAAGGTCCTTCGATGCCCTGCGTACGCTTTCGCTGAGCTCGGGCGCGACGGGAAAGGTCGCCTCCTGCGGATCCAGGTGGCCGCGATGCATATCGATGGTGACGATGGCAGTCTTGCCCGGATCTATTTGCAGCCACTCGTTTAAGGTTTCGAGCGTGGCAGACTGGTCTTCTATCTGGACGGTGGTTGTCATAGTCAGCCCTTTCTCTCCGATTAGCTTCCCTCTAGGCGGCTCAACGTAAGGAGATCGCCGTCATCCCCGCGGGGATACGGGTCCACGCTTTCCCTGCGGTTGGAAGATTTCGCCGTGTTCGGGGCTCTCGGGTCGTGCCCTTCCCTCATGACGGCTGGTAATCTTGCGCCTGCTGACGGACTGCTTCGGCATCGAAATCGTGGATTTCGGTAATGAGGTCCTGGACAAGCATCTCCTCTATATCGAGCGGCTCGGTGTATCCGAGTGGGTCATCTGGTGACCCCGTGCCACCTTCGAGAAGGAGCGCCTGGTAGGCCTCGAAGTGTTCGACGGACATCCCGCCTTCCGGGGTTCCCGCCGGCGGTTCGGCCCTGTTTATGGCGAGCGCTTCTACGAAGGGAATCATCTCCTCAGCCGTGCCGCTGTCTGGCGCGAAGCCCAGGGCGATGTCGATTGCGGCCTCCGGATTCTCAAGGGTAAAGACCTTGGCTTTGGCGTGGGCGCGGCAGTAGCGCACCATCACGTCGCGATTTTCTTCGAGGTAGTCATCGAGAGCGGCGAACGCGTTGTCCGCCGTCAGGTCGTTGATCTCCTGGGGCGTAATGTCTCGGAGCTCCACGCCGGATTGCTCGACTATCTCGAAGTCGAGATGACTGCCGGCGAAGGCGGCCATCTCGCCGGTCCGCAACTGGTCGACGATCAGGGTGAAAGCGATCCCGCCGGTCGGGAATAGTTCGACCTCAGCAGGGTCGAGGCCCTCGCGCGCCATCAAGGCCCGCAGGACGGGAACTTCGCCACCACCCGGTTCGGTGATTCCTATCCTCGTGTCGCGGAAGCTGTCTGCCGTGAACGCGGTGATGTCGCTATCTGCGGGAACTCGGATTCCGAAGAGGAAGCCATAGAACGGCTGGTATACAGCTCGCAGCGCCTGCCCGGCGGCGTTGGCGTTGAACAACTGCTCGGCTGGAGGGAAAGCAATCTGCGCCTGGCCCCCCGCGATCAGGGCGCCGGTTTGGGTCTGGTAGAGGATCTCCTGGGTTATCCCCTCTTCAGCCAGGTATCCCGCCCCGTCGGCCACGTAGGAAAGGGTGAGGATGCCCGCGTGGGGCGCTGGAAGCGCGAATGCGAAGGCTATATCTTCTCCCTCGCCTCCTTCCTCGCCTTCCGCGTCCGCTTCCTCGTCCGGCTCCCCTGGCGCTGTCGCTGCCGCTGTTGGTTCCTGTGTGGCGTCGTCGGCGCTGCCATTGGTATCGCCATTGACATCCACGTCGTCGTCGTCATCGTCATCGTCGTCGCCACAGCCAACGAGCCCTGCTGCGGTCAGGCCGGTCGCGGCAAGCGCAGAGCCACGGAGAAGGCTGCGCCTGCTGAGGCGCTCTCGGGGCAAGGATGAGAGCCGCGCTACTCGCCGATTGCGATCCATGTCTAGGAGCCTCCTTTATTGCCGGGGGAGGCGACTGACTATCCGGTAGCGACGGCGGAGCTAAGAGGCCCGAGGGTATAACAATGGAAGCCCGGGTGTCAAATAGAGCCTCTTTGGCGATGGGGTGAGCGCGTACTTGGGCGCTCCTTAAGTTCGACTCGTGGGAGAGCTGAGAAGATCTACCTGGCGGGGTCGCTCGACGCGGGCGGTTGTGCGGAGCTTAGGCGTTCCACATCTGGATGCGTTCGACTCGGTTGGACGCTACTCGAAACAACCCCCCGTTCTTCTTCAGTCGCTGACAGGCAATCTGGCGATTGTCGAGGCGAGAGGTCGTGCGCTCGCGAGGTGAGTGCTCTCGGCTGATCACCGACGGGCGCTGCAAGAGTGCCGGGCGGTGGACTCCACTCCCGAAGGGCGGCAGGGATCCCCGCCAACGCTGAGACAGCGCGAGTTCGGTGCATCGCTCGTGAATTGAGGGGCCTCGGCGGCTGCGGCAGCGCCGGGATCGGGCCGCGCAGTATCACTTCATCGCTTCAATGGGCGGCCAAGCTGTTGCACATCGGATGGCGAGGCGGCCGGGATTGTTCGATAGGCTGCCGGGAGCGATCATTGGCCGGTCGCAGGAGGAGTAAGAGTGTCGATTCTTGTCAACAAGGACACGCGTGTAATTGTCCAGGGGATTACCGGCCGCGAGGGTGGCTTTCAGACTCAGCGCTGCATCGACTATGGGACGAAGGTTGTCGGCGGCGTGACGCCAGGGCGTGGGGGCGAAGAGGCGCATGGCGTACCGGTCTTTGACACGGTCCGCGAGGCGGCTAAGGAGGTCCAGCCGGACTGCAGCCTGATCTTCGTGCCGGCCCCCGGCGCGGCCGACGCCATCCTCGAGGCCGCTGACGCCGGCGTGAAGCTGGTCGTCTGCATCACCGAAGGAATCCCGACGGTGGACATGATGAACGTCAAGCGCGCGCTGCGAGGCAGCGACATAACATTGATCGGTCCTAACTGTCCGGGGGTTATCACGGCCGGCGAGTGCCGCGTCGGCATCATGCCGGGCAACGTCTTTTCCAGGGGTGGGGTCGGGGTGATCTCCCGCAGTGGCACGCTCGTCTACGAGGCGGTCGCCCAGCTCACGGCCCGGCGACTGGGGCAGAGCACCTGCGTGGGTGTCGGAGGCGACCCGATCATCGGTACGAGCCAGAGCCAGGTGCTGGAGTGGTTCGCGGCCGACGAGCAGACGAGGGCTGTGGTCCTGATCGGGGAGATCGGCGGCCAGGCCGAGCAGGACGCGGCCGAGTACATCGCGACGATGAACAAGCCTGTTGTCGCCTTCATCGCTGGAGCATCGGCGCCTGCGGGCCGGCGGATGGGACACGCCGGGGCGATCATCGCCGGCAACACGGGCACGGCGGCGGCCAAGAAGGCGGCGCTGACGGAGGCCGGGGCCGTGATCTCCGACTCACCGGCCGAGATCGGACTGACGGTGGAGCGTGTGCTCAAGGAGCGGGGCGTCCCCGCCTAGTCCGGCTGTCGCCCTGCGCTGACCGAAGAAGCTATCCAGTTGAGATAAGCGGGGTTGCCCCCGCTGATCGGAAGAGCGACCAGCTCGAAGACCTCGTAGGGATGAATTTCGCGGAGCAGATCGTTGAGCGGTTCGAGCGCTGAGCCCACGGTCTTGAGGATCAGCATCGCCTCTTTCGCTCGTTCGACCGTCCCCTGCCAGCGGTAGATGGACTGAACTCCGGGGATGATGTTCGCGCAGGCGGCCAGGCCGGACTCGACGATCCGTTCGGCCATTGATTCGGCGTCGGCCCCCGGTGTCGTTACCAGGGCAACAAGGCAATCCCGCTCTTCCACATTTCACCTCCTTCCGCGTTGGCGGCCACGCGATGAGACAGGTTCCGGGCACCCTTCCTGAGAACGGGCAGGGCGCACTCAATGCCGGTAGGATCGTTGCCAGGTAACCGACTGATCCATTGACGATTCAAGCCCCCGACCCATCCCCACCGCCAGGACCAGCCGAAGAACGCGAGCAGGAAAGCTGGCTCGTGCGCACAGCTTCGGCGCTGGCGGGGCCGCTGATCATCGCGGTGGTCGCCGTCCTCTTCGTCACCGGCCTCCTCGGCCAGGTCATGGACTATTACCACGAGTTCACGGCCGCCGTGCTGCGATTCGCGGAGTGGCTCCTTGAGGAGTACGGGTACGTCGCGGTCTTCGTACTGCCGCTGCTTGAGAACACGTTGTTCCTCGGGCTGTTCGTGCCCGGCGCGCTGGTGATTCTTTTCGCCGGCCTGGCTATTCAGCAGGGCATCCTCGAGTGGTATTACGCCCTGCCGCTCGCCATTGGCGGTTCGATGATTGGCGATACGCTGAGCTATCTGCTCGGCCGGTACGGCTGGGTCCGCTTGCTGGGCGAGAAGCGGGCGGATGAGATCAAGGAGCGCTGGCGCGACAAGTTCATCGATAACGCCCCGGTGGTCATCCTCCTTTATCACTTCCTGGGCTACACGCGCCTTGTCGGCCCGACCGCGGCGGGCGTGCTGCACATTCCCTTCAGGAGGTGGGCGCCGCTTGACTACGCGGGCGTCACGCTCTGGGTCCTGGCCTTTGCCACAGTCGGGTTCATCCTCGGTGTCATCGGGTTCGCTATCGACGACAGCGAAGACAACGTCAGGCTCTTCGAGTACGGGATCATCGCCATGGTGGTTGTCTACATCGCCCTGAAGGGCTGGCGCAACAGCCGCGCGCAGCCTGCCGAGTAACAAGGTCAGCGATTGCACGGCGCATTAGGACAAAAGTTCTCTGACGGCGTATATTTGTTCTGATCAATCGCCGGAGGTTGCACAGTGGCGCTCCCGGATGTCCTCGAGGGGCTGCGCTCGGACCATGAGCTGGCCAGGCATTTCAGCGCCTGGCGCTTCATCGAACCACGCCATGCCGTGTACGCAGACTTTCCGGAGGGCTTAGACCACCGCCTGGTGGAAGCGCTGTCGCGGCGCGGTATCTCCCGTCTCTACTCCCACCAGGCCAGCGCCGTTGGTTCGGTGCTGGACGGCAGGAGCGCCTGCGTTGTCACGCCGACGGCGTCGGGCAAGACGCTGTGCTACAACCTCCCGGTCCTGCAGTCGATCCTGGAGCGCCCTGACTCGCGCGCGCTTTACATCTTTCCCACGAAGGCGCTCGCGCAGGATCAACTGGCCGAGCTTCACGGCCTGGTGAGGGAGACCGGCGCCGACGTCAAGACGTTCACCTACGACGGCGACACGCCGGGGGACGCGCGGCGGGCCGTCCGCGCCGCCGGGCACGTCGTGATCACGAACCCGGACATGCTGCACTCGGCGATCCTTCCTCATCACACCAAGTGGGTGAAGCTCTTCGAGAACCTGCGCTACGTGGTCATCGATGAGCTGCACCAGTACCGCGGCGTCTTTGGCAGCCACGTGGCTAACGTGATCCGCCGTCTGCGCAGGGTCTGCCAGTTCTACGGTTCCGACCCACAGTTCATCTGTTGCTCGGCGACGATCGCCAATCCCGCCGAGCTCGCCGAGGGCATCACGGGGAAGTCGGTCGAGCTGATCGACGACAACGGAGCGCCTTCGGGTGGCAAGGTGGTCGCGCTGTTCAATCCGCCCCTTGTCAACCGCGAGCTCGGGATCAGGCGGAGCGCGCTGGGCGCGGCGCGCGACATCGCTGCCCGCCTCGTCCGCTCGCGAGTGCAGACCATCGTCTTCGCCCCAAGCAGGGTCGCGGTCGAGCTCCTGCTCACCTACCTGCGCTCGAGTCTTCCGGAGCGGCCCGGATCGCCGCCTGCGGTCGCCGGCTACCGCAGCGGGTACCTCCCGAGCGAGCGCCGGCAGATAGAGCAACGGCTGCGCGACGGGGAGTTGCGCGCTGTCGTGGCGACGAACGCCCTGGAGCTGGGTATCGATATAGGGGGCCTTGATGCCTCCGTGCTGGTTGGCTATCCGGGTACGGTGGCGTCGGCGTGGCAGCAGTTTGGCCGGGCGGGCCGGCGCAACGACCTGGCATTCTCGGTGCTGATTGCCAGCTCGCGCGCGCTAGACCAGTACGTGGCGACGCACCCGGACTACCTCTTCGATGAGCTGCCCGAGGCCGGGCTGATCGATGCTGACAACCTGCAGGTGCTGGCCTCGCACGTCAAGTGTGCCGCCTTCGAGCTGCCGTTCGGGGAAGGTGAGGAGTTCGGCGGCCTCGGTATCGAGCTGCTGGACGTGCTGGCCGAGGCGGGTGTGTTGAACCTCTCGGGCGGGCGCTACTACTGGATGGCCGAGTCCTATCCGGCGGAGCAGGTGAGCCTGCGGACGGCTCAGATCGATAACTTCGTGATCGTCGAGACCAGCCCGCGCCGGCGGGTGATCGGAGAGGTCGATCGTCCATCGGCGCCCACGCTCATCCACGACGAGGCGATCTACATGCACGGCGGCCAGCAGTACCACGTCGACCGCCTGGACTGGGAGGAGAAGAAGGCGTACGTCACAAAGGTCGACGTCGATTACTACACCGATGCCAACCTGGCGGT
>WHTO01000028.1:20689-24425 GCA_009377665.1 Dehalococcoidia bacterium
GGTGCTGCAGCCGTTCGTGGAGGAGCGAGAGAGCGGAGCTCTGCACGCTCACGGGGAGGTCGCCGTGACCTACCTGGCCACGATCTTCAAGAAGATCAAGCTCGACACGCATGAGAACGTCGGCTGGGGCAAGATCCATCTGCCGCAGGAGGACATGCACACCAGTGCCTACTGGCTGGCCCTCGACCCTGCCTGCTGCGCTGAGTTCGAGATCGAGGCTGTGCAGGAAGGACTCTGGGGGCTCGCCCACCTCCTGTGTGGTATCGCGCCGCTTTTCCTGATGTGCGACGAGCGGGACCTTCGTGGGGTGGCGCAGGTCAAGTCGCCTTTCACCGGGCGCCCGACGGTCTTTGTCTGCGAGAGCATCCCCGGGGGCGTTGGCCTTGCGGCCCACCTGTTCGCGATCCGCGAGCAGTTCCTGAGCAGCGCGCGCGAGGCGCTGGCGGCCTGCTCGTGCTCGTACGGGTGCCCGGCGTGCGTCGGACCCGACTACGAGGGCCGCGTAGCGTCCAAGGAGGTAGCGCGCTCGTTGCTGGAGAGCGTGCTGGGCGCTTCCAGCCGGGCGTCCAGGCTATGATCGCCGCCCCTGGCTTGCATGAGCGGCTGAGGCTGGCCGCCGGCGTCAGGGAGCGTCCACCCAGGCGAGCCGTGGCCGACGCGCCTGGCAACCTGCTTGCCGGCGGGCGCTGGGAGGATACGGCGGCCGGCCCAGCGCTCTATGTCGAGCGTGTCTATGACGCGGATGCTACCCACGGCGACTTCTCGCTGTCCGAGCTGTGCGAGGTCCCGGGCGAGGCGCTGAGCGTCCTCGGAGCCGTGGCCGACCCGCAGCGGCTGCTTTTCATCGACCTGGAGACGACGGGGCTCAACGGGGGTACCGGCACGCTGGCGTTCCTCGTCGGCGTCGCGCGCTTCGACGGCCGGAGATTGCGGCTGCGCCAGTACTTCCTGCCGCGGCCCCACGAGGAGGGCGCGCTGCTGGAGGGGATCGCGGCGTTCGCCCGGGGCGTCTCGCAGGTTGTTTCCTATAACGGCTCCAGCTTTGACCTGCCGTTGCTGGAGACACGCCACACGATGATGCGCAGTCCTTTTTGGCCCGAGGGGCTTGGCCACCTCGATCTGCTGCACAGCACACGGCGCTTCTACAACCGGGCACTTGATTCGTGCCGGCTGGCCGACGTGGAGTTCAGCGTGCTGGGTGTCCGCCGGGGCAGTGATATCGCGGGTTGGACGGTGCCTGCCGCTTACCACCAGTTCGTCAACGAAGGGACTGTGGGGCTGATGCCGGCCGTTTTCCGCCACAACGCCCTGGATGTGCTTTCGTTGGTTACGCTCCTGCGACGGTTGGGCGGCCTCGTTGCCGGCGAGCGGGTTAGCTTTCCGTCGGAGGCGTTGGAGTTGGCCCGGCTGGCGGCGACGCATGGCGACATGGGCGCTGCTCGCAGGTACATGGACGTGGCTCGGCGCTCGGCCGTCGACGCACGCTCGCAGCATCTGGTTTTCTGGCGCACGCTGGCGTTGCTCAAGCGTGGGAGTTGCTGGCCTGAGTTGAGAGACCACTGCCTGGAGGGGTTGCGAGCAGGCTGGCGCGAACCCGCTGTTTACGTGGAGGCTGCGAAGGCGTGCGAGCACCGCACGAGAGAACTGGAGCTCGCTTTGAAGCTCGTGGACCGCGCGCTGTTAAGGGCCGGCATGCTGACGGGCAGAGCCGGCCTGGTATCCGACCTGGAGCTTCGCCGTGCGCGAATTCTGAGGAAGCTGGGGGGCGCGGGGAAAGGGGCAAAAAGAACGGGGCCATCTGGCGACGGCCCCGCTTCTGGCGCACCGGTGATTGGGTTGCCCCTCCCCGCGCATTCCCTCGCTAAGCGAGTTCTTGCTGACAACCCTGCCATCGATCCGCGTAGATAGAAGTTATTGGCGGGCGATTTCGAGGCCCTACCACGCGCCCGCCAATACATTACAAAACCATATATCCTGCGCCGGGCGCCGGCCCGATCCGCCGGTCCGATTCCTGGCAGGGCGTCTGCACTAGAATCGCGTGCAGGTTGAGGTGAGGAGCTCTGCGATCGACGTCGTTCTGCCCAAGCTCGGGATGAACATGCAGGAGGGCACCCTGTCTCGCTGGCTCGTCCCGGACGGCGCCGAGGTGCACAGGGGCCAGCCAATCTATGAGCTGGTGACCGAGAAGATCGAGTGCGAGGTCGAGGCGGAAGCCGACGGCGTCCTCACGCAGGTCGCTGCACCGGAATCGACACTGCCGCCGGGTGCGGTTGTTGGGCGGCTGGACCCGGTTGAGGGGGCGCCGCCGCGGACGCCGCAATCGCCCTCGCTGATGGAACGGGCGGCGATGAAGTGGTCGAAGCCCGATGAAGTGGTTATTGACGCCGTGCCCGTCGACGACCGCTGGGTGAGCGCGTCCTGGGCGGCGCGCCGCGCCGCGGAACGGACCGGGCTGCAGCTTTCGAGTATCCGGGGGACCGGTCCCGGCGGACGGATTCTGGAATCGGACGTGTCGATCGCGCTGGTGCTGCGCCCCGGGCTGTCGTCTGAATCCCGCACAGTCATTGAAAACGCGTCGGCGGAACCGGCGCCCGCCGGTGTTGCCTGGCGCGAACCCACCGTGCCGGCCACAGGTGATGTAGAAGAGGACATCCCAGAGGAGTCGGCGGTGAGGGCATCGCCCCTCGCTCGCCGGCTCGCGGAGCGCGCCGGCCTGGCGCTTGCGGGGATTGAGGGGACCGGCCCGATGGGAAGGATCCAGGTGGGCGACGTGGAAGGCGAGGTCGCGAAGGCGGACGGGGAATCCCGCCGCGCTGTCCGCGAGGAGGAGCGCGGTGCGGCGGACGCCCGGGTTGAACGGCCGGCGCCCGGGCGACCACTCACGTTGTGGGGCGGGCCGGACCAGGAAGCGAGCGGGATCCGGCCTGAGAGCGACGATCTCTGGCGCACCCCGCGCGAGGTTCCAGTCGCCGAACCTCCGGCGGACGGAGCGCGTGCGCAACCCGCAGGGGCAGGTGACACAGCCACGGAGGCCGCCGAAAGCATCCCCTACAGCGGGATGAGGCGGGTGATCGGCGAAAGGCTCACGGAGAGCCTGCAGCGGATGGCGCAGCTGACAATCAGCACGGAAGTCGACGTCACCGAGGCGGACAGGCTGCGCTCGCAGCTCGCCGGGGAGTGGTCGGCGCAGGGGATCAAGCCAACCTACACAGACATCGTCCTGAAGGCAGTCGCACGGGGCCTCGTGGGGCACCCATTGCTCAACTCGTCGTTGGGCGATGACGCGATCACTCTTCATCCTCACGTCCATTTGGGGGTGGCTGTTGCCATGGACCGGGGCCTGATCGTTCCCATCGTGCGCAACGCCGACATCAAGAGCCTGAAGGCGATCTCACGCGAGGCTTCAGACCTGGCACGGCGGGCGCGCGCTGGCGAGCTGACGGTGGACGATGTGACGGGTGGCACTTTCACGGTGACATCGCTGGGCGCGAGCGGGGTGGATGTCTTCACGCCGATAGTGAACCCGCCCCAGTGCGCGATCCTGGGGGTCGGACGGGCGCGGGACCTGCCGCGCTTCGATGGCGACAGCGTCGTGAAGCGCACGGTCATGACGCTGAGCCTCTCGTTCGACCATCGGATCGTTGATGGCGTCCCGGCCGCGGCGCTACTGGCGCGGGTACGCGAGATCATTGAGCGCCCCTATCTGCTTTTGGCCGATGATTGACATCGACCTCAA
>WHTO01000209.1 GCA_009377665.1 Dehalococcoidia bacterium
TCTGGTTGCCTTGGCCGTCTTCTTCCCGCAGGACAGTGACCGACCCGAAGACGCCCTCGCCGAGGCATCCACCGTTCAGACAGGCGAGGCTCCCCTCCTCGTGGCCAGCAACGCCGAGCTGGACTTTGGCGCGGACCTCCTCGAGCGGGCCATTACGCTCGAAGCCTCCGGGGAGACACCGGTGACGTGGTCGCTGGAAAGTGACCAGTCCTGGCTGACGCCGACCCCGGCCGCTGGCTCAACAACGCCCGGCGAGCCGTCGGCCCTGCTCATTCACGTGGACCGCGAGACCCTGGGCGAGGGTGTCCATCGGGGCACGCTGACCCTGCTCGTTGGTGGTGGTCAGCAGTCCACCATAGCCATCGAGGTCGTTGTCCCAGGCACCGGCCCCACGATCGCCGACCAAAGGGTCAGCGCTCCCGTGGACCCGGAGACCAGCGCTCTCTACGTCTTTAAGTTGGGCTGCGAGCCACAACCGACAGCCTTCTCGGTGTCCGCCGCCATCGCCGACCCCTCGGGCATATCAGATGGCGGCGCGCTCCTCATCTACACCGTCGGCGGCGGTGATCCCGAAACCGCCGAGATGGCCGTCAGAGGCGACCGCTACGAAGCCGCTATCCCGCCCCTCACCCGCGATGGTCCGATCGTCTTCCACATCGAGGCCAGCGACGAAGCCGGCAACACGTCCGAGACCCAGCCAGTCACGGTTGAAGTCAGAGGCTGCCCCGCGGGCCAATAAACGCCTGTGCCCAATCCCAGCCGGGTAGCGGCGCGCTCCTGGCTCACGCCGCCCGTTGCCCGCGTCAACGCCGGCCGAAGAGCAGCGCCTACCGCTGTGCGGAAGTCAATTGCATAAACGCTTACGCGAATCCGAGATGATCGGCTAGAATCCCGCGAGGCGTCCCGCGCCATTTCGCAGCAGTCGGGAGGACCACATGAGCAAATTGATCACCCTGGTGGGCGCCCTTTTCGCGCTCGTCATGGTCACCGGCCTGGGTAATGGCGCCGAGACCGCGAACGCCGCAGGGTGCCGCCTGGTCTACGTCGACTGGGTCAGGGCGTTTGAGGTCGATACATCTCGGCTCGGCGGCGGTCGCGATGTCGGGCCGAACTTCATTGGCCGCTTCGGCACGATGGAGCTCGACCGCAACCGCGACGGCCTTCCGGACAAATGGACGGATGATGGCGGCGGAGGCGTTTGGCGCGTCAAGCGACCCCACTTCCAGGGCCAGCACTCGCTGCGCCTCAGCGGGTGCCTGGCGGGCGGTAACGGCGCGGCCCGCATGTTCCGGTTCAAGGTCGAGCCGTCGTCGCCGGTCCGTATCTACATGAAGATGTTGCCGACGAGGTTTGCCACGGCCAACCCCAACGGCTGCATTAGGGTGAGCGAGATCTACTCCGACCTGGGCAACAATTTCTTCCGGCGCTTCAGCCAGAGCTACGCCCTATCGGATTTCGTCGGCGGCCGTTGGAGCAACGTCATCCGCCTCTCGCCCAACCCGGGCGCCGTCTTCCTCTCGCTGAGGATCGAGCACGACCTGACCTGCCCCGAGCTCTGACGAGCCGTTCAGACGACGACCTGTTGCGACTGGTCATCTCCGGCAAGTTACCCGGGCCTATGAGGCACGTGCGCTCGCAGGGGGCGCACCCCCTCCTGTGGTCTGGACCAGGGCCGACGTTATCGCCGAGCGGAGTCGGATGGCATGGCCGATCACTGGCCGCGGACGCCTCTTAGAAACGCCGTCCACGGCCGAAGCGGAGATCCTCGTCGCTTCGCCAGCCGTGGCGCGGCGTGGATTTGCCCGACATCCGCCCGCTGGGCTTCCAGCCCGTGTCCGGGTCGCCGAATATCCGCCCCGCATCATCGCTGGCGTCGTTTCCGGCTTCAACCCCGGTAGCGCGGGGGAGGCCGCTCGATGGGTTCGCGAGTCGAGCCTCCAGTGATTGCAGCTTCTGGGCGATGACGCGGGGTGCCTCGACCAGGTCGAGCGGGCAGCGGCGTGCAGCGCCTCGCAGGTAGGCCGCCGCCTCGGCGAGCTCTCCTTCGAGCTCGCAGGCCAGGCCGCTGTAGTAGTCTGCCCGCCAGCCCGGCCAGCTCTGCTGGTACTCGCGTGTCAGCTTTCGTGCAACCAGCGTGTTACCGCGCCGTAGGGCCGCCCGCAGCTCCTCCTCAGCCTCATGAACCTTTCTTCTAGCCATCATTGAGTCCCTTATCCAGATCTCGCAGAACAGATGTACTACATACTGCCACGCAGAAGGCGCGCAACGCAAGCCTGGACTTTGGTCGTAGGGCCCGCGGGACGTGGACGGCCAGGCGTGGGAGGTCAGGCGAACTTCTCGGCCTCGCGCTGCTGGTCGCGCGGCGCCTCCCACTCGATCCGCCCCCACCAGCAGGCGACGACGCCCGCCCCCACGACCAGGGTGACCGCCACCGTCACGGCCAGGGCCTCCGGCGACGGCCCGATCTCGGGGCGGTAGAAGATCGACGGCGAGAAGGCCTTGGCCATCGGGATCGTCGCGATGCCCAGCAGCAGCTGCAGGAACGACGCGCCGATGCTGATCGGTGGCACCTCGGTGTCGCCCGTGGGCCGCCGCACGATGAACTGGATGACGTCGAGATCCGGCCTGGCCACGCCTGCCCTGGCCAGGATCATCGACAACCCAACGAGCAGGGCGGCGAACAGCACCATTATCACGGGCAGCAGCAGGCTGGCCGGGCCGAACCCCTCGGCGACGCCCGCCGCGACCACGAGCACGACGCCGGCCGCGGCCCGCGCCAGTCCGCCCCAGTGCGGGATCAGCAGGAGCGTCGATGCCGCGAGCCTGATCCGCGTCGTGCGCTTCGTCTGCACCTCGGCGACAGGCAGACGCCAGATGTTCGGCACGATCACGTTGCCCAGTCCCGACGCCGCCTCGATTGCCCCGAACAGCCCGATGAACTGCCAGGTCGACCACGGCTCGGCGCCTCCCAGCGCCGTCACGGTGAGCATCACGCCGACCAGGCTCAAGAACGACAGCGCGAAGACAAGGATTAGGCCGCGGAAGGCGCGGGGCTTCTCTGAGGGCTCTTTGCCGTCAGCCAAGGGGGGCCGTCCAGCGCCGAGTCGTCCCGTGGATTCCGGCGAGAGCCATGACAAGAGTTTAGAACGCGCCTGGCCGGTCAAGGCCCCGTCTTGCAGTGGCCCCCGCTCACCCGATCAGGACATGCGGAGAGCAGGGCGGAGCCCTGCCACTACAGGGACCTTCTGCTGTTACTGGTTTGGTCGGCGCGTCAGGTAGACGCCCACGATTCCCAGCACCGCCAGCAGGCCCAGCGTGGACGCCGCGATGATCGCGATCGGCGCGAACGCCGAACCGTCATCGTCATCGCTCGGGCTGGTGGCCTGCGCGCCCACGCCGTCGTCGTCATCGTCATCATCCGGTGCTGTGGCGCGCACGCGCGGTTCCAACCCGACGCTCTCACGCCATTCGTCCTCGAGGTCGACCAGGCCGACGCCGTACACCTCTTCCAGCGCGCGGTCCGAGGTCGCGCCTTCGCGGTAGAGGCGGAAGAGCCCGCCGAAGGCGTCCTCGCCATACTCCTCGATGAGGTAGTTCACGATCGACCACGACTGCCCGTAGAAGAGCAGCACCAGTGAGGGGTCGCCGGGGGACGACGAGATCTGGTTGATCGTCATCAGCTCGTCACGACGGATGGCGTCGCTGACAACCGGCTCGTAGTTCCCGGGCGTGCTCTGTGAGTAGACCGCCGCGCCCTCGTTGAGCCACAGCGGTATGCTCCCGAACGGCCCGCGCAACGCCTCCTCGACGACCAGGTGCGTGAGCTCGTGACGCAACACGTCCGCGATGTCGGGCGTGATACACGGCACGTTGGCCATCAGCACGATGTTCGGCGCCACCTGCGATCCGCAGGTGATGATCTCGTCCTCGAACGAGAGCTCTGCAGCGGCAGGGCGCCGCGCTGCTCGTCGGGATCGTTGTAGACGACGACGTTGACCGGGAAGTCGACGCCGATCTCAAAGAGGCCGCTCCAGTACTCGATGGTCTCGTCCGAGGCGCTCAGCAGGTCGCGCATCTCGTCCTCGTCGTTGTCGTGGTAGTGCAGCAGGACGTT
>WHTO01000210.1 GCA_009377665.1 Dehalococcoidia bacterium
GAGCGTCGCGCGCAGTCCGACGAGCGGTGGGCGGACGATATAGGCCCTGGCTTGGTAACCTCTACGACAGGCTCTGTGAGTGGGAGGGACGCCATGAAGTTTGGAATCACGATGTTCCCGGCGGATTTCGCCATGAACCCGGTGGCGCTGGCACGCGCTGTCGAGGAGCGTGGATTCGAGTCGCTGCTGCTGCCGGAACACACCCACATGCCGATAGACCGGCGCTCTGTCTCGCCGACGGGACGCGAGGTCACCGAGGAGTACTGGCACACGATCGACCCCTTCGTGTCGCTCGGCGCCGCGGCCGCGGTGACGACGAACCTTAAGCTCGGCACTGGCATCTGCCTGGTGATCGAGCGCGACCCGATTGTCCTCGCGAAGGAGGTCGCCAGCCTCGACTTCATATCGAATGGACGCTTCCTCTTCGGGATCGGCGGCGGCTGGAACGAGGAGGAGATGGCGAACCACGGGACGGACCCACGGACGCGCTTCGCCCTGATGCGCGACCAGATCGCCGCGATGAAGGCGATCTGGACGCAGGACGAGGCCGAGTACCACGGTCGCTTCGTCGATTTCGACCCGATCTGGTCGTGGCCCAAGCCCGTCCAGAAGCCTCACCCACCGATCATGATCGGCGGCGGCGGACCCAACATCTTTAAGCGCATTGTTGGTTACGGCGACGGCTGGCTGGCCCGAGCACCAGACTTCACACCCGAAAGCAACGCCGAACTCCAGCGCATGGCCGAGGAGGCGGGACGCCAGCGCATTCCCGTTGCCGTGTTCGGCGTGACGCCCACAGCCGAGCTTACCGAGAGTTATGTCGCCGAAGGCGTGGACCGCTGCATCCTGAGGGTGCCGCCCGTCGCCGAGGCCGAGGCTCTGCGCGTCCTGGACGAGCACGCCGAGTTCGTGGGACGGCTGGCGGCGGTCTAGGCGCTTCGTCTTGAAGGGAGAGCACCCGTGAAGTTCGGCGTCAACGTGTTCCTGACCGACAACGCCATCAACCCGGCCGCGCTGGCGCGTGCCGTCGAGGAGCGCGGATTCGAGTCGCTCTTCTTCCCTGAGCACACGCACATTCCCCTCAAGCGGCGATCGATTCCCTCAACGGGCACACCGCTGACCGAGGACTACGCACACATGCTGGATCCGTTCGTGGCGATCATGGCAGCGGCGGCGGCGACGGAGCGTCTTCGACTGGCGACGGGCATCTGCCTGGTGATCCAGCACGACCCGATAACGCTCGCCAAGACCGTCGCCAGCGTCGACTTCCTATCGAAGGGACGTCTTCTCTTCGGCGTTGGCGCCGGCTGGAACGAAGAAGAGATGGAAAACCACGGCACGGATCCAACGAAGCGTTTCCGGCTGATGCGGGAACGGATAGAGGCGATGAAGGCGATCTGGACGCAGGACGAGGCATCCTACCAGGGGAAGGTCGTTCGCTTCGACCCGATCTGGTCCTGGCCGAAGCCCGTGCAGAAGCCGCATCCGCCGATCCTGGTGGGCGGCGCCGGCCCCCACGCCCTCAAGCGCGTGGTCGACTTCGGTGACGAGTGGTTGCCCACGGCACGCGAGTTCAAGGCTGAGCGAATAGCGGAGCTGCAGGAGATGGCCGCGCGGGCGGGCAGGGGCCGAATCCCGGTTTCCGTCTTTGCGGCGCCTCCCAACGAGGAAGCGGTAACCTCCTGCCTGGCGGCCGGGGTCGATCGCTGCATCTTCCGCATGGGCGGCCTGCCTGAAGCCGAGGCAATCCGCACGCTCGACGACTACGCGAAGCTGGCCGCGGCCTATGCCGGGGCCTGAACGGTGGTGAGACCAGTGACCTTAAGGAGTGACAGATGAAGTTCGGCATAGCGATGTTTCCGACCGACTACGCCATCGGTCCCGCTGAGCTGGCGGTGGCGGTCGAGGAGCGCGGATTCGACTCGCTTTGGTTTCCCGAGCACACGCACATACCGGCGAGCCGCCTGTCGCCGTGGCCCGGCGGCAGCGAACTGCCGAAGGAGTACTACCATACGCTCGACCCCTTCGTCGCCTTCGGCGCCGCGGCCGCCGTGACGACGAAGCTCCTGCTTGGCACCGGCATCTGCCTGGTGATCGAGCGCGACCCGATCACCCTGGCCAAGGAGGTTGCCAGCCTCGACCTGATCTCCGACGGGCGGGTCCTGTTCGGAATCGGCGGGGGCTGGAACAAGGAAGAGATGAAGAACCACGGGACCGACCCGGCTCAGCGCTGGAAGGTCCTGCGCGAGCGCATCGCCGCGATGAAGGCTATCTGGGCCAACGACGAAGCGGAGTACCACGGCGACTTCGTGGACTTCGACCCGATCTGGTCCTGGCCCAAGCCCGTGCAGACACCTCACCCGCCGATCTACGTGGGTGGAGGTGGAGCCAACACGCTGAATCGTGTTGTCGAGTACGGCGACGGCTGGATGCCGATCTACGGGCGGTACGATGTCGTGGGCCGCATCAAGGAGCTCAACGAGCTGGCGGCAGAGCGCGGTCGCGACCGCCTGCCGGTCAGCATCTTCTTCGGCCCAACCCGGGACGACCGGCTGCGCGAGCTGCGGGACGCAGGAGTCGACCGCGTGATCTTCAACATGCCGCCCCTGGCGAGCGACAAGGCCTTTGATAGGCTCGATCAATTTGCCGAGGTTGCGCACAAGGCGGGCGGCTAATGGGAAGGCTTAGCGCGGTGGCCGCGGCAGTGCTGGGCGCACTCGGCCTCTTGGGCGCCCTTTCGATCGCGCTCGCGGACGAACGTGGAGAGCCCTTGTCCTACGAGCGGGGGGAGTTCGACTACGGGAACCCCACGCCCGGAGGCAACCCCGGAAGGCTCTGAGTGGTGGTTGTCCTTCTGCCCCGTCCCGCCCGTGTGGCCTGACCCGCAGGATTGGCCCATCCCGGGCGAGGAGACTTCCCCACCCGAGGGCAGGACACTCGTCGTGCCCGACGTAACGCCATTCTGCCCTGAAGACCCCTAGCGCTTCGGCGGCGCGTTACAGCTTGAAATCTTTAGCCGTTGTCCTGACCAGCCGACCGGGAGTCCCGTGGTCCTTGACCTCTTGCGTATAAAAGCAAGCGCTCTAGCCAGTTGGCTACCCCCTGACGGCGACGCCGGCAGGAAAGGGAACTACAAGTCGAAGAGTATCCAGTCTGTCTGCAGCCCGAGCATGACCTGCCCCATCGACTCGAATCGCGTAGGCGAGCAGAGCGCATGCTGGGTGATCGTGTGTACATCCCGGAAGTGGCGCGCGAAGTCATACTGCTCCTCACGCATCCCGCTGCTGCCCACGGCCGCGTGAACGTGGTTGACGGCTGACGCAGCGCCTTCAGCGGCCTGCGAGGCGGCGAGCTGCATGTGCATTCGCTGCTTCGCTGTCGGCCGCTGTCCTTCGGTCGCGGAGTTCCAGGCGTCACCAAGGGCGTTGTAGAAGTAGGCGCGGGCAGCGCTCAGCGATGCCTCGGCTCGCGCAAGGTGGGCATGGACGACACCTCGATCCACGGGACGCGACTGCAGGAACGCGGGGATCTTGCTCTTCACCAGTTCCACGGCCTGATCGACGGCTGTGCGGGCGATGCCGAGGGCGACGATAGCGTTGCCCATGATCGTCGGCATCAGGCCGAGCTTGTAAATAGGCCCCTGGTAGGCCGAGCCCGCGTTATCGAAGGGGGCGAAAAAGGCGGCACGGGAATCGGGAACGAAGATTTCGGTAACGCCGATATCGTGGCTGCCCGTCCCGCGCATACCGAGCGGGTTCCATGTTTCGATGATTTCCGCCTCGGCTGCCGGGTAGTAGCAGATCAGTTCAACCGGTTGCCCGTGGTCTGCCATGACCGGCTCGCCATTCTCCATTAGCAACGCGGGATCGGCGAACCAGTTGGCGCGCTGGCACCCCGAGACAAATGGCCAGCGCCCGGTCAGGCGATACCCGCCGTCCACCCGGACTGCCGCTCCCGGCGGGTTGAATCCGCCAGCGACAATCGCCCCGGGATCGCTGAAGATCTCGCGCGCACCATCGTCAGGAAGAAGCGCCGCGGTCGTAGCGCCCGCCACCGCTGTGATCTGCAGGTTCCAGCCGGCGGCGCTGTCGATCGCCGAGACC
>WHTO01000211.1:0-3371 GCA_009377665.1 Dehalococcoidia bacterium
GATGGAGAAGTGCTATGCCGCCATACTCTACCGCTTTGCTGAACTCGGGCGCGAGGGCGGGCATGATCGAGGCATCGCAGCGGGCGGGTCCGCGATGAGCGATGCCCCGCGTGCGGGCCCGTGATCTCAAGGTGACGGAGTCGTTGTCGAGGGATCGAGGAAGGGCGCATCCCTGGAGCCGACGCCGAGGCGGCAGCCCCTCGCATGCCACCGACCTCTCCCAACATCGCGTTCTCGTTGGTTCACCGTCGTTAGCAGGAGGAGGAGCAAGATGGGTCACGACGATCGCGTCGTTCGCGAAACGGTTCCGTTCCACCGTTGGCTCGACGAGCACCGTCTCTCTCGGCGCGCGGCGATTCGGGGGACGGCGGGCGCCGGAGCGGCGCTCGCGGCGGCGTTCGGCGCTCGGCCGATTCAGGCCGCCGTCCGCGCGGCCCAGGGCGCCAGCGCCTCGCCGGAGACCCTCATCGTCGCCTGGGATCAGGTTCCCGACAATCTCGACCCGCAGACCGCGCGCGGCAACCGCAACTGGTGGGTTCTCGCCGAGATCTACGACACACTGACCTACCTGCCCGAAGGCAGCCTCGATCCGGCACCGCAGTTGGCCGAATCGTGGGAGGTCAGCCCGGACGGTCTGAACTACACCTTCAAGCTCCGGCAGGGCGTCAAGTTCACGACCGGCGCGGAGCTCACCGCCGAAGCGGTGAAGTTCTCGATTAACCGCCTCCACGAGATCCAGCTCGGCCCCCTCTACATGACCGCGGCCTACGACCGGTCCGAGGTAATTGACCCGACCACCGTCGCCTTCACGCTGAAGTACCCCTACCCCGCCTGGCCCGTAATCCTGTCGAACCCGGCGGTGCTTGGCGTCATCGATCCGGCGTTCGTGGAGGCGAACGGTGGTAGCACGCCTGAGGAACGCAACGACTTCATCTCGACCAACACCGCCGGAACCGGCGCCTTCATGCTGCAGGAATGGCAGCAGGGGCAACGGATCGTGCTGGCCAGGAATCCCGACTACTGGAAGGGCTGGGATGGGCCGCACGTCGAGGAAGTCATCCTGGAGACGGTACCCGAGGAATCGACCCGCCTGCTGCGGCTGGAGCGGGGCGACGTCGACATTGCCACGGTCACGGCCAACACGTTGCCGCAGCTCGAGCAGCGGATCGAGTCGCAGAACCTGCCTATCGTCATTCAGAAGGAGCGCGACGGCCAGCCGCTCCTGAGCCTGTCGACGATGTGGCTCAACCTCAACAACAGACTGCTCCCGACTAGCGACATCAACGTCCGCAAGGCGCTGATCCATACCTTCAACCACGACCTTTGGATCGAGACCGTGCTCAAGGGGTACGGCCTGCGGATGGAGGGCATGATCCCGCGCGGCGTGCTCGGGCACGTCGATGACTACCCGTCGTACCCGTACGACCTCGCCAAGGCGAAGGAGTTCCTCGACCAAGCGTCACCCGAAGCCAAGGCCGAGCTCGAGAAGGGGCTGCTGTTCAGGTACGCTTCGGGCTACGTGATCTACAAGGAGGGCGCGCTCCTCTGGCAGCAGGACCTCGACCAGATCGGCATCAAGCTGGACTTGGAGGAGATCGACCAGGCGACCCTGTCGAGCCTCCAGACGTCGGCGCCCGGAGTGCCGATCGTCGAGGCCCGGTGGTTCCCCGACTACCCGGATCCCGACAACTTCATCAACGCGGCGCGCACCGACTACTGGCCGCCCGAGGGCTACGGCGCGGCCTTCGCTGGCGACGAGCAGACCGACGAGCTCGTCGCTTCCGGCCGCGCGGAGCAGGACCCGGAGGAGCGGGCGGCGATCTACCGAGAGCTTGAGCTGTACTTCCACGAGCAGGCGTCGATCCTCATGCTTGCCGAGATCTCGGGCGTGATCAACCCGTGGAACGCGCGTGCCGCCTGGGTGCAGGGGTTCGAGCACAACCCGATGATCCACCCGCTCTATTACCCCGTCTACAAAGAGGAACCGGCATAGGGGAGGGGAAGCGTGATCCCGATCGAACGTGAGCGACTCGGTGACTGGTTCATCTACGGCAGCGAGAAGGGGTACGACTACTCGCTGGCGAGCGTCGGACGGACGGCGCTGCGGATGCGGGACGTGGTGCCGGACGTCGATCTCGACCAGAGCCTGGACTGGGGCGGCGCCTACTTCGGGCCGATCCTACTCAAGGAGCGGATCATCGCTACCCAGGAGTATCGGACCGCCCGGCCTGAAGAGCTGTTCCTGACGAACGGCACCTACGAGGCTAACTTCGCGGCGATGCTCGGCAACGTCGGCGCCGGCGATGAGGTCATCGTCGAGGAGCCGGCCTGGACCCAGATCCGTGTGCTGGCCAAGTCCCTCGGCGCAACGGTGACGGTCCTGCCGCTCCGGCCGGAGCAAGGCTGGAAACCCGATCCGGACGAGCTCCGCGGACTGATGAGTCCGCGGACTAAACTCGTTTACATCAACCATCCCAACAACCCGACCGGCTCGGTACTGACCGACGACGAGATACGCGCGATCGTCGAGGTCGTCGAGCCCTACGGCGCGTACCTGCTCTCGGACGAGATCTACCGCGGTCTCGAATGGGACCGCCCGCTCTCGGCGACGGCGATCGACAACTACGAGCGCGCGATCGTCACCAACAGCCTGACCAAGACCCTGGGCCTCTGCGGGCTCCGGCTGGGCTGGCTTGCCACCCACGACACCGCGGCGCGCGAGCGCGCCTTCGCGGTCCATCGTTACGCGGTGATGGTGACCAACGTGCTCGGCGAGCGCCTCGCCGCCGAGGCCCTAGCGCCCGACCGTTTCCCGCACCTGCTCGAAGTGGGCAAGGCGGCCGGCCGGCGCAACCGCCAGATTATCGACGCCTGGATACGGCAGAGCGGCATGTTGTCGTGGGTCCCGCCGGCTGGCGGGTTCACGTCCTTCGCGCGGTTCGAGGCGCCGCTCAGCTCGTGGGATCTCTGCCGGGAGCTCCTTGAGCACCCGTACCGAACGTACTTGGTCCCAGGCATCTGCTACCACGAGCGCTTCGACGACCACGTCCGGATCGGCTTCGGTGGGAAATCGGCCGATCAGATCCCGCAGGCGCTGGCGCGGATCGACGAGTACCGCGCGCAGCGGCTCGGGCGACCGGCTCTGGCGGGAGCCGCCACAGGGGCATAGGGAAAAGGTCGGGGCGGAAAGGCCGACACTAGTCCGCCCCGACCTGCCGTCGTGAAGACGAGTGAGGAGAGGGGCGTGAGCGTCATGGCAGAAAAAGTGGAGGTCGGGCAGGTCGCGGTAGGTCCGGGCGAGAAGCAATTCGGCTACCTGACCGTGTTCGAGCGGCCCGCGTCCGACGTAAGGATCCCGGTCGCGATCATCA
>WHTO01000211.1:3381-4084 GCA_009377665.1 Dehalococcoidia bacterium
GCCGGGTCCACGGGTGGTGATCAGCGCCGGGATCCACGGCTCGGAGTACCCGGGAATCGAGGCCGCCAACCGCCTCTGGCGCGACCTGCAGCCGGACCAGATCAAGGGCATCGTCGTCATGTTCCCCCTGGTCAACGTGCCGGGCTTTGAAGCGGGAGAGGCGAACGTCAACCCGCTCGACAACCTCAACCTGAACCGGATCTTCCCCGGCGATCCCAAGGGGAGCCCGAGCATGGTCCTCGCCAACCGGTTGGTCGAGGAGGTCTCGCGCGTCGCCGAGTACGTCATCGACCTCCACGGCGGCGACACAACCGAGCGGCTCGACCCGTTCGCGATCTACTTCCGTTCGGGGAACGAGGATCTCGACCGCGAGTCGGCTCGCCTGGCGGACCTCTACGACACGAGGCACATCTGGATCACCAGTGCGAAGTTCGGCTACCCGGGCACGTTCTCCGGCGAACTCGCGCGGCGCGGTATCCCGAGTGTCGTCTGCGAGGCGGGTTTCCTGGGAACCTACCGCGAGGAGGAGATCGGCCAGCACGTCCACGGCGTGAAGAACATCCTCAAGGGCATCGGCACGCTCGCCGGCGAGCCGGAGATGCGGCGCGGGGGACCGCCGCAGATCTTCGAGGAGAACTTCACCGTCTCCGCCACGCGGGGCGGGGTCATGCACCCGAAGGTCAAGCCGAGCGAGACGATCAAG
>WHTO01000212.1 GCA_009377665.1 Dehalococcoidia bacterium
AACAAGCCAAAAGCCGCCTGTGGCGCGGACGGAGCCATCTGCCATCGTCCTCGTAACCTTGAGGAGGTCGCGGGGGACGGGCATCTGGAGCCAGGCCGGCCTGCCCTCGGCGTCCACCATCCATTCCGGCCACTCCAGGGTGATCATGTCGACGGGCGGCGGCACCGGCGACGCTATGGCGAATCGCGGCCGCAGCCAGGCGTAGTTCTCCGTGCCGCTACCGTAGCCGAAAACGTCACCGAGCCAGTGCGCCTTCGAGAGCAACTGCTTTCCGGACCAACCGGTAACCCCTTCTGTTTCGACGATCAGAAGCTCCACGCCTTCGCCACTCTCCCAGGCGAGAAGCAGGTCGACATGCTCCTGGTTGCCCTTATCGATGCCACCGCCGGATGGATGGGGGCCAGGACGCTCCGCCGACGCCATCACAGCAGCAGCGTGAATGCGCGACATCTGGTAGTCGAACCCCAGAAACGCCATCTCCGGCACCTCGATGCCCAGCTTCGTCCGCACCTCGGCCAGGAACTGAGGCCTCAACGGCGCAAGTGAGGCGCCGCTGACAAAGCTCGTCAGGAAGGACCGCTCATCGCGATGGAGGCGGCGAAGATTCTCCAGGAAGACTGAGGGCTGCATTCGTATGGCTCCAAATAAAAGTCCCGGCACTGGGGCTGGAGACGAAGAAGAGAGTTGGCTCCGCGAGCCGGGGAAACCCGAACTTCCTTGAAGCTTACCGTATTGGACACGCTTCGCTCGTCCTGCGAACGGGCGCCCATGGTACACCAGCTCAGGTTGAGTGAGCGGAGGATCGCTCGACGGTCTTAGTCCTCAGCGGACCCGGTCAGGACACACGCCCGCAGCGCAATCGGAGCGAGGTTTTTCCGCCAGGTTCTCAGGACGTTAGACGGCAGGTTATCCTAATCGGCGTGACTGCGTTCGTGCTCAACGACTCCATGAAGAACGGTCCTGGCTTTGTCGTCGAGGAGAGGCCGTCAGATTCGCCGTTCGTGGAGAAGGTGTGGCGGAGTGACAGTGGGGATGTTGGCTCCTTCATTTCAGTCGTTAACGCCAACTGGGAGCTTGTGTTCACGCGGCAGCGCGGCAAGACCTACGTACATTTGCGCGGGCCAGAGACAAAGCCGACGCTGGCAGAATGCCCGGAAGAGGCGGAGTTTCTCGGTATCGAGTTCAAAGTCGGCACGTTCGTCCCCCTATTGCCAACGACTCGACTTGTTGACGCGGAGATGGAGCTGCCCGAAGCAATTGCGGGTTCGTTCCGGTTCGGCGGCGACACCTGGGAGCTACCGACATTCGAAAACGCCGATACGTTTGTAGCAGAGCTGGTGAATGAAGGTCTCGTCGCTCGTGATCCGGTGGTGGAGGCGGCTCTGGGAGGTCATCCTCCGGACCTCTCGCCGCGCACCTTGCAGAGTCACTTTCGCCAGGCAACCGGACTGCCCTATGGCGCTATTCGTCAGATTCTGCGCGCCCAGCAAACTGTGCGGCTGCTGCGCAAAGGTGTGCCCATCCCGGATGTCATTCACGAGGGCGGATACTTCGATCAGGCCCACCTCACCCATTCGCTGAAGAGGTTCATCGGTCAGACACCGGCCCAGTTCGTGTCGGCTCCGGCGCCCATCAGCTTCTTCTGACGAGTTGTGGCGGCTGTTCTGCGCGTCCCCAGTGGGTCGCCTATCCAGGATCGCTTTCTTACAAGACCCAGGGACGAGGTTCGCCTTAGAGTTCGGTCATGAGGCGCTCATCTCGACAGACCTTGATTCCTCAGAAACATCGTCACAGACACAGAGAAGGAGAACGCACAGACCATGGGCAGGATCATTTCGAACTTCTTCATCGCTCTCGACGGGGTCGTCGAGGCGCCGGACCAGTGGCACTTCCCGTACTTGAACGACGAGATGGGCGCCGTTGTCGGCGCCGGCATGGAGGCGAACAAGGCGTTCCTCATGGGGCGCAAGCTCTATGACGAGTGGGCGGCGTTTTGGCCTGACAGCACCGACGAGCCGTTCGCGAGCTTCTTCAACAACATCCCGAAGTACGTGATCTCGGGTTCGCTCAAGGACCCGGCCTGGAACAACACGACGGTCCTCTCCGGCGATGCCAACGCGGTTCGTCAGTTCAAGGAGAGCATTGACGGCGACATCGGCATGTCGGGCAGCGCGACGACGGTGCGTTGGCTGCTCGCCAACGGGCTGCTCGACGAACTCCGTCTCCTCGTGCACCCGATCGCCGTCGGTCACGGCAAGCGCCTGTTCGAGGACACACCGACGCACAAGCTCGAGCTCATCGACAGCGCGACGTTCTCGACTGGCGTACTCAACCTGACATACGCGCCGGCCTCGTAAACACGCCGTTCGGACTCGTCCTCCACGGCAGCAGCCGGCATATTCAGACACTCCTCTCCGCCGGCCTCATCGATGAGTTCCGGTTGTGGGTGTTTCCGTGGTGCTTGGACGCGGCAAACGGCTCTTCGATGAAGGCGCTTTGCCAACCGGCCTGGCGCTCGTAGAAACGAACACCTTGACCACGAGTGTAGTGCTCAGCTCTTATCGGCCGGCCGGATCGATTGCGGCTGGTTCGTTCGCTCTCGACGAGCCGACCGAGGCCGAACTCCTCAGAGTAAACAAGGCTCCAGGGGCCACGGGAACTCGTCCAACGTGATTCGCCGCTGAGATGCTGTTGAAGCCTTCTAGTCAGATCAGACGTTTGACCTACGTAAAGCCGCCCGGCTGGGTTCCGCAAAACCAAGTCATCACCGCAAGTCGAGTTTGGTGATCTCACCGCAAGCAGGCACCGCGGCTAGTTCTGACGGAGCCAGCCAAGCCCAGTGCGCACCGCTCGCGAAAAGGGCTGTCGCATCGCCCTGGCCACGTCCTCGCTCACCACTGAGGCGCAGAGGGTCGTCCAGGCGCTAGACCTGACCGGTGACTTCGACGCGATCATCGGCCTCGACCAGGTGACACACGGCAAGCCAGACCCGGAGATTAACCTCAAGGCCGCGGCAGCCCTCGGAGTCGCTCCGGCCCACTGCCTGGTGATCGAGGATTCGTCGCCGGGGTGGCCGCTGGCCTCGCCGCCGGGATCAACGTGATCGGCGTAGCTATCCGTTCACCCTGCTCGGTTTGCATGGCAGTTCGCTCCCACACGAATGGATTGTCCACTATCCGGACCAGCTCGCCGCCACGATCGATCGGCGCATCCGCGAGCACAATGCCTCTGAGCCTGGACTCTCAACGTGAGGCCGATCACGCTGTCCCCTTTCGTCACATCGCTAATATCTAGGCATGAAGGCTTTCACGGTCATGCCGGGCGTCGCCGGTAGTGGCGTTGTCCGTGAGGTGCCGGACGCGAAGCCTCGCGCTGGCGAGGTCCTCGTGCGCCCGCTTCGAGTTGGCGTCGATGGCACAGACCGTGAATTGCTCGAAGGCCGTTACGGGGAATCGCCGCCTGGCGCCGGTTACCTGATAACCGGACACGAGGCGCTGGGCCGGGTCATCAGCGCGCCACGCGGCCATCTTGAGCCGGAACAGCTCGTCGTCCCCATCGTGCGCAGACCGGATCCGGGACCCTGCCTCAACTGCGCCGCCGGCGAATGGGACATGTGCCGCAACGGCCGCTACACGGAACGTGGCGCCGCACAGGGGCCGGTCGTCCGCGCCGCGGCGACCGTTACGCTGGCGCTTCCTAAAGCCGGCCTGCTGGCAGAATCCGCCCGCGTCTACCTCGGTCAGGTCTTGCTCGCCGACATCGGCATACCGGACGCGGTTTACAGGCATGCCGCCATGCCTTCGCCGGCCGGTGCGTTCTCGTCCGGCCGCTGATCCGGCTGGAAACATAGAGGGCAGCTGTGTACGAAGGTCCCTACAAACCGATTAGCGACTACGGCGTCATTGGCAACTTGCGCAACCGTTGCCCTCGTGGGTCTGGACGGATCCATCGACTGGTGCTGCCTGCCGGACTTCGACTCACCCAGCGTCTTCGGATCGATCCTGGATCGCGACGCCGGCGGATTTCGCTTCGGGCCGTCGGACATCGAGGTCCCGGCGGCGCGTCGCTATCTTCCCGGGACG
>WHTO01000213.1 GCA_009377665.1 Dehalococcoidia bacterium
CGCACCGCGTTGATCGCGACGATGTCCAGCCAGGAGATGTGGTTGTTCACCACAAGGGCGCCACGTCCCAAGCGTTCGGCCGGGCCGAACCCGTTCGCGCCGAACACCCGGATATCGACCCCAATGGCGTCGTGTCCCGCGCGCGCTTTCACCTGGTACAGCTTGTCGCCCGCGGCATCGACGTGTGGTTTCACCTCCGCAACCGTCAGGATGGGCGAGGTCTCCGTCAGCCCGTACAGCTGGAAGAATTCCCAGCCGAGGTCCTTCTCCAGGCGCTCCACGAACCGGACGGGAGGCGGAGCCCCGGCGATGGTGAACCGGGGCCGCGTGCTGATAGCGTGTTTCGCCTTGTCCGGGTAATCGAGGATCGCGGCCAGCACCGCAGGCGCCATACAGCCGAAGGTGACGCCCTCCTGCTCGATTAGCCGGTAGATATCGGCAGCCGCCACGCGGCGAAGGACGACGTGCTTTGCCCCCATCGCGGTCAGGCAAAAGGCCCGCCCCATCCGTTGGCGTGGAACATGGGCAGCGTCCACAACTCGACGTCGTGGTGGCTTATCCGCATGTGAGCGATGAAGTCGTACGCATTGATATAGCAGTTTCGGTGGGTGAGCATCACACCCTTCGGCCGGGCCGTGGTACCGGAGGTGTAATTGATGCTGTACAGATCGTTCTCGCTCAGGCCTGGGGCCGGCGGCGGCGTCCCCGGCTGGCCTGCGATCACGTCCTCCCAATCCACCCAGCCGGCCGGCGTGGGAGCGCCCTGGAACCGCGCCACCACGTAGTGCTGGATCGTCGGAAGCTTCTCCCGCAGCCCGTCGATCGTCTCGGTCAGATCGCTGTCGACCAGGAAGACCTTGCTGCCCGAGTGATTGACGATGTACTCGAAGTCGGAAGCTATCAGCCGGTAGTTGATGGGGACGATAATGGCGCCCAGCGCGGAAACCCCATAGAAGGCCTCGAGGAAGTGGTGGCTGTTCGGGCTGAGGATGGCCACCCGGTCACCCTTGCCAACCCCGAGCTTGGCCAGCCCGTGGGCAAGCTGATACGACCGGGCGCCGTATTGGGCATAGGTGAAGCGCTCATCCCCGTCCACCACCGCCTCTTTGGGTCCGTAGAGCTTAACCGCCCGATTGAGAAAATCGCTTACGAGAAGGGGTACTTCCACAACCTGCCTCCTTGCTGTTCCAGGGCACGCCCCGGCAGTGTACTGAGGGGCCCCCGGCCCGGTCAACGGGCCGCCGGGTCCCACCTTCGGAGAGACTTAGCGGTTCTTGGTCGACCAGTCGAAGGGGATGTCGGGGGAGTCCCAGGGGATGCGGAGCTCGTCGGGATCGGCCGGGTTGTAGGGACTCGTCACAAAGTAAACGACGATCGCCGGCGCATTCCCCAGCACCTTGTATCCATGCGCCACGCCGACCGGTATCTTGACGAGGCGCGGACTGTAGTCCCCAAGGATTAGCTCCTCCGTCTTCCCGAAGGTGGGCGACTCCTTGCGTAGATCGTACAGTCCCACACGGATGGATCCGCTAAGGCAGGTCCAGAGGTCGTCCTGCTTTTCATGGTAGTGCCAGGCCTTCACTACGCCTGGGTAGGTGACCGTGACGCTCGCCTGACCGAAGCCGCTGTAGATCGGCTCATCCGCCCGCAGCAGCTCCGCGAAATAGCCCCTGTCGTCCGCGTGGCGGACCAGCGGCTTTATCTCGACGCCTTCAAGCACCGCCCTAGACGTCCAGGTTCTTGACCTGGAGCGCGTGGGCCTGGATGAACAGCTTGCGCGGCTCGACGTCCTCGCCCATCAGTTGGGAGAAGATCTCGTCCGCCCCGGCGGCGTCCTCGATGTCCACCTTAAGCAGCGTGCGCGTCTCCGGATTCATGGTGGTATCCCAGAGCTGCTCTGGGTTCATCTCGCCGAGACCCTTATAGCGCTGCATCTCCACGTTCCTCTCCCCTCTCAGGGACTCGAGCAGCGTGTCCTTCTCCTGCTCGGTGTAGATCCAGGTGTGCTGGCGCCCGTGCTGCACTCGGTAGAGCGGCGGCTGGGCGATGTAGAGATGCTCCGCCTGGATGATCTCCTGCATCTGCCGGAAGAAGAAGGTGAGCAGCAGGGTCCGGATGTGCGAGCCGTCCACGTCGGCGTCGGTCATGATGATGACCTTGTGGTAACGCAGCTTCCCGACGTCCACCTGAGGATGGATGCCGGTGCCGAGGGCGGTAATCAGGTTGCGGATCCCCTCGAAGGCCAGCATCCGGTCCGCCCGCGCCTTTTCCACGTTCAGGATCTTGCCTTTCAGCGGCAGGATCGCCTGGAAGGCGCGGTCCCTTCCCTGCTTTGCCGAGCCGCCTGCCGAGTCACCCTCAACGATGTAGAGCTCACACTTGCTGGGGTCGCGCTCCGAGCAGTCAGCCAGCTTGCCCGGCAGGGTCGACCCGTCGAGCAAGCCCTTCCGGACCACGAGGTCGCGTGCCTTCCGAGCCGCCTCGCGAGCGCGGGCCGCCATGAGGCACTTATCGCCGATGCGACGGAGCTCCTGGGGATGCTCCTCCAGGTAGCGGTTCAGG
Source organism: Dehalococcoidia bacterium (assembly GCA_009377665.1). Lineage (GTDB taxonomy): Bacteria > Chloroflexota > Dehalococcoidia > WHTO01 > WHTO01 > WHTO01. The sequence continues at coordinate 2,563 of WHTO01000213.1, forward strand.
CCCTCATAGACCACGGACTCGACGTGGTTTTTCACCTCCGGGTTGCCGAGGCGCCCCTTGGTCTGACCCTCGAACTGAGGCTCAGGGAGCTTGACGCTGATGATCGCGGTCAACCCCTCGCGGACGTCGTCGCCCGTGAGGTTGGAGTCGTCATCCTTCAGGATCTTCTGCTTTCGCAGCGCCTCGTTGATGACGCGCGTGTGGGCCGATCGGAAGCCGGTGAGGTGCGATCCGCCGTCGATGGTGTTGATGCAGTTGGCAAAGCTATAGGTGGACTCACTGAAGCCGTCGTTGTACTGGATGGCGACCTCGACCATCGTCCCGCCCACTTCGGACTCAATGAAGATCGGCTTGGGATGCAGCACATTGCGGCTGTGGTTAAGGTGGCGGGTGAAGCTCGCGATCCCGCCTTCGAAGTAGAAAGTGAGTTCGCTATCGATCCGCTCGTTCGCGATCGTGATCCAGAGGCCGCGGTTCAGATAGGCCATCTCCCGCATGCGCTGGGCGAGCACCCCGAAGTCGTACTCGGCGTCCTGGAAGATGGTGGCGTCCGCCTTGAAGGTCACGGTGGTCCCGGTGCCCTCCGCCGGGCCTACCGGCGCCACCCTGCCTTTCGGCTTGCCCCGCTCGTACTCCTGCCGGTAGGTCTTGCCGTCTCGACGCACCTCCACCCGGGTCCACTCCGAGAGCGCGTTGACCACCGAGGCACCGACGCCGTGGAGCCCACCGGAGACCTTGTAGCCGCCGCCCCCGAACTTGCCGCCCGCGTGCAACACCGTCATGACCGTTTCCAGTGCGGAAAGCCCCGTCGTGCGGTGCGTGTCCACCGGAATACCGCGCCCGTTGTCGGCTACCGATACAGAGCCATCCTGGTGCAGCATGACCTGAATATGGTCGCAGTGGCCCGCCATCGCTTCGTCGACGCTGTTGTCGACGACTTCGTAGACCAGGTGATGCAAGCCGCGCTGGTCCGTGCTCCCGATGTACATACCGGGTCGGCGCCGAACAGCCTCCAGCCCCTCGAGGACCTGGATATCTTTGGCGCTGTAGTCCTGTTTCTGTGTTGCCATAAGGCTCCTTTTAACTCGCTGTCGTTGCGACGGCCGGCCTGCCGGCCACGGGTAATCGTTGCTTCAAAAAGACCATCCCCGAGGCCAGCAGCCCGGTGGCGATGTACGCATGCCCGGCCATGGCCGCAATGCTGGCGACGGCAAAGTCCTGCTCGAGCAAAACGCGCCAGGCCAGCGGGGTGCCTATCAAGATGAGGTGTACCAACAATATGAACGCCATCGCCGTCCAGAAGTGCCGCCAGACCGCTTGGACGCTGTACCAGATGGCTCGCCACGGCGGCGCGGACGCCACGAAGATGGCGTCGTCGACGAAAAACATGTAGAACGCGAGGGTCATCACCAGGGCGAGCACCGCTCCGCTGGCGAAAGAAACAGCGCCGGGGCCGAAGAACCCCAGGACCG
>WHTO01000214.1 GCA_009377665.1 Dehalococcoidia bacterium
GCCTCTCCTGCATGTGCGCGTCCTGCCTGGCCGGCGGCGAGGCCCCCGCAGCCCCATCGCAGCCGTAGGCCCCTACACCGGTGCCGGACCTGGCTGGGCTCCGAGCTGTGAAGCACAGACGCCTAAGCCGGTGCCACCACCTTGTTGCGCAGCGTGCCGATTCCTTCGATCTCCATTTCGACGGTATCGCCGGGGTCCAGCCAGCGGCGATCCGGCTGCTCGAGGATGCAGCCGCGGCCCACGGTGCCGCTGCCGATCACGTCGCCGGGGACGATTCGGCTGTCGCGCGAGGCGTGGGCGACCAGGTCTTTGAACGAATAGTTCATGCCGGCGCCCGTGTTGTCCGACCACGTCTCACCGTTGACACGAGCGGTCATCCGCCCGGTCAGTCGTCCGTCCTTGATCAGCGGGGCGAGCTCGTCGGTGGTAACGACCCAGGGGCCCATGGAGCTGGCAAAGTCTTTGCCCTTGCTGGGACCCAGCCCGACGCTCGATTCGTCGCGCTGGATGTCGCGGGCGCTCCAATCGTTCAGGATGGTGAATCCGGCGATGTAGGACATGGCATCGTCGGCGGCGACATTTCGCCCCTCGCGGCCGACCACGGCGGCGATCTCCAGCTCGTAGTCGCGCCACTCGCAGGCGGCCGGGAAGCTGATCTCGTCCTCCGGGCCGCTTAGAGCCAGTGGGTTCGTGAAATAGAAGACCGGTATGCGATACCAGGCCTCGGGGACCTCGAGTCCGCGGCGCGCGCGGCCGTTCTTCACGTGCTCCTCGAAGGCGAAGAAGTCGCGGATCGTGGGTGGCTGCAGCAACGGCTGACGCAGACGCACGTCGTCAAGGCTCAGACCGGGCTCCACCTCGCCGACGCGTTGCCTCACCCGCTCCAGCGGCTCGCCGGGCAGCCTCAACAGGTGTGCGATGTCGCGGATCGTCTCGTTCGAACCAAGCAGGTCGGTGATGTCGACGATGCGGCCGTCCGCGAGGACCCCGGCCCGTGCTCCATCGCCACGGTCATACGTAAGCAGGCGCAATGTCGTTCCTCCAAAATGTGTGAGCGGGGACAAGCGCCGGGCTGCGACAATCCCAGTTGCTACGTCCTGCTGTTCACAGATATACGTCAAAGGGCGCTGGGCGACCAATTCCCGCCCGGGTGGGGTCTCGGAAGCGAATGGGCCACAGGGCTTGCATCCCGGGCGGGCGGCGGATTGAATGCAAACAGTCGCCGGGATGGTCCCGGCGGGGGGAGTGGCCCGGCCCGTGACAACAGCCTCCGACCGACGGACATCGACGCCAACCGTTGAGGGCAAGGTCTACCCCTCGCCGGCAGCCGCCCTGCACGATGTCCCGGACGGCGCGACGATCATGTTCGGGGGGTTCGTCTCGGCGGGGAAGCCTGACAACCTGATCTTGGCGCTCATCGAGCTCGGCGTAACAGGCATCACAGCCATCGCCAACAACATCGGAAACGGCGACCACCTCGACGACCTTTGCGAGAAGAGGCAGATCGCCAGGGCGATCACCTCGTTCGCGATCAGGGCGTCGGCCAGCCGCGGCAGCCGTTTCGAGGAACAGTACAGGGTGGGCGAGGTTCAGCTGGAGCTCGTCCCCCAGGGCACGCTCGCCGAGAGGATCCGGGCTGGCGGCGCCGGCATCGGCGGCTTCTACACGCCGGCCGCGGCCGGTACGGCGCTCGCCGAGGGCAAGGAATCGCGCGTGATCGACGGCCGGGAGCACGTGCTGGAGTACCCACTGCGCGCCGACTTTGCCCTGCTCAAGGCAACGAGGGCCGACACTGCCGGCAACCTGTCCTATCGGAAGGTCGCCAAGAACTTCAACATGGCGATGGCGACGGCCGCTGAGATCGTGATCGCGGAGGTCGAAGAGATCGTGGCGGTCGGGGAGATCGACCCCGAGCTGGTCGATACGCCCGGCGTCTACGTCGACCGCATAGTGCTGGGAGAGAGACGTGCGCCCGAATGGCATACCTAGAGAGCTGATCGCGCGCCGGGCGGCGGCCGAGATCGAAGAAGGCACGGCCGTCAACCTCGGGATCGGCCTGCCCACTCTCGTGTCGAGCCAGGTCCCTGACGGCTTCAACGTTTGGTTCCAGGCCGAGAACGGGGTCCTCGGCTACGGCGCCATCCGCGACTCGGGCGAGCTCGACCCCGACCTGATCAACGCGGGCGGACAGCCCATCGACCTGCGGCCCGGCGGCTCCTTCTTCGACAGCGTCGCGGCCTTCGCGATGATCCGCGGCGGGCACATCGACCTGGCCGTGCTGGGGGGACTCCAGGTGTCGGAGCGGGGAGACCTCGCCAACTGGATGATCCCTGAACGCGGCGGAGGCAGCATCGGCGGGGCGATGGATGTCGCGGCGGGGGCGAGGCGCCTGGTCGTGGTCATGGAGCACGTCAGCAAGGCCGGTGCCCCGCGCATCGTGCGCGACCTCAGCTATCCGCTCACGGCTCGCTGCTGCGTCGACCTGATCATCACCGACCTGGCCGTGATCGAGGTAGCGGCCGACGGACTGCTCCTGCGCGAGGTGGCGCCCGGTGTTTCGCCGGACGATGTGCGCGCCCTGACCGAGCCGCCTCTGCTGAGCCAGGGACCTGTTCCCAAGATGAGCTTCGAGGTCCAGACCCGCTGAGCGGGCGCTCGCTAGACTGATAAGCGGCTTTCCCACTACCAGGCAAGAAGGAGGATGGACGTGACGGCTGTCAACGGGTTTGAGCTCGTCGAAACGATCTACGAGAAGCGGGGCAGAGTGGCGTACATCACGCTGAATCGTGAGCAGGCAGGTCACGCCTTCAACTACCAGATGTGCCAGGAGATGCTCCACATCTGGGAGGACGTCAAGGACGACCCCGAAGTCTGGGTCGCCATCGTCAGCGCCACCGGGGAGAAGTTCTTCTGCACCGGCGTCGACGTCAAGGAAGCGCGGGAACGCCGGCTTGGTGACGCCTGGCTGCCGATCGCCCGCCTGATGGAAGAGGTCCACAAGCCGATCATTTGTGCCGTCAACGGCATGTGCTGTGGCGGCGGGCTGCACTGGGTCTGCGATTCGGACATCATCATTGGCACCGAGAACGCGCAGTTCTTCGATTCGCACGTCAACGTCGGCATGATCTCGGGTTGGGAGCCTGTCGGGCTCAGCCGCCGCATTCCGCTCAACTATGTCCTGCGGATGGTGATCGAGGGCAAGTCGTACCGGATCAACGCCGACGAAGCGTACCGCATCGGCCTCATTACCGAGATTGTCCCGGCGGCGAAGCTCATGGAACGGGCGGAGGAGATAGCGGCCAACGTCCTGGCCAACTCGCCCCTCGCCGTGCGCTACTCGAAGAAGGCGATCATGCGTGGGCTGGACATGGGTCTGCGCGACGGCCTGGACCTGGCCGGCCACATGCTGAACCAGATCTGGGACACGGAGGATGCCGCCGAGGGTAAGCAGGCCTTCGCGGAGCGCAGGCAACCCGTCTGGAAAGGACGCTGAACTTCGCCGATTGCCCGGCCACCCTGCTCTCGATCCGGCCGGCGCGAGGCCGCACGTAGTTGTCCACAGCCGTTCTCGCGATCCTGTCGTCGATCTGCTTCGCCGGCAGCGTGGTATCGGTCTATCGCGGAAGCCTGAGGGCCGACGTTTCTCTTGGCCTTCTGATCTCGATTTTCTTCGGCGTCCCGTTCTTTGCCGTCCTCGCGCTGGCCTTCGGACAGCTTCGCGTGCTCTCGGTCGAGGCCTGGTTTCTGTTCGGTGTCGCCGGTGTTGTGCACTTCCTCCTCGGGCGTGCCTTTAACTACGCCGCCATCCGAGAGATAGGGGCGTCACGCAGCGGAGTGGTGTCCGCGGCTTCGCCTCTGGTCTCGGTCGCCCTGGCGGTCTCGCTGCTGGGCGAGCACATCGGGCTGCTCCTGGCGGTCGGGGGTGGACTCGCTATCTCCGGCCCTATCATCCTGGCCTGGCAGCAGCGCGGCGGGACAATAGCAGACGCGGCCACCCTGAGGCG
>WHTO01000215.1:0-268 GCA_009377665.1 Dehalococcoidia bacterium
CCCATCCGAGAAACGGTCATTCCTGGATCTCGCCCTCGATGACGCGAGCGATGATCTTGCGAGCCGGCTCGGGTGTGTCGGCAACTTCCACCTCAAGGCCCGCCGCCTGAGCGTCCCGTAGCAATCCCTTCAGCACCAGCGCGCCGGTGAGATCAACCCGCCCGAGTCCGTCGAGATGTACAACGAGGCGGTTCGCCTCTTGGTGTTCGTGGAGGAGTCTCGAGAACGCGTTCTCCAACCCCGGGGCCGAGGCAAAGTAGAGCACTCC
>WHTO01000215.1:278-4001 GCA_009377665.1 Dehalococcoidia bacterium
GACAGCCGCAGCTCGCGCCACAGGTGAGCCCCTATGGCGAGCACCACCCCGATCACGACGGCGCGCTCCACGTGCGGGGCGAAAACGATGGTCAGCAGGAACGTCACGACGGCGACGGCGAACTGCAAACGCGCGTAGCGTCGGTACTCCACGAATGGTCTGATCGTGATCAGCTCTCTCACGGCCACAATGATGCCCGCCCCCAGTACCGCGTTCGGAAGAGCCGACAGTAGCGACATAAAGGGAAGGATCGCGAGTACCACCAGACCGGTGATGCCTCCGGCGAGGCGGGTCCGGGCGCCTGCATCGCGGACCAAAGCGCTGCGGCTGAACGATCCGCCCGCCGGGAATCCGCCGCCGATGCCGGCTGCTAAGCTCGCCGCGCCCTGGCTGAGCAGCTCGCGGTTCGCGTCCCACCTCTTGCGCTCCAGCGTAGCGTAATGACGTGCTATAGCCGCCGGTTCGGAGAAGCCCACGATCGCGATGACCAAGGCGGGCACGATCAGGTGGGCGACCGACGACCACGGGAGGTCCAACGAGAACGGGGGGAGACGACCGGATATGTCACCCACCACCGCCCCGCCGTAGGACGAGACCTCGCTGTATGCGATCGCCAGGAACACTGCCACGAGTATGCCCGGAAACAACCGGTGCACTTTCTTGCCACCGATAACCAAGATCGCCACGACGACGGCTATGAAGAACGACTCCGGTCTCCAGTCACCCGGACGGCTCAGCGCGTCGGAGGCCGCGACGAATGGATTGGTCTCGTTCGTGGAGACATCGAGAACGGTCGGTATCTGGGAGGCAACGATGACCACCGCGGCCCCGGTCGTGAAGCCGGTGATGAGCGGCTGAGACATCAAGTACGCGATTAAGCCCCCGCGAACCAGCCCGAGGGCCACGCGGATAGCGCCCACCAGAAGCGCGAGCAGCGCGGCGAGAGCTACGTAGTCCGAACCTGCAGGCGTCGCGAGGGCGGCCAACGCTCCGAAGGTGAGCAGCGACGTGATGGCCGTAGGCCCGGTGCCGAGATAGGGAGAGGAAGCGAAGAACGCTGCCGCGATGGGAGCCAGGGCAGCCACGAAGAGCCCCCGTTCCACGGGCATGCCGGCCAGGGTTGCGTACGCCAGTGCTTGAGGGATCAGAACGAACGCGGCGCCGATCCCGCCGACCACATCCCCGGGATCGACACGCAGTCGTCGCACAGAATGGGCCGGCAGCTTCCCGCCATCGGCTCTTCCCCTCTTGCCGGCTGCCCTTGCTTCCCCCATTCGATCAGCACCTTTGTTCTCTTGAAGTCGGCGCGCGAGGCCACGGCGGCGTGTGGGGCCGCCCCTCACGTTTGCGGCGCCACCAAGCTCCTGGCTTCCGCAAGGGCCTCACCGATCACCGACTCCGCGGCCTCGGCCCGCTCGATCCAGAACCGCGCGACATCACCAGTCACCGGCAACCAGCGACGATGGAGCCCGGCCCAGCGACGAGTCTCACTCGCGAGCCAGGACAGGATCGCCTCGGGATCCTGGCCCAGAAGGCTTTCGAGAACCCATCGTCGCTCCCCCACCCGCAGACCCAAGCCCAGATTCGCGGTCGCGCGCTGAAGGTCCGAGCGCACGAGCACCATCCCACTGCGGACCGGCGCAAGCAGCCACGAAATGAACTGCTTCCCACCCTCCAGGCTCGGTACCTCTGCAAGAGCGGAGCGCAAGTGCAGCGGCAACCCCTCCTGCGATTCGAGTGCCGTGGCTTCGCTCACGAGCATGCTTTCGAGTACCTCCGCCCAGCCCTCGTAGAAGGGCGGGGCGATCTCCTTCATCTTGTCAATGTATGCAGGCAGCCAGATCAACAGGTGCTCCCACAGCAGCGCCTTGCGGGACTCTCTTCGCATCAAGCGGCGCGCCGGATGGGTCTCGTTTTGCTCCGCGTCCATCAGAGACGCATAAAGTGAAAGCAGCGCCGCGAGATGATCGGGTTCCGCGGGAGGCGAGAGCTCGAGTGCGCGCCAGAACCCCGCCACGCGGTCGCGGGCCTCCCCACCGAGCATGCCCTCAGCGCCGAGATAGACGGAGGCGTACGGATACAACTGGAAGAGGAAGACATCCGTGTGTTCGTGGTCCAACGCCCGCCCCGGGAGGTCGATGGCTTCCGCAAGCGCCCGGTGCGCGGGATCGGGCGGCTCGCACAGCACCCCCAGAGCCCGGAACAGCTCCGCGCGCCCGGTCACGAACGCACCGTCGGGAGCGTGAACACTTCCCTGGAGGGCTTGAGCGGGCGCATGAACCAATAGGGTCGGCGCGTTCGATCGGGTGAGTGCAAGTCGGCGCGTCGGGTCATTTAGAGCCAGCCTTTGGTATCTGGGCCATCCGAGTCGTAGGGCGCGACGCCGGCCATGCGCGACATCGCCCACGTGTCGTCGTGACTGTCAAGGGTGACCGTCGCCATCATTTGGCGCTGTCCCTGATCAATGAGCCGACACATGTGGTAGCTGCAGGCGACCACTCCGGGCGGATGCCCGCGGTACATCCAACATCCTCCTTCTCCGGCACGTTGTCTGAATGTCCGACGATTGGCTGGCTTCCTCCAGGACGCCCCCTGAGACTCAACATGATGACTTCACACGCGAGCCTGGGGGACGAATCCGATCCTTACAGCAACAACCGCAACAACACGTAGAGGATGGCGACGGGCCACAACAAGGCGAGCAATACCGCCAATATCACCAGCAGGGGATCGGTAATGGCGGCCAGACGTCCGTGAAAGGATGGCGGCCGGCTCTCCCGTAGCCTCGGCAAACTTCCTTCTCGTCGAGCTGGAGCCCAAGGGGCCGAAGACCACGTTGCGGATCGAATCCGTGCAGTGGGCTGTCCTTTGGTGCCGAGTGATGACTGTAGTGACACGTTGCCCGGGGTTCCGCGTCGCGTCTGAGGTTGTCGTGTACCAGGATGCACCTGGTTGGCCCCCGTCCGTAGCGGGCGATGACTCACAATGAAGCTGCTGGGGGAGCGACCGCGCTAGCGACATTTCAGGTCGCCTTTGCATGGGGGGATAGTGCCGCCGCTCCACCCCAGCAGCATGCCCGGCTGCGGACCAAAGGGTTCGGCCTGGTACCGCCCGCCACCGCCTCCAGCGCACCAGCTCGCCGGATACAACCGGAAGAGGAAGACATCCGTGTGGTCGTGGTCCAACGCCCGCCCAGGGAGGTTGACGGCTTCCGCAAGCGCCCGGTGCGCGGGATCGGGCGGCTCGCACAGGGCCCTCAGAGCTCGGAACAGCCCCGCACGCCCGGTCACGAAGGCACCGTCGGGAGGGTAAACACTTCCTTGGAGGGCTTGAGCGGGCGCATGAACCAATAGGGTCGGCGCGTTCGATCGGGTGAGTGCAAGTCAGCGCGTCGGGTCGTTTCGAGCCATCGCTCGTAGACCTCGTGGGCCTTGACGGTGTCGACGACGATGTCGCCGTAGGAATCGCCCGGTTCGGCCCTCCTCACGCGCACCGCCTGGTGCCAGCAGTGCTGACCTGAGATCGGGTCGGGGTGGACGGGGAAGGTGAGGTTCTGGTGCACCCCGACATCGGTCCACCAGATGCGTTGGCTATCGCGGTCACTCGAGTCGTACGGCGACACGCCGGCTCGGCGCGACATCGCCCATCCGTCGTCATGTTTGTTGAGGGCGACCGTCGCCATCATCTGGCGCTGCCCCTGGTCGGTGAGCTTCCAGCGACCCA
>WHTO01000216.1 GCA_009377665.1 Dehalococcoidia bacterium
TAGTGAGCCATCGCTTCAATTGAGGGCGATGTAGGCCGCGACGAGCAGCATACCCTGCGTGAAAATCCCGCCCAGCAGGAGGATGTACGCCAGCAGTCGCTGCCAGAGGTGAACGACCAGCGCCAACACGATGTCAATCGCCAGCACAGCCAGCGCGCTGTTGGGAATCTGCAGCAGCTCCGACTTGTCGCCAACCCGGACGACGCCGCCGAGCGACGGAAACGAGAGATCGATCGTCTCGGAGAGGCTCGGGTACTCGTAGAAGATGTACCCGTAGATGGCGGCGCAGAAGGCGGCTCCGACCAGCATCAACGCCTGAGCCGTCCGGTCCAGCCAGAAGGCCTGTCCGGCCAGGGCGTTGCGGATTGGGGCCTGGTTGACGGTCCGCGTCGGCCCCATCGCCTGCCGGCTCTCCACCTCGCGCGCGAAGAGCACGGGGTCGTGGACGCAGATGCCATAGGACTGTTTAGGCGTCACCACGTAGAGCAGCTCGTTGCGCGAACGGTGCGTCGAGTAAAACAGTGTGTGGCCGATCCCTCGGATCGTGCCCTGTCCGATGTGGTGGCCCCACCAGCCGAGGCCCTTTATACGCGGCCTTTTGATGTTCGTCCCCGGGACCAGCCTCTGAATCTGATCGAGCGGGACAAGCTGGCGAATCGGCCCCCATTGGATGGCCAGCCCGTTGCGGTCAACGATGTAGGCGACGTTGAGGCAGGCGAGGCTCCAGTAAAGGAATATCCCGCCCAGCAGCAGGAAGAAGAGCGCACCCAACCAGACCAGGAAACCCTCGAACTCGATCCCGATCGAAGCAGCGCGAAGCGCCACCACTGCACAGACAGCGAACGCCCAAAAGGTGAGGAAGAGGCCTATAGCGAAGCCAAGGCCGCGCGGGGGCCGGTAGATCATGAGCCCTGGCTCAAGCTCCTACAGCGACCGGCACGGGCACGCACCAGTCCATGTACTTCGCGTTCCGCCCGGTAATTGCCTCGAAGTACACGCGCTGCAGTTCACGCGTGATCGGGCCAATCTCACCGCCACCGACCAGCCGGCGGTCAACTTCCGTTATCGAGGACACGTGCGCCGCGGTGCCCGTCATGAATACCTCGTCGGCGGTGTACAGCTCTGTCCTGTCGATCGAGCGTTCCACGGTCGCGTAGCCGAGCTCGTCGGCCGCTATCTGGATAACCGAGGAGCGCGTAATCCCTTCGAGGATGTTCTGGGCCGGATCCGGCGTGATCAACACCTTGCGGTCGCGGTCGACGAGGAATATGTTCTCGCCGCTGCCCTCGGAAACATGGCCATCGTGGTTGAGCATGATGGCTTCGTCGTAGCCATCCAGGACGGCCTCGCTCTTGGCGAAAGCCGAGTTGATGTAAATGCCCGTTATCTTGGCCCGCGCTGGGATTCCGGTATCGTCCACCCGCCGCCACGAGGACGTACAGCAACGGCTGCCCTTATCGAGGTCGAGGTAGGCGCCGAATGGCGTGACGAAGATGAGCAGGTCGTCCTCGAGGCCGTGCAGCCGCACGCCCAGCTCCTCGGAGGACTTGTAAACCATGGGCCGGACGTAAACGTCCTGCTCGTAGCCCGCGCGTGCAACCAGGTCGACCGTCAGACTCACCATCTCCTCGACGGTGTGGCCTGTTTCCATCTGCAGGATGTGGGCGCTTTGCGTCAGGCGTTCGTAGTGCTCGCGGGGGCGGAAGATGAAGGCCTGACGCTTCTCCTCATTCCAGTTGGCGCGGATGCCCTCGAAGCAAGCCGTACCGTAGTTGAAGGCATGCGTCATTACGCCGATCTTCGCGTCCTCGAGGGGAACGATTTGGCGACGGAGGTAGGCGTATGAGCGGCCCATTCAGGTATGGTTCCTTTCCAGGTTGGCTAATTCGAAGCTATCACAGGGCTGACCTCCGGCCAACAGATTTCAGGTCGCCTCCGATTGCCGCGCCGTGCGCCGCCCGCGCCGGCGGGCGTGCTGGTACACATACCAGCCGATGCCCAAAACCAGCGCGATCACAATCGGCACGTCGGCGGGGCGCATCCACTCGCGCAGGTCTTCATAGTTCTCGCCGAGGATGTAGCCGCCGCTGGCCAGCGCCAGCGACCAGAAGAACGAGCCAACGAAGGTGAAGAGCGAGAAGCGCAGGATGGGCATGCGGGCGATACCGGCAGGAATGCTGACCAGCGTCCGCACCAGGGGGAGTACCCGCGCCACCAGCACGATTACGTCGCCGCGTTCCTCGAACAGTTCTTCCCCACGCTGAAGATCGGCGTGCGTGATGAAGAAGTATCTGCCGTAGCGCTCCAGCAACGGTCTCCCCAGCCAGGCCGACACTCCGTAGACGAAGAGCGAGCCGATCAGACTGCCTACCGCGCCCAGGAACCCGGCGAGCAGCAGCCAGGCAGGCGACAGCCCCTCGTCCTCGATCAAAAACCAGCCGGCAAACGGCATTATGAGCTCACTCGGGATGGGCGCGGCGGGTAGCGCGTTCTCGATCGCCATGAAGATGACGATGCCGGGCCACGAGAAGAAGTCGTAGCCCCACTCGATAAAGTCGAGCATCTCGCCCTCGACCGAGTCGATGATGTCCTGGGCAAAGTTGATTGGTCCCAGCGGGAGGCTCCACCAGCGCAGAATTGTCCCCTTGGAGTCTCCCAGCGCCGATCTGGCCGGTCAAACCGGCCGATGCGTCCTCTCAGTTGGTGTGGTCGGGACGCGTGCCACCACGGGCGGCCAGGGCCTTGACCAGGGCTTCCCTCAGGCCCGGCACACTATCCTGCAACGCGTCGAATGCCGGTTTGCGCACGACGAGTAAACTGCAGTGCGAGGAAGCGGTAACCGTCGCCGTGCGCGGCGTCCCCTCGAGCAACGACATCTCGCCGAAGAACTCGCCCGGCTCCAGGTCGGCCACCTTGACGCCGTCTCGGGTGACAGTTGCTGAACCCTTCTCGATGACGAAGAAATCCATGCCGCGCTCGCCCTGCCTCGCCAGCACCGTATCGGCGCCTACATCGACCTCATCGGCGATCTGTGCGACCTCGCCCAGCTGCCGGCTGTTGGTGTGCTCGAAAAGAGGGATCCGCCGGAGTCTATCTACCTTTTGGTCGCTGCTGGCCATGGGTGACCTCCTGGTCCACACGCTCGCTAACCGGACGAGAGGACAGTATATGTCCGCCGCAGCTTTCATTCATCTAAGCGGTTCGAGTCCGCAGTACGTAACCTAAGCAGAGAGCCATGCCACCAGAGCAAATATGATCCTCGCCTACGAACGCCTCCTCGACGTCGACACGGTGGCCTTCTTCGTCTTCCTTTTCGCCGCCATGGGCGCCTTTCTCGTTGGTACGACTTTCCACGAGTTCTCGCACGCCGCTTCAGCCCTTGCCCTCGGCGACCGTACGGCGCAAGCGGCGGGACGCGTCACACTCAATCCCATCGCTCACCTCGACCCCTTCGGCACTGTGCTCCTGCTGATCGCCGGCTTCGGCTGGGGCAAGCCTGTGCCGGTCAATCCCTATCGCCTGCGAGGGGGATTGCAGTCCTCTGCTCTCGTCTCCTTTGCCGGGCCGCTGGCCAACTTCGTTACGGCGGCCATAGCCACGACCATCCTCCGCGCCACTCCGATACCTGTCCGCCATCCCTTCGACGCCAGCGCCTACCTGAACATCGACTGGACGACCAGCGACTACATTGGCCTGCTGCTTGCCGCCACGGTCTTTTTCAACGTCATCCTCGGCGTCTTCAACCTGCTGCCGATCGCTCCACTAGACGGCTTCAAGGTCGCCCTCGGTGTTCTCCCTCGCGACATGGCCGTGGAATACAGCAAAACGGAACAGTACGGGCCGGGCATTCTGCTGGTAGTCATCTTCGTCCTGCCCTTGTTCCTGGGCATCAGCATCATCTTTCCTGTGGTCAGGTTCATTTCCGATCTGCTCCTTGGCACCTGAGGTAGAAAGCGATGGAC
>WHTO01000217.1 GCA_009377665.1 Dehalococcoidia bacterium
CGCATCCTCCTTGAGCGCGCCGAGTGCCCCTGCGGCCCGCTCGCCTCGACGCAATACGTCGCGGCTAGTGTGCCGACCTTGGCCGCGGTCTCGATCTCGACCCCGGCCTGCAGCGCCAGCAGGAGCCCGGCCCGAAAGGCGTCGCCCGCTCCGGTTGGGTCGGCGATCCGCCGCGGCTTTATCGCCGGCACGGCGAACTCGCGCTCGCGGGCAATCAAGTGGGAGCCCTTCTCGCCAAGCGTCTGGACGACAAGAGGCGTCAGCTCGAGGAGGTCGCCCGGGCTCATCCCGGTTTTCGAGCGGACCAGCTCCAGCTCGTAATCGTTGCCGATCACGAGGTTGGCGCCTCGCGCTGCGCCCGTAAGGTCGTCTCCGCTGAAAGCGGGAATGCTTTGACCGGGGTCGAAGATGAAGGCATGCCCCAAGCGGCGGCACTCGTCGGCGTACTTGAGCATTGCCGGTGGGTCATTGGGCGAGATAACGACCACGTCTATCGGGCTCCTTACGTCTTCCAGCGACAGGTTGTGGGCATGGCCCATCGCACCCGGATAGAAGCCGATGATCTGGTTGTCGGCGAGGTCGGTGGTTATAAAGGCCGAGGCCGTCAGCTCTTCCTCGATGACCGCGGCGTACGTGGTATCCACGCCCGCCTTGTCGAGGCTCGCCCGGTACTCGCCGAAGTCGCGGCCTGCCGTGCCGAAGAGGAGCGGGCGGTGCCCCAGCAGGGCCAGGTTGTAGGAGATGTTGGCCGCGCAGCCGCCCCTTCGCCGGTCGAGGGAGTCGAGGAGGAAGCTGACGGAGATCATGTGGACCTTTTCAGGAAGGATGTGATTTTTGAAGTGGTCCCGGAAGGTCATGATGTGGTCGAAGGCGATCGACCCGGTCGCGACTATAGCCATGCGTCCGATCATGGCCGGACTCGCGGCTAAAGACTAGAATGGGCTCGCTGCGGTCGGGGTGTGGCGCAGCCTGGAAGCGCACTTGACTGGGGGTCAAGAGGTCGCTGGTTCAAATCCAGTCGCCCCGACCATTCCCACTTCCCGCCTCCTCAACCAGTTGTTCCTGGCCGACCCTGTAAACAGGATCGCGACTGGCGCCCGCCGATTATCTCTACTCGGTTGCCGGAGCCTCGGCCAGGATCAGCGCCGCGATCGCCTGCCCGATCAAGCGGAACTGGTCCACGGTCAGGAGTGGAGGACCGCCGTGCTCAGGGGGGCCCTGGTGCCTCAGGTTGATCACATCGCCACCCGCGGCAAATATCATCTGCATTCCGTGTTCCGCCGCGACGATATAGGCCTGCGTTCCATCCGCCCACTCCTCCGACAGCACTTCCTCCCCCTCGGCAAACAGCGTCGTGGGGTCGAGGGGCACGTGGTGGGGCGACCGCGTGACGTTGAGCAGGTGACGCTCAGGCGTCTGATAGAAGACCCTCTCGGCGGTACCGTCCAGCGCCTCGATGTCCTCCGCCCGAGTGAGCGCGATCGCCTCGAGTGGCTCCCGCACGTCCCGCAGCGCCGGATCGTTCAGAGACGAGCCGACGGCCTCTTGAATGAGCCGCGCGAGATCCTGGCTGCGCGGTCCGTCCTGCGTGTACACCGGGGCTGGGGCAGTGCTCCCGAGCGTTTCGTCGGCAGGGTCTTCCGCCGGCGGCCCCAGGGGAATCTGAGCGGACATCGCCTGGGCGACGATGCGTAGCTGATCGAGCGTGAAGGTTGGCGCGTTGAACAACTCGGTTTCGAGCCCAGAATCCTGGATCCGCACGACCGTGTCGCCCTTCACGAAGACGATCTCCAATCGATTCGCTCGGTACACCGTGCCGGCTTGCGCGCCATCGGGCCATGTATCCCTCTCGACTCCTCTGCGCTTCGTGTTCGGGAAGATCATGTCCAGGTCATCCGATTCGTAGAAACGCTGCCGGTTCACGGTGAGGTTGTGGCTCTCGGGCGTTTCCATCCTGACGTGCTCGGAGGTTCCGCCCCCCTCCCAGTCGATATCCTGCCGATAGGCGACTTCAAATCGCTGAAGCAATTCGCTTACCTCAGCCAGCTCGGGTCGCGTGAGCGATGCGTCAACCGCGGCCTTGAAGTCCGCAACGAGATCCACGCTGCGGGGGCCGTTCATGATATCGACGCCCTCGGGGGGAGGGACGAAGCCACCCGGATTGGCTGGCCCATCCTCCTCGCCGTGGCCTGGCTCTTCGGCATCCGCCATCCAGGTGAGGGCGCTGCCACCTCCCGCCGCGACGAAGCCCCCGGCGCTCAGACCGGCCGCCCCCAGCAGCAGCGCGCCCACGCCAGCCAGGCCGAACCTGAACGGCTTCTTGAAGAACCGCCGGATCATCGTTCGGGGCCTCTCGCCATTCACCCTTGCGAGAAACGCTTCGAACCGCTCGTCCTCACCGCCGCAAGGCGCGATCGACCTGTCGAGGCCTGCGAGGCTCTCCAGGGCGCGTATCTCATCGACCTTCGCGACAGCACGAAACTGCTCCAGGCACTCTTCGACCGTCCGGTCGCCGGCGCGAAGAGCCCTGTAGCTCGCTTCCAGCACCTCAGACCCCATCGGTAGACCCTCCGTTCCGGTTGGACGGCTCGTGGCCGGAGTCGGCCAACAACCGCCGCAGCTGCGTCAGGGCCCTGGCCTGCAGGGCGCTGACGGCCATCGACGACTTACCCAACACGTGGCCCGTCTCGCCCAATGACATGTCGTGCATGAACCTCAGCACGATGACGTGCTGTTGATCCTCGGTTAGCTGCCTAAGAGCCCGGATTACATCTGTCCTGACGCCGACCTCAGCCAGTTGGTCCATGGCGGCTGGCTCACTGGAGATCCCCGTCGTTGGCGTGCGAGACCGCCGTCGTAGGTGGTCAGCGGTCAGGTTTCGCGCGATGGCAAACAACCATGAGCGCACCGAGACGCCACGGTACCTGAAGCCACCGATGCCCCGATAGGCTTCCTCGAAGACCTGCGCCGCGATCTCCTCCGCGGCGTGATGGTCGCCGACCCGCACAACGGCGTATCGGTAAAGCGACTGGAAGTTGTCACGGAAGAGCTGGCCCCAGGCCTCTCGATCCCCGGACCGAGCCGCGTCGACGAACTGTCGCTGCTCGTCGGCGGTGGGCAGGCGCGACTCGAATGCCTCTGTCCACGCGATCATCCAAGAGGTATATCTTCTCAGAGGCCGGAAATCAGACGGTCTCGATTCGACAGCAGACTATCACGCGCCTTGATCGTCTGGGCGGGTTGCAGAGCTGTGCGCGGGAAGCTGCCCGCTCGTGCCCGTGGAGATGTCCGGCCATGGGCAGCCGGGCCGGTCGATCGTGCCGGGGCTCTGGTTAAGGGGGTTAGAGACCGGGCGCTTTGATCTTGCGTGTCCTGAGTTCCCACGGACGCAGGCGGCCGCTGGCGACCTCAACGATAAGCAACAACGACAGCGCCAGCAGGGCGCCGAGCGCCAGGCCCAGGATCACGTCACCCGGGTAGTGCATGCCGAGATAGACGCGGGTAAAGCCCACCACAATCGGTATCGCGCCCACCGCCCACCGCCACCCCGGCAGCGACAGCGCGAGCAGGAACCACACTGCCGCAGCGCTCATCGTGTGTGCGCTGGGCGTCGCGCTCGTTGTAGTGTTGTTGGCCGTGTAAACCTCGTGCCCACTCGGCCGGGGTATATCAAGGGTTGCCTTGATCTCAGCGTTGACGACGCTGGAGATCAAGAAGGCCGCGAGCATGGCGCAGCCCGCCCAACGGATCCGAGGAAAAAGCAGGGCTGTCGCCGCGCACATCAGCAGCACGGGCATCTCGCCCAGTCGCGTTATCGCCAGAAATATCTGATCGAGGGCCGGCGTCCTTATGAGCTGGACCAGGCTGACCATCTCGGTACCCCAGCGGACGTAAGCGTCTTCCATCCCTACGCCCCGAATGCCCCCAGATTCCCGTCCGGAAACCCCGCGTCG
>WHTO01000218.1:0-1587 GCA_009377665.1 Dehalococcoidia bacterium
TGTGCTGGAGGTGCGCCGCGGGGTTGTCGTCGAGTGCCACGGGACCGCGGCCGAGTTCGAGGAAGCGATCTTCGAGGCTAGTGTTGGTCGGCACGTTCGCTGGGAACGGCCCGCCGGCCGCGATGACCATTACAAACATCGGCCCTGTTGCGCCAAGCTGCCGCAACAGCCCAATACCCGCGTCCCAGGCTGCTCCGACAACGTGCTCAATTAACGACTCGATAAACACCTCGGTGAGCTCGATGAGGTAGTAAATCCCGACGACGCCATCCCAGCCGGCCTGTACCCGCCAATGCGTGCGAGCGACGTCGGCGATGTCCAGGTCGACGGCGAGCGTGTCTTGGCTCCAGGAAATCTCAGGCGGGGCGGCGCTCGGCAGACGCGGCCCGCCATGGAGAGCCTGAGCCGCTTGGCTGAGCGCCTCCTCGAACGGGCGCGTGAAGAGCCGCGAACTGATGTCCGGCTGCATCCCGGTCGGCGCAAGTGCAACGGCAGCCTGCACTTTGCGCCCGTTATCGCTCCCGCCGAACAGGCTCCCACGTCCAACGCCGTTGATCATCAACCGCCGTGCGCCGTGACGAGCGCCGCTCTCGGCTCCGGCGCGGGCGAGGTCGCCGCGCTGGAAGAGTTCGGACAGCCGTTCAGGTGCTTTGACCGGGATCGCCGCCCCAGGAATGCGCTCGTAGACCGTGCCACGCACGATGCACGGTGGAACCGGGGTCGACTGGACGCGGACCACGGCTACGTGGCCATCCTTCTCAGGGAAGGCGTGGACGTCGAACGGCGGCACCGGACGGATGCCGTCGTGGATTGTCTGCGACACCCAGACCCGTGGCTCGGCAGGGAATTCGCACCCGGTCAGCTCCCAGGTCTCGCCTTGCTCGGCACCAAGGATCAGGTAGCCGCCGTCGTGGCTGTTTCCGAACGCACCGACCTCTTTGCGGACAGCGTGCGCCTGGAGCTGGATCCCCTTTGCCTCCCACAGGAGTGGCTCCTCTTCGGCATCGTCCAGGTAGCTCGCCACGCCCTCGAGCGTCAGCTCGGACCATGGAACACCGAAGATCGTCACAGGGGAATACTCCCAGGGCACGGTGAAAAGCAGGGTCGCTCAGCCGGACGCGAAAGACACGCGTCCTGGCGGGCAGCCGGGCCTTCTGCTTCGGAACAGACGGGGCTCTTTGCCTCAAAGATCTCAGGCGACGTCACTAAGGGCGTCCAGGTATAGCGGGCACGGCATCCGGCTGCCGCTCGCGCGACGAGCGATCGCCCGGCGCTCGCCCAGAGGGGAGCGGGCGCGTTGGCGCGGAGAAGTCAAGTCGCTACCCGACGTGACCCGCGATGATCCCCTGGCGCGTGCCGTCACCGGAAGTGGGGAGCGGCCACCGTCGTGGGTCTTTGACTAGTGAGCTGGGCACGCAACCCGTCTTCCCGACAGGCGGCGCACCAGGACGGTGTCGGACCTTCAGCCGGTCGGTTTCATGCGATCGGCCACGGATCAGACAGCGGCCAACGTAGACTCGATGGATATGGGACCGAAGCGGGCGCGGGAGCACTCGGAGCATGTGCTCTACGAGATTCAAATGCTCT
>WHTO01000218.1:1597-3950 GCA_009377665.1 Dehalococcoidia bacterium
AATGCTCTGCTTCCTCGCGCAGCACGTCGAGAGCGGCGAGCTTGATGAAGCCGTTAAAGGCCTAAAGCCGCTCCAAGGGCTTGCGGTTCGTAACGCCGCGATTGAGTCGTTCGTGATTCACGCGCGCCAGCTTGTCGAGTTCCTGACGCAGCCACGAAACCAGGACACCTCGACTGCCGGAGACTTCATCACCGGGGAGTGGACGCCGCACGCTAACGGCCAGCAACTACAGGAGATGGCGGGGCGCGTGTCGAGGATGGTCGCCCACTTAACGCGAAATCGAACAAACCTTGTCAAGGAGGACCCGACCGTCCTCGTCGGAGGAATCCGGGACATGGTCGCCGCTGAAATACGGCGGTTCCTTCAAGCAGCCGATCCAGAGCGCCTTTGTGGGGACTTCATCCTGGACGCGGAGGCCGCAATGGGAGGGCGCCTCACCCAATTCGGCGCCCACGCGACTTCCGGACTCAGCATCCCCGGCGTCGTGCCAGGTGGAGGCACCGCGACGCAGTCGTTTCGTGGTGACACCGCGGACGAGCGCCGACTTCCGGGCGGCGGGTCGAGCGTTCCGTAGGCGCCTCGGCAGTCGGCCGTCCGTGCGCGAGAGCGGGGGCCCGGCGCATTGGACCCGCGCCTGCTTCGCGCGAGTGCGGTCACCAGCGACCGCGTGACCGCTTTCTCTTTTTTGCGATAGCCGCGGGAGAACTCGCTATGCACTCTGTGCAGCGCAAGGCGCTGCATCGCCTCCGACCGGCGATGACCAGCGGCAACTGCGCCGTAGTTCAACGCGGGCATCCCGACATCGGCCGGGAAGCGGGAGTCAGCACGGCGAGCTTCTCAAAGCAGTCCAGCACGGCGCCAGGCGCATAGCGGTCGCCGCGGCCCGGCGGGTCGTCGCCCGGGCCGCCAGCGTGTGGCAAGACTGGACTTGGAGCCCGCCGGAGGCGGAGAGGACGCAAGCGATCTGAGGAACGAGCTGAGGATCGCTGTGCCTACGCCGCGGGGAAGGGCGGGCGAGCGGGCGGATAGTCGCTTGCAGCGAGAGGGAGATGTACTCTCCAGCTGACGGGGAAATTGACCCCTGGGTGAGTCCCGGATTGCGGGATTTGCAGGGAGGAGATGAGCGGATGACCCGGACGACCCGAGCGCTGCCTGCGGCCCTGGCGCTGGCCGCGTTATCGCTCCTCACCGGCGCCGGGCCCGCGGGAGCCGCGACCTATCAGTCCGTACAGTGCAGCGCCCTCGGCGCCGCCGCCCCCGATGCGCACGAGTACGCGATCGGCGCCTTCGCGACGTTCGCGGACTTCTGCAACGGGGAGGGGGGTTATCTCGGGCTCGGCGTGCAAGGCACGGCTTCGAGCGACCCGCCGGGTAGTGCGGCCGGCTGGCTGTTTTCGGCACCACCGGCGACGAGCTTCGTGGGCGCAAGCGTGGTGGCCAAGGGCAAGGTAGGCGGGGGGGTCATTCCCGAGCTGCTGGCCAGCCAGCCAGGGCAGTTCACGTGGGGAACACCGAGCAGTGATACCGAGCAGCCGTTCACCTGGGAGGGGGAGACTGGCCCGCATGACGGCATCCTTGTTCAGCTGCGCTGCACGACCGTCCCATACCCCTGCCCGTCGTCCAGCGACGCCTACGCGCTGGCGCGCCAGTTCGTCTTCACCCTGGCGGAGTCAGCGGCGCCGAAGATCGACGAGCTGGGAAGCGCGCTCGTGGAGTCGGCGCCGACCGACAGCCTGCGCGGCGAGGTCGTAGTGGGCGTCAGCGCGAGCGACGCTGGCTCGGGCCTCGATGTGGCCTACGTGGAGACCGCGGACAAGCGCCTGGCGACCGCCCACTATGCCTGCACGGCGATCCCCGCGTCGCCGGGACGACCACGGCTGGGACGCCGCCTCGCGCCGTGCCCGGGGCAGGGCGGCAAGTTCCTCACCGTCGACACGGCCGACCCCGCCTTTCACACCGGCCTCAACCACGGGGTACGCGTCTGCGTGGCGGACTTCTCCCGCCAGACGAGCTGTCAGGACGGCCCGGACGTGCGCATCGACAACGCCTGCCCCGACGCGGGCGTGGGGGTCGCCGCGCTGGCCAACGTGCGCCTCAAGGGTGGAGTGGGGTCGAGCGGGAAGGCCAACGTGAAGAAGACCCGGTTCGGGCGCAAGGTGAAGATCAGGGGCAGAGCGCTCAACGGCGCCGGCGGTCCGGTCGAGGGCGCGACGATCTGCCTCGGCCATCACCTCGCCGGCGACACCTACGGCGGCGAGGAGGTCAACTGGACGAAGACCGGTCCCAAGGGCCGTTTTCGCTTCAAGTTGCAGCGCGGCCCCAACCAGGATTTCCGCGTCGCCGCCTGGCAGGG
>WHTO01000219.1 GCA_009377665.1 Dehalococcoidia bacterium
TACGGCACAACAAATAGAGGTACTTATGAGGGTCGCTGTCATCGGCGCGGGGATTATCGGCGCATCTATCGCTTACAACCTGGCGCGGCGGCCGGGAGTTGAGGTCACGGTCATCGAGAAGGAGAGGCCGGGTGCCGGCGCTTCGAGCCACTCGTTCGCCTGGACCAACGCCTTTGACAAGGAGCCGCTGCATTACCACACACTGAACCGCGACTCGATGGAGCTTTGGCATCGCTACGCTCACGGCCTCGGCGTGGCAGACGCCTTCGAGTGCCGCGGCAGGCTGCAGTTGGAGAACACGGCCGAAGGCGCGGAGGTGCTGCGGGCGAGGGTGCGGCGCCTGCAAAGCTGGGGCTATCGCTGCCGGGTCATGGAAATCGGTGAGGTCAGCGCGCTAGAGCCCGGTCTAGTTACCGATTCGTTTACAGCCGCGTCCTACTCTGCGGTCGAAGGCCACGTCGATGTGCCTCGCGTGATCGAGGCGTGTTTACGGCTGGCGCAGGACCGAGGCGCTGAGGTCCTTACAGGCCGAGCGGTAACCGGACTCCAACGAAGCGATAACGGCAAGATCGACGCGGTCGAGACCACAGGCGGCAGCGTGGCCTGCGACGTCGTGGCCGTCGCGGGTGGCACGAGCACACCGGAGCTGGCCGCCCACGCCGGCGTGCTGATTCCGCAGCCTGAAAGCCCCGGCATCGTCATTCGCACCGACCCGCGGCCGCCGCTGCTGGCATCCGTATCCGTGCTGCACCTGCCGGCGCTGGGGCCGGACCGCGCCGATGTTCACCTGCGGCAGACGAAGGATGGCGTTGTGCAAATCGGCCAGGGGACGCAGGAGAGCCTGAATGAGGATGATTCGCAGGCGCACGCCGACGACCTGCTCGACCGCGGGGCCCGCTACTTCCCAGCGCTCAAGGGCGCGACCGCGCTCCCGCAGCCGGTGGGCTACCGGCCGATGCCGGCGGACGGGCTACCGGTGCTGGGCTTTGCCAAGAGCGCACGGAACCTCTACATCGCCCTGATGCACAGCGGCGTGACGCTGGCGCCGCTGGTAAGCGAGCTAGCAACGCTGGAGATTGTCGATGGTGCTCAGGTTGAGGCGCTGGCGCCTTATCGGGTTGAGAGATTTTCATAGCCACCGCGCCCTCGCACACTGTACCGACGTGCCCGGCCATCACGTCTGTTGCCGGAGGTGAGCCTCCGCCGAGGGAGATCCTTCGTCCTTCAGGATGGCAAATTCACTACTTCAATCCTGAGCCTCAGCAGCGGAGCGGCATCTCCAGTTGGTCGTGCCAGCATGCCTAATCTTCACGCCTGTTGCCAGAGATAAGTATCGCTCAAGGGAGATCCCTCGTGGCTCCTCAGCGTGGAAGCAGACTCGCAGGGCTGAAGGCCCGCGGCTACGTCGGCGGAGCGGCTGCCTACTGGAAGAGAGACGGGATGGCGGCGGCGGGGACGATCTGGACCTCGTTGCGGCGGCCGTCGGAGAAGACAAAGCCACCGTCCGGCAGGGAGGCGATGCCGATGGGTAGGCCGCCGGCCGCGGGCGTCCAGGTGCCCAGGACGGCGCCTTCGGGGCTGTAGAGCGTCAGGAGGCTGCGCGCCGGGTCGGTGGCAACAATGCTGCCGTCGGTGAGCACCGCGAGGTAGGGCTTGTCGTTGATGCCCTGGCTCGCCCAGCCCGTGGCGAAGGACGTGATCGAGCCGGCGTTGGCGATCGCCTGGATGCGGGCATTCCAGGTGTCGGCAACGAGGAGGCGGCCGGAGAGATCCACCGCGAGGCCGACGGGCTCGGAGAATTGACCGAGGGTGGTGCCTTCGACACCAATTGAGCCGAGAGGCTCACCGTCCGTCGTGTAGTTGATCAGGCGCTTATGGCCGGTGTCGCTGACCCAGAGAGTGCCGTCAACATCGACGATGATGTCACGCGGGCCGTAGAGGTCCAGGAGGCCGGGCTGCTGGCTATTCGTCACCCCACCCCAGGCCTTGATGAACGTGCCCTCGGCGTCGAACTTCTGGATGCGGTGGTTCCAGGTGTCGGCGACGTAGATGAAGCCCTGGGCGTCGATGGCGAGAGACCAGGGTTGGTTAAAGCTGCCTGGGTCGACGCCGCCGCGGCCGAGGCTGCTGACGTACCTGCCCTGGGCATCGAATTTGTGGATGCGGTTGTTGCGCGCGTCAGCGATCCAGACGTTGCCGGCGGGGTCGACGACGACGTCGGCGGCCTGGAGGATTTCACCGGCGCTGCTACCGGGGCGTCCGAAGACGACGCGGCCGTCTGCCAGCGTCGTGGGCTCGGGCGCGGGCCGCACCGGCTGCGCCTTGTCGAAGGCCGCCAGGCTCTCCGGGAAGAAGGCGACGGAGTCGGTCGAGCCGGTCGTCCCCTCTGCCGGGCGGCGGTAGAGGAAGAACTTGCCCAACGACTGCAGCCGCTCAGGGCTGGTGACGATATCGAGGACCTTGCCGAAGCTCAGGTCGCGGTAGGTCTCGTTGAACCACCAGCGGTGCTTGTAGGGCACCTGCGAGTAGCCGACGCCATCGACCTGCGAGGCGTTGTTGGCGTGGATCAGCAGGACGGAGCCCGGCTTCGGCTCATAACCGGTTACGTCATTGATATAGGCGACATCGTGGTAGTGGCGCAGATACCAGGCCCAGGGCCAGGCGTAGCCGTCCGTCTGGTCGACGACGATGGGGATGTTGTAGCCGAGGCCGCTCTCCCGCGCCAGCGAGTCGATGCGGTCCATGAGTGCTGGTATCTCGGCCGAGCTCTGGGTGTAGACCAGCATCTCGACCGGCGTGTCGTAGTTCTTGTAGGAAACGGTGAGGCTGGCGCGCACTGAGAGCGTGAACAGGACGGCTATTGCTACGGTCGTCAAGGCGCGGGCTAGACCGGCCCGGCCTTCGCCCATCGTCGAGCCAATGACCCAGCCGAGGGCGAGGGCGCCTACCAGCAGGCCGGCCACGGTCGTCAGAGACGAGTCGCCCTCGACCAGCAGCAGCGTGGCAACGACGCAGCCGCCGGCGACACCGGCGGCGGTGAGCCAGCGCTTTGCGTCCATCTCGAAGGAGTCGACGACGCGGGCGAGGACGACAGCGGCGCAGAGGGCGAGGGGCAGGGCAATGTGCACCTCGAGCCACGGCATCTTCTCGCCGGCTAGGGTGAGGCCGATGAAGATGCCGGTCAGCCAGAAGAGCAGGAAGCGCGTGAGCGAGTTACCCTTCAGCGCCAGCCAGATCGCTCCCGGCAGGGCGACAAGCAGGGGCAGGAACTCGTAAAGGGGCGACATGAGGGCGTAGTAGTAGCCGGGCTGGTTGCCGCGCTGCACGTCCTGCTGGGCGAGCCAGTAGTCGAGCGAGCCCCAGATGCCGGAGAAAGCGCCACCCATGTTCGTGAAGAAGGTCGTAAAGAGGAGGAAGTACGGGATGAAGAAGGCCGCGGCGACGATTGCCCAGACCTTCGGACGCCAGAGCAGGCCGACGTAAGTGGCGCCGACAAGGAGTACCGTCAGCGTGATGTTCCTCAGCGTTTCCTCTTCGGGGACGTTATAGCCTTTGTCACCGACGAAGGGGATGGTCTCAACGGCCGGACCGAACTGGGTCAGCGACAACGTGCCAAGGACGACCATGACGTCGCCGATAGGCGGCAGGCGGTCGCGGCCAAAGGGCCGTTTGCCGAGCAAGGGCCACAGCGCGGCGATCAGCCAGGCGAAGGGCGCCAGATAGAGGGCCTTCACGCTATCGGTCCGGCCTTCCGGCGATTTGGCCAGCTCCACCGCGAGCATCACGTCGACGTAGATCAGCATGATCGCGACGTAGATGTAGGTAATCTCCATCGTCGCAAAGGCGAGGCCGAGGAAGAGGGCGAACAGGTAGAGAAAGTGCGGTCTCTGCACTTCGAGGTAGCGCCAGATGCAGATCACCGCGGCGAAGATGAAGACGAGGACGTAGGG
>WHTO01000220.1 GCA_009377665.1 Dehalococcoidia bacterium
CCGCCATGTCCTCGTGGTGCCGGGCAGAAGTTCGTTGAACGTGGGTCATGCTGCCTTCTTGGCGTCGTAGACCCAGTTGAACGGTTGGGCGGTCTGGCTGCGGTCGGCGATCGGCTGTGACTCGCCGCGGATGCCTCCGGCGCCGGGCACGGGCGGCGTGCTGAGGATGGTGTCCATTGGCGTCTGCGATCTTCCCTGTCGCCGGTGAGGTTGGCAACCCCGAACGGTTTTCGAGACCGTGGCGGATTGTGAAAAGAGCCTGCTAATGGGCATCGAGCGCACGGGTGCGCGCCCCTATGCGCGCCAGTCGCGCAGAAAGGTGCATGCCGCATGGAAGCAGCACTTCTACGCCAAGCTCGACGCGCACGGGCGCGCCGACACTGTGGCGCGCGCGACAGCGGTTCCGGCTAGGTCGGGGCCGGTGCGGCGCCACGCTCGAGGGGTCCGACGTCCTCGCTCGCACGCTCGCGCTCGGGCCGCAGGACGCGGGCGCGCCCGAAAGCTCACTCGAGATAAAGCCGACCCATCGTCGGAGCCGAGAGCCCCGCTCTTGAGCGCGCGCCTCGACATCGCGTCCGTCCACGCCGCTGCCGAGAACCGGCCTCACCCTTGGTGCGAGCAGCTACACCATCACTGTGACTGTGGTGCAGGCGGCGTAGTTCATAGCTCTCGCAATGTTGCCCTTTACATTCTTGTTGTCATTGACCACTATGTTGCTGTTGACTACTTCCGATCCCAAGAGGAACACAATGACTACCTTCACCACACCCGATCACGCCGGCTTGAGCGCTCGCTCCCCGGCCGTGCCGGCTGCGTCCAGCGCCGACGCTGAGCTCCAAAAGCGGGTCGTCGGTCAGCTGCAGAAGAGAGCCCAGTTTCGGGCGCACGTGCGGGTCTACCTGCTCGTGAACGCCCTGCACGTGGTGGTCTGGGCGGCCATCTTCGCGATTACAGGCGTCGGCTTCTTCTGGCCCATCTTTCCGGCTGTGGGCTGGGCGATCGGCCTCGGGTTCAACGCATGGGACGTGCACCGGGGAGGCAACCGCCGGCAGGTCCCGGCAGGGGAAGAGATCCGTCACGAGATGGACGCCCTGCGCGCCAACGCGCAGCTCGGAGCTGTGGGGCGATGAGCCTTTGGGCGACCATGCGCGGCAGGCTCGGGGTTGGGCAGCGGCGAGGGCTTATACAAGTACCCCGCCGTGGCTCAGGCCGGCTAGGAACACCTGCGAGGAAAGCGTGAATGACAAGGTGGCACTCGTGACCCGGTCGGGCGGCGTGTTGGGCGAGCTTGAGCTCGCAGTGGTGCCGCCCGACCGATCGCGCGCCGCTGGCTCACAGCGGGAGAATCGATGAGCGCCAGTGGCACCGAGACGGACCTGGTCACAGGGGCGTTCAGCTACTCGGGTTCGCGTATCGCCGAGCTGCTGATGGATTCCGGACGAGAAGTGAGAACCCTCACCAACCATGCGGATCGCGACCATCCCCTCAGGGCGCGAGTCCACGCCCTGCCTTATCGGTTCGAGGACCCAGACTCGCTGGCAGCCAGTCTCGAGGGGATCGCCACCCTCTACAACACCTACTGGGTCCGATTCGAGCGCGGCCGCACGACGTTCACCAGCGCCGTCGACAACTCGCGGGCGCTATTCGAGGCAGCCCGACGTGCTGGCGTCGCTCGCATCGTTCACGTGAGCATCGCGAACCCGTCGACCGATTCGCCGCTGCCCTACTACCGCGGCAAAGCACTCGTCGAGCAGGCTCTGGCTGCTGCCGGTGTCCCGTACGCCATCGTCAGGCCCACCTTCGTCTTCGGCGGTGGGAGCGATGTCTTGGCCAACAACATCGCCTGGATCCTGCGGCGCATGCCGCTCTTCGTCGTGCCGGGCGACGGGCGCTACCTGGTCCAGCCGATCCACGTCGACGACCTTGCGCGCATCTGCCTACAGGCCGCGCGCGGTCGCAGAGACGTGATCCTGGACGCCGCCGGACCCGACACGATGTCGTTCGAGGAGCTCGTTCGCGCGATTCGGGACGCTGTCGGTCAACGGACGCCGATCCTGCACGCACCGCCGGCCGCAATGGCCGCGTTCGCCCGCGCACTCGGCCTTGTCGTACGCGACGTCGTCCTCACGGCTGACGAGATTCGCGGTCTGACCGCTGGCCTGCTGACCTCGCATCAGCCCGCGCTCGGACAGATCTCCTTCCTCGAGTGGCTGAATGAGAATGGGCCAACTCTCGGCCGCGCATACGCAAACGAGCTCGCCCGTCACTTTCGGATGTCCGAGACACCTGCTCCTTCCTGAGGCAAGCGCGATCCGGTCGACGGCGCGTCGCCCGGGTGCCGGAGGCGCGGATCAGGCGAGCGTGGGTTGGCCGTGTAGGAAGCGACCGATCGCCTCGGCGACTAGAGGATCGAGTCGCTTCGGCGCGATGATCCCCGCGTTGGCTAGCGCGGCGATGCCTTGCACCGTCGCGAACAGCAGCAGGGCCATTCGCTGGGGGTCGCCGGGTTCGACGACGCCGCTTGCCTGGCCGTCTTGGACTAGCTCTACGAGGACCGAAAAGGCGCCGGCGGTCGCCTCCTGTAGCGTCGCGACCTGCCTGCCCTGCCTGCTGGCGAACATCAGCTCCAGCAGCGCGGCGTCGCGGGTCGCGAAGCGCACGTAGGCCTGGCCCGAGGCGCGCAGGCGCGCCTCGTAGTCCTCCCCGGCACTCTCGACAGCGGCGCGAACCTCCGCCTCAAGGCGCGCCCACCCGGACTCGGCGAGAGCGTCGAGCAACGCCTGGCGGTCGGCAAAGTGACGCCGGGGTGCCGCGTGGCTGACGCCGACCTGGCGCGCGAGCTCGCGCAGCGCCAGTCCGTCGAGGCCTTGCTCGCGCAGCGTGTGCTCGGCTTGCGCAAGCAGCGCCGGGCGGAGGTTGCCATGGTGATAGGGGCGGTCGGCCACGGCCAGAGCATAGCGAAAAAAGGTTGCTGTTGACATCTTTGTTGTCGTCGGTTACTATGTTGCTGTTGTCTACTTCCGTCTGGAGGACCCCCAATGCTCTACAGCTACTTCGTCAAGAAACTGATCCGACAGAGCTTCGACCACGTCAACAACCGCCGCTGGGACGAGCTGCTGAAAGCAGTCGCGCCGAATATCCATCACCGCTTTGGGGGCGCCCATTCGATTGGTGGTGAGCGCCACGACAAGGAAACCCTGCGCCGCTGGTTTGAGCGCGTCGGCCATGTCCTGCCCAATCTCCATCTCAAGATCAACAACATCTGGGTGAAGGGCTGGCCGTGGCGTACTACCGTGTTCGTGCAGTGGGACGGCACCGCGACGCTGCTCAACGGCGGTTCGTACTTCAACCGTGGTCTTCACGTGATCACCCCTGCGATGGGGCAAGGTGTCCGCAATCGAGGTGTTTGAGGATTCACAGGAAGTGGCCCGTGGGCTCGCCGTCCAGGCGGCGGCTGGCGTCGAAGATGCGGTCGGCGAACAGATTGTGAGTTAGACAGAGGAGCCGATCGGCCTCGCCGCTCTCCGTTCCGCCCCAGACATGACCGAGAAGGGAAGCGTCCTCGCTTTGGCTCAGGCTCAGGTCGCCGCCGTGCGGGACGATCCGAGGGGGCGTCTCGGGTTGATCACGCGGACGTACCATGGGCCAACGGGCCGCGCCCCGCGTCACCTCCCGTTCCGGCGGGCAGCGCTCTCCTTCATGCGCTGGCAGGAACGCCGCGGCGCGCTCGATCCACTCGACGCCTCGTCCCCCGGCAGCGCGTGGTAGCGGGCGGTCAACGAGCGCCTGCTGCGGGACGGATGCGAGTCCGTCGCGCTCGTCGGCGGCATGGCCGGAGAGCCATCGTCCCAGGCAGTGCGGCTCTGGCTGGAGTTCATCCCAGACCGACGGCGCGCAACTGGTATCGGGCGCTACCCGCTCCTCGACGACGTCGAGACGT
>WHTO01000221.1 GCA_009377665.1 Dehalococcoidia bacterium
CTGGAGCCGCACCGGCGAGTTCAAGGACAAGGGCCTGAATCCGGGCCAGTTCGCCTGGATGTACCAGGGCATCGAGTCCGTGGAGACCCCTGATCCCTACACGGCCGTCATCCACTTCAGCCAGCCCTTTGCGCCCTTCATCAACTACACCGCCTCCAACTACAACCCGATCGTCAGCCGGGAGATCTACGAGGAGGACGGCCACCTGAAGGACCGGATCGTCGGCACAGGCCCGTGGCAGCTGGATCCGGCCGCGTCACAG
Organism: Dehalococcoidia bacterium; assembly: GCA_009377665.1. GTDB lineage: Bacteria > Chloroflexota > Dehalococcoidia > WHTO01 > WHTO01 > WHTO01. The sequence continues at coordinate 263 of WHTO01000221.1, forward strand.
AAGGGGACCCGTTGGGTGTGGAAGAAGCACGCCGGCTACTGGGACTCAGGCAAACCGTATCTCGACGAAGTCCGCTGGTTGGTCATCCCCGATAACGCGGCCGCGCTGGCCGCGTTCCAGGCCAGGCAGGTCGACCACCTCGCTCGGACCGCGCTCAACTTCCGCGCGGTCGACGACCTGAAGAAGGCGGTGCCTCAGGCGCAGACCATGAAGTACTCCCAGCCGTTCGGGAACCACCTCTTCATCAACAACCGGCAGAAGCCTTTGGACGACGTGCGCGTCCGCCGCGCCATCTCTCTCGCGATCGACCGGGACGAGCTGGCGATGGCCGACCAGGGCGAGAAGGCGCCCTGGGCCCTCCCCGGCGCGATCTCGGGACTCTTCACCGACGCCGAGGCGCGGCAGCTGATCAAGTACGACCCGGTCGAGGCGAAGCGGCTGCTGGCAGAGGCGGGATTCCCCAACGGGATCGAGATTCCCTGGGAATACCCCGGCCAGCACTATGGCCAGGGGTACGTCACCCGCCTGGAGCTGCTCCAAGCGCAGTTCAAGAAGGCCGGGATCAACATGGCCCTCAAGAACCTCGAGAACACCGACTACATCACCCGGCGCAGGGCCGGGAACTCGCTCGTCAGCCTCGCGTCCGTCTACTGCGGCACCTCCGACGACATCGACGCCCACATCTACGCCTGCTATCACAGCAAGTCCAAGCAGGCCTACATGTTCATCAACGACCCGGAGATGGACCGGCTGCTGGAGGCCCAGCGGCAGGAACCGGACCCCGAGAAACGCCGGGAGGCGCTGCGTAACGCCGTGAAGCGGCTGACCGAGCAGGCATACGGCGTTGCCACCTACTACCCCTCTCACTTCGAAGCCTGGCAGCCGCACGTCAAGAGCTACATGCCCAATCTGTCGGGCTGGTTCGGCGGTTCCCGCTGGGACAGCGTCTGGCTCGATAAGTAGCCGACCAGTGCCCTGACTATGAGGGACGCGTAGCAAGCGTGCTACACTTGGTCCGTGAAAACGATTCCGGAGCGTGAGCTCCGCAACCACATAAGCCGGGTGCTGCGTGAGGTCGAAGCCGGGGAACGCGTCCGTGTGACAGTGAGCGGCCGCCCCGTTGCCGACCTCGTCCCTATCGCGGGTGGTTACCCCAGGACCTTCGTGCCACGCGAACTTGTCGAACAGTTGCTGAGGGAAGCGCCCCTGGACCCCGGTTTCAAGCAAGAAGTCGATGAGGTTCTGGGACAGACCATCGATGAGATCCCATGGCCACCCCAGTAGGCCGACCGGCCACCGGGTTACTCGACACATCCGTGTTTATCGCCACCGAGACGGGAAGGCCGTTGGGCGATCTCCCGGACACCCCCGCCGTGTCGGTGGTAACCGTCGCAGAACTGCAGCTCGGCGTCCTGATGGCGGACGATCTTGGAGTTCGGGCCGCCCGCTCTCGAACCTTGCGGAGACTGGAAGAACTATTTGCCCCTCTGTCCATCGACCGGTCAGTGGCGGGCGTTTTCGCAGAACTGGCCGCCGAGGCGAGACGGCTCGGCAGGCGCCCTGGGATTCTCGATGCCCTGATTGCTGCGACTGCGGTGGCCCATGGCCTGCCGGTCTACACACAGGACGATGATTTCTTCCGAATACCTCGCGTCCACGTCGTCCGGGTCTAAGGAGTGCGCGTTGCGCGACGAATCGCGCTGCGGTTCACCGGCCTCATTGCTGTTGCAACAACGCTTGGTTGCACGACTTTCGAATCCATCGGCGCTGCCTGCGGGGCATTCCCCGACCTACAGTCCGCTCGCGCCGAGTTCAGGACTTACGCGGACGCGCGTCCTGAACTGAAGCGATTCAACGGCCACGAGAGGTTCGAGGAGTGGGCTGTGCACACTTGGCTTGCCGAATCCCTCGATGCTCAGTATCGCGAAGAGGAGCCTCCGTCCCCTTGGGAGGTTTATGACCGGCGGTTTCTGCTGCCGGCGACAGAGTATGGCGGCACTAGAGGGACAGTAGTGATATCGAGATCTGCTGCGCAGAAGGTCGACGATATGATCGGCTGGGATCCCTCAAGCTGTCCCAAGAGGTTGATAGACAGCCAAACGAATGCGGAGCCCCTCTTTCGCATGACGACAGCCATCTGGGAGAGTCAAGTCTGGGCCGACGACCCGGGCGGCCCGGCTATCAGCCGTGATATATGGCTCCGACGATGGACGAGCGCGATCAGGGACGTCAGGCGTCAGACGGCCGGCTTTGCGGAGAACAGAAAGCGATTCCAGGCTTGGAAGCCGGCAGCTCCCGCCCGCGCCAGCTGGCTTGACTACCTAAAGACGACGGATGCATGGCCCACCAAGGCATGGTTCTACCAAGGTAGCTAGCGGTAGCGGCCGACCGTATCCCGTCTGGATCGCGTTTCACCGAACAAGTAGGTTTGCGATCAGCCGCGGGCCGGGCCACCAGCGGGAAGAGCCGCTGACCGGGGGGGTCTCCATGGCGATCGAATAGTTCCGCTAATGCCTCTTCCCCGCAGATGTCCCCGTTGCTGAAGAAACGCTCAATTTCGATCGAGCCGTCCTCCAGGAACTCGACCTCCACCGAGAGCCTGGCACAGCAACGGAAACGAGGACTGCACCTTCCCGGTGCGCGCCCAGTTCATAGTGCAGGGCTGCCTGGTCGAGCCTTCTCAGGAAATCGGTGAGTCGGCGCAGCGGTGCCTCGTTCACTTGTTGAACCTGTCGGTCAGGAGCTTGCGAATCGCCTTGTAACCCGGCCTATTCGCTCTTGCTCCTTCCTCAATCTCCTCCCATGTCATATCGCGCAGAGCGTCCCAGCCTGGTGCCTGTCTGATGCTAGCCTTCTTTTCGGTTAGGATATCAGCTACCCTTCGAGCGGCCGCTTGATCAGCCAAGGCACTCCTCCAAGCACCTAGCGTAGCTCAAGGGACAACGGCCCCCGGTTCTGCTACTATCGCCCCACGCTCGGGGGCAGGAGGCGGATAATGGACTTCGGCATCTTCACCATGATGACCATCCGGGACGGGGCCAGCCAGTTCGACACCTTCCAGGAGTGGCTCAGCCTGGTGGACGTCGCTGAAGAGGCCGGGCTCGATACCTTCTGGCTGGGCGAGTCCCACTTCCGGCCACAGCGGGCTGTCCTGTCGTCGCCCCTGGTGGCCGCGGGTGCCGTAGCAGCCCGCACCAAGCGCATACGAGTGGGTATCGCGGTGCAGGTGCTGCCCTTGGCCAATCCGGTTCGCGTCGCTGAGGAGGCGGCCATCGTTGACCACCTGAGCGAAGGGCGGTTCATCTTCGGCGTCGGCCGCAGCTCCTTCCTAGAGTCCTACGCCGGGTATGGAGTGGACTACAGTGAGAGCCGGGGCATGTTCCTGGAATCCCTGGAAATCATCCGGCGCGCCTGGTCCCAGGAGTCCTTCTCCTATGACGGCAAGTACTACCAGTTCCACGACGTCCACCTGGTACCCAAACCCTACCAGCAGCCGCACCCGCCCATCCGCATGGCGGTGGAGAGCCGAGAGACCTTCGGCATAGCCGGACGCCTCGGACTGCCCATCTTCATCCGCTACCAGCTCTCCATCCCCGAGCTGCAGGACCTGCTTGACGGCTACGAGCGGGAGCGACACGCTTCGGGGTTCACGGGTCCCAATGACGTCAATCT
>WHTO01000029.1:0-8607 GCA_009377665.1 Dehalococcoidia bacterium
GTGTGCCAGCAGGCCGCGGTGTGCTGCGGGCCAACCTCCACCATGGGTGGGTAGTCCTCCCGGCACTTGTCGGTCCTGAACCCGCAACGGGGAAAGAAGGGACACCCCGGCGGCAGGTTCACCATGTCCGGGGGCACGCCCTCGATCGGGTCAAGCTTATCCTTGCGCAGCTGGTCCAGCCGGGGCACGGATTTCAGCAGCCCGAGGGTGTAGGGATGTCGCGGGTTCTCATACAGCTCAGCGGCGGCCGCGGTCTCGATCACCCGGCCGGCGTACATGACGTTGACGCGGTCGGCGTAACGGGCCACCACGCCGAGGTTGTGAGTGATGATGATTACCGCGGTCCCGAACTCCTTGCTCAACCGGGCCAGGATCTCGAGCACCTGGGCCTGGATCGTCACGTCCAGCGCGGTGGTCGGCTCATCGGCGAGCAGCAGCTTCGGGTTGCAGGAGAGCGCCATGGCGATCATCACTCGCTGGCGCATGCCGCCCGAAAACTGGTGCGGATAGTCGTTAATGCGGCGAAGGGCCTCGGGTATGCCCACCAGGTCGAGGAGCTCCACAGCCCGGGCCGTGGCGGCCCGTCTGTCCATCTTCAGGTGCAGCTCCAGCGCCTCCGTCAGCTGTCTGCCAATGGTGAGCACGGGATTCAACGATGTCATCGGCTCCTGGAAGATCATGGCGATGCGGTTCCCGCGCACTCGCCGCATCTCCTCGTCGTCCATCTTCAACAGGTCTTCGCCATCGAAGATGATCTCCCCGTCCACAATCCGCCCGGGTGGGTTCGGGATCAGGCGCAGCAGGGACAGCGCCGACACGCTCTTGCCGCAACCTGATTCACCGACCAGGCCGAGGGTTTCCCCTTCCCTGACGTCGTAGGTAACGCCGTCGACGGCCTTCACGACCCCGTCTTCGGTGAAGAAGTGGGTCTTCAAATTTCGAACCTGCAGCAAAGGCTCCAGCGTGAACCTCCCAGTCGCACGGAATGCTCGCTTAAGCGAGTCGGACCTCAGTGATACCTTGCATAAATCTGTTCGCTCGTGCAAGGTTCGTGGTGGGGAAGGGGAGACTCGAACTCCCACGCCTCGCGGCACATGATCCTAAATCATGCTCGTCTGCCAATTCCGACACTTCCCCAGCGCCCAGCCGCACTCGCCCATGTTACGAGGATGCCCATGAAACCTGCGTGCTGCCCCAGTCCTGGGCTGCCGCAGCCTATAGCCTCACACGAACAGAGGAGCCGGGGATGACCCCGGCTCCTGTTGGTTGATCGCTGGACGTGAAAGCTACTCGACCGTAAATTCCGCCGTCATGCCGAGCGACACGTGCGGCTCGCCGGTCTCCTCGTCAGGGGCGAAGCAGAGCATTACGTAGCGGCCCGGACCCAGCGGTCCGCCGAACTCTACCGGCGCGCCTTCCTCGCCAGCTTCGGCCGCGGTGCTGCCAAGCGCCTCGAACTCCGCCGGCGGCGGAGCGTCTGGGTCCTCGAGCGCCGCGTCGATGTCGAAGTCCTCCGGAATCCGCCCGACTACCAGCTCGTGGAGCTGCTCGCCGGCGTTGGTGAAGCTGAAACCAGTGGTGTCGGCGCTGATGGCGCCCTCGTCGAAGTTGAAGGCGAAGTCCACACCCTCGACCGCCACCAGATCTGCGGTCGGCGTTCCCGCTTCGCCCACCTCGGACTCAGACTCTGTTGCTTCCTCTTCGGTTGTCTCCTCCTCCGTCACATCGTCGTCGTCATCATCGTCATCGTCGTCGCCACAGGCCACGAAGGCCGCGGATCCGAGGATAAGAATCCCACCTATCAGTAAACTAATTGAACGCAATTCTCCTCCAAGCATTTGTTCTAGGGGACATAACCATGTTCGCCCGCCGGCGTGCTAGGGGCAACCACTTTTGGGGGTGGCCGGATCCCGATGCGAGCCCCCGTGGGGTCAGGGCCGAGCGCTCGCTTCCTCATGCTCAGCCTCCTAGTCGACAAGGTCAACGGCGCCCTCTGGTTCAACAGCCCAACGCTGGAAGCCAGCTCTTCGACACTCGCTGCAGAGGTAGAGGACGGATAGCCAGGGCTCGTCGATCGCTTTGTTGGGGTGCTCGACCAGGCGGCAGGCGGCAGGGCGGCCGCGATGCAGGTCGCAGTCCTTGCCCGCCTCTTCTGGCCATGCTTGCGCGACGTAGGACATGATCGTCGATCCGATCATACACCCTGCATCAGCGTGTTCCGCAGCGGCTGGTGCCTGCCCATTAGCCGATACCTGCCAGTCGACACGTCGCGCTGCCGATATACTCGCCACAGCCAGCCCTTCAGGAGACTCGATTCGACTTGTCCGGGACGATCATCGACATGCACCTGCACACGACGAGAGGGGCATCCGACAGCAATCTCAGTCCGTCTGACCTGGTTGCGGAGGCCGCACGGATCGGCCTTTCGGGCATCAACATCACGGAACACGACCGCAAATGGGAAGGGAATGTCCTCAGGGAGTTTCGCGCCCAGAACGAGGGTCTGTTCATCGCCAACGGCATGGAGGTCTCGACGGACCTCGGCCACATGATCGTCGTCGGGTTGGATGCCTACTATCCGGGGATCAGAAGCCTGAAAAGGCTGCGTGCGATCGCCGACGAAAGGGGCGCTTACGTCATCTGCGCCCACCCCTTCCGCTACTTCTTTGACCCCGTCCACTTCAGGCGCCAGGGCCTCGAGCCGTTCAGCCTCACACCCGCACAGGCGGCCGAACAGATGCCGGTGTTCGGGCTGGTCGACGACATCGAGGTGGCAAACGGCGCCTGCACAGCGCGCGAGAATGAGTACGCCCTGGCCGTTGCACGCGTCCTCGGCATGACTGGTACCGGGGGTAGCGATGCCCACTCGACCAACGGCATCGCCGTGGCCGCCACCGCCTTTTCAAAGACCATCCGAGAGGAGCCCGAGATGCTGGAGGCCCTTCACCGCGGCGCACACCACCCGGTTGTCGGGCTGAACACGGGCGCCGCCAGCCGCTTCGGGGGGAAATCATGACGGCGGCCAATGCCGGCCTTGCCCGCAAGCTGGGCATCGCCCAGGGCGCCTACTTTCTGCTCACGGGCGCCTGGGGTCTCTTCCACGACAGGTCCTTCCAGGCGGTGACCGGTCCCAAGAAAGACGTATGGCTGCTCAAGACCGTGAGCGTCCTGGTTACGGTCCTCGGGGCCGCGGTTCTCCTGTCCTCGACCCGGGCCAGGCCCTCGCTCGAGACGCGGGCTGCGATCGCCGCGAGTGGGGTCGGCCTGGCCGGCATCGAGGTCTACTATGCGGCGAAGAGGGTGATTCGGCCGGTCTACCTTCTCGATGCAGCCGTCGAGCTCCTATTCGCCTGCGGCTGGCTGAAGGCGGCCCTGCGACGACACAACGGTTGACCCTGCCCGAAGCGCCGACAGAGGATCTTCCTGAGCCGCCGGGTAAAGTCCGGCGAATGGAGGAACCATGAGGAGATCCTGGTGGGCTATCGCAAGCGTCGCCCTGGCGATGGCCGCGGCATCAGTCGCCTGCGGGGGCGACGATGACGACAACGGAGAGGCGGACGTAACCGAGGAGGCGACCGAACCGGATTCCACAACCGTCGAAGCCGAAGACAGCGAAGGCGCGGGGAGCATCGATATCTCCGGCGTCGAAGAGCTCGAGGACGGGGTGCTGGACGTGCTCTCGGACGTACCCTACGCCCCGATCGAGTTCTTCGACGAGGACGACAACGTCGTCGGCGTCGACCCCGACATGGCGGCCGCCATCGCCGAGAAGCTCGGCGTCGACTACGAGTTCATACCGACCGGATTCGACGCCATCATCCCCGCGCTCAACGCGGGCGACGGCGACGCGATAATGTCCGCGATGACCGCCAACGAGGAGCGCGACCAGGAGGTCGACTTCGTGGAGTACCTCAACGTCGGGACTGGCATCGCGATACAGGCCGGCAATCCCGGGGGCATCGAAGAGTTCGAGGACCTTTGTGGGCAGGCCGTGTCCGTGCAGGCACTCACGATCCAGGAGGAGCAACTCGCCGCCCTCAACGAGGGCGCCTGCGCCGAAGACCAGATCGACATCCGCTCGTTCCCGGAGCAGCCGCTGGCCACCCAGGAGCTGGCCGACGGCAACGTCGACGCCATGATCGCCGACTTCCCGGTGGTCTTTGAAGCCGCTCAGGACAACGAGGGCACGGTAGAGGCCCTGGATCTGCAGGAGGAGGCCGCCCCATACGGCATCGCCTGCCGAACAGAGTCTCCACTCTGCGAAGCCCTTCAACTTGCGTTCGATGCCATCGTGGAAGACGGCACCTATGACCAGGTACTCGAAACGTGGGGGCTGACCGCGGCGAGCATCGAGTAGGAGCCGGAGGCCGCAGGGCAGCAGGAAGCACGCCCGCCTTCGCCCGCTGGGGCGCATGCGGGCGAGGACAGCGCAGCCTGGTTGCATCGACGGGCCGGGAACGCTTCAATCAGCGTACCGTCGGCTCCGATCTGGGCGAGGTGATTGACGACGGTTCTGCGCAGCGCCGAGACGGAGACGCTCGCAGACTCGAGGAGGAACCACGGTGGCACATGCTTCGATCATCGCCACTGGCGAAGTCATTGCCGGTATGCACCTCGGCGTCCATCAGCACGAGATGACCGAAGAGGTCCTCGCCGAATACGCATCCGCCGTGAAGGACGACAACCCGTGGTACCGCATCCAGTCGCCTTATGGCAGGCCGGTCGCCCCCGCGCTGATAACGCACAAGGAGGTCTTCAATTTCCCCGGCTGGTACCTGCCCAACGTCTACGGCAACCTCCACGCCAGGCAGGAATGGGAGTTGTTTAACCCGGCCCTGCTGGGAGATACCATCTCAACCTCGGGAAATGTGGTGGGCCGTTACGTCAAGCGCGGACGCGACTTCGTCGTAACCGAAGTGACCGCCACGCACGCCGGCGGACAACTGGTTTCAAGAAGCCGAACGCATCAGAGCTTCCTGATGGACCACCAAAAGGACAACATGGCGGTTGAAAAAGGCCGCAAGAAGACTGAACCCGCGGTCGCAGACGAGCCCGCCGTCCTCGAACAGATCCGCGGGCCGTTAAAGCTGGTCGACCAGGAGATGTGCCTGAAGTATTCGGGGCCGACGCGCAACTACCACAACGACGTTGACGCCGCGCGCAAGCGCGGCTTTCCCGACATCGTTGTCCAGGGTTCGATGTCGATCTGCTTCATCTCTGAACTGATGACGCGCCGCTTCGGCGAGGGCTGGTACACCGGCGGCCGGATGGCGGTGAATCTGATCGACGTGCTCTGGGGCGGCGAGCAGACGAGGGCCTGCGCATCCATCAACAAGTACACCCCCGAGGGCAAGGCCCGGCGAGCGCACCTGACCGTCTGGACCGAAAAGGACAGCGGCGCGAAGACCGTGGTCGGCCAGGCCTCGGCGCTGGTCCATTGAACGCCTGGTGACCTCTATCACGCGGTGCGCGGAGCCGTGGCCTGTTGCGCGCGCCCACAGCCCGTATCATGCATTACTACGGGATGGCGATTAGCAGTCAGGAGTGCCGCGTTCGATGAATGCCCAGGATGCCCTGAAGAAGGCGAGCCTGTTCTCCGGCCTGCCAAAGGGAGCGCTCGACCGGCTGGCGCGGGTTACAGCAGAGCGCAACTACAAGCCCGGCGATCTGATCATCAAAGAAGGCGACCGGGCGGTTGCCTTCTTCATCATCGCGGACGGCCAGGTCGAGGTTCTGAGGGGAGAGAAGGAGATCGCCAGGCTCGGCCCGGCAGACTTCTTCGGCGAGATGGCCCTGTTCGAGGGCTACCCTCGCTCCAGCAGCGTGAGAGCGCTGGGCGACACCAAGTGCCTGGTGCTGACCCAGTGGGACTTCATGGCCGAGCTGCGCGGCGAGCCAACCATGGCCATCGACATGCTGTCTATCATGGCCAAGCGGCTGCGCGCCGCCGACGCCCGCCTCGAGCAGGCTATCGACTGACCAAAGCTTGAGAACGACGCCATCGGTCTAACGACCGATGCGGCGCGCACCGTTAGCCTCCTAAGCTGGATCCAGTGGGACGGCAACCGAATGACCTGCTGCTCGCCGTGCACGAGGCTGCGCTGGCCATCTCCGACGAGCTGCGCCTCGATGTCATCCTCGGCAAGATCATCGATAAGGCTCGCGCTCTGGTTTCCGCCACCTACGGCGCGCTCGGCGTACCAGACGGGTCCGGTGGCTTCTCTCGCTTCATCACCTCGGGAATGTCGGACGAGCAGATAGAGGCCATCGGGCCGCTGCCGCGCCAGCACGGTCTCCTGGCGCTGATGCTGGAGGACCCTGAACCGGTCCGTCTGCCCAACATCAAGCGCCACTCCCGCTTCGAATGGTGGCCACAGGCGCACCCGGACATGAAGAGCTTTCTCGGCGTGCCGATCGTCTACCAGAACGCGATTGTGGGCGCCTTCTACCTCACCGACAAGGTCGGCGCGCCGGAGTTCACAGACTCGGACCAGGAGGCGATCACTATGCTTGCGGCCCACGCCGGCATCGCGATCGAAAACGCGCGGCTCTTCGAGCGCTCCCGCGAGCTGACAGCGATCGAGGAGCGCAACCGCCTGGCCCGTGACCTGCACGACTCAGTGGCCCAGACGCTGTTCAACATCGTGCTCGAGGCCGATGTCGCCATCCAGCTCATGGAAAGCGACAGCACCAGGTCAAGGGCCCATCTGGAGAACCTGGCCGAGAGCGCGAGGCGTGCCGCGGGCGAGATTCGCTCGCTGATCTTCGAGCTGCGGCCACCTGACCTCGAGAAGGAAGGGTTGAGCGAGACCCTTCGCAAGCACGTCGAAGCCCTCTCCCGAGCGCACAGGATCGAAATCTCGTTCGACAGCGATGGGGACTGTGGTGTCACTGCGCACGATGCCTACGAGATCTACCGCGTGACCCAGGAGGCTCTTCACAACGCCCTCAAGCACGCGAACCCGAACAGGCTGGGCGTCGTGATGACCTGCAAAGACGGCGCGATCCTGGTGCGCATTGACGACGACGGGCGGGGATTCGACACCGAGGACGCGTCGGTCCGTGCCCATTCGCTGGGCCTGACCTCGATGGAGGAGCGCATGAAAGCCCTCGGAGGGCGGCTAGAAATCATCTCGCGCCCCGGCAGCGGCACCTCGGTCAGCGTCACGGCTCCGTTGCGCCCGAGGCAAACGGGCGAGGTGCTGGCGTGACCGACGCGATCTCGATCGTCATCGCCGACGACCATGGCATGGTGCGCCAGGGCCTGCGCAACTTCCTTTCGCTTCACGACGATTTCGAGGTCACCGGTGAGGCCGCCGACGCAGCTGAGGCGGTCGCTCTGGTTGGGACGCTCGTGCCTGATATCGTGCTCATGGACCTCGTGATGCCCGTGAAGGACGGCGTCGAAGCCACGCGGGAGATCAAGGTGCTAAGCCCGTCAACGCGGGTGATAATCCTGACTTCATTCGCCGAGGATGAGCAGGTCTTCGCCGCGATCAAAGCCGGGGCCTGGGGCTACCTGCTCAAGGACGTCCGCGCCGAGGAGCTGGCACGCGCCATAAGAGGCGTGCACTCGGGCGAGCCCATGCTGCATCCCCAGGTCGCACGGACGCTGATGCGCGAAATGAGGACGCCGCGCCGCGAGGAGTCAGGACAGCGACTGACCGAAAGGGAGACCGACGTGCTGCTCTGCCTCGCCAGGGGGATGTCCAACAAGGAGATCGCCACCGAGCTGGTGATCTCAGAGAAGACCGTCAAGACCCACGTCAGCAACATCCTGCAGAAGCTGCACCTCGCCGACAGGACACAGGCGGCGCTCTACGCCGTCGAGAAGAAGCTCACGCAGGACCGTCGCTGACATCCGGCGGGCCGAGCCAACCGGCAAGGAGATCCCTGACCTCAGGATAGACAGGGGGGCGGCCGGCCTCGCTGCTGGCGAACAGCAGCTGGTCGTCGAGGTGCACGTTGAAGACGTCCGCCGCTGCCGGCACGAGGCGCAGCGCGTCGAGGCGGTGACTGTATTCGGACAGGACCTGGATCGCCAGCGCAGCGGCGGCTTCCAGCCGGACGCCCGCCTGGAAGGTTATCGAGACTGTCCCTGACACCTTCAGCTCAGGATGTCGGCCGGGGGTCCGACCCGCTCGATCAACACCGCCTTTATCTCGTCGTACGTGGGATAGCGATCCAGCTCGATCTTCGAGAACACCTTGTCCTCGTTCAGGTAGACCTCGAAGACGGCCTTGCCTCCCGGCTGCAGGGTGACGCCGTCAAGGTCCCACTGATAGTCCTTGAGGATGTCGTCGGCGAGCTTGAGGGCTGCTGGCAGGTCCATGCACATCGTGCAGTACTCGATCGTCACATAGCGCTTACCGTTGTCGGCCATTCACCCTCCGCGCCCACTCGTTCCCATAGTAGTCTGGCAGCCACAGCGGTCCGCCTACTCGTAGACGACGAGGGCACTGCAGTCATAGTCCGAGACGCGCTCCCGGCCCTTCAGATCTGCCAGCTCGATGACGAAGGCAAAGCCTGCGACCGTGGCGCCCAGGCCCTCAATCAACTGCGCGGAGGCACCAGCCGTGCCACCGGTAGCAATCAGGTCGTCGATGA